>NZ_JBFAMM010000007.1:66420-326629 GCF_040656535.1 Streptomyces sp. NPDC049887 | reverse complement strand
CATACCCGTCGCTCTTCCGATTTGCCTGTCGGCGGCCGCCGACAGGCGGTGCGCCGCCCGGGGCCGCAGGATGGGGTCATGCCGACCTCCCCGACCGGCCGCCACGCCGCCGGCCCCGACCCGGGCGGAGACGGCCGGGACACCGACGCCCCCGGCCCGCCGGAGGCGCGCGGCCCGTACCGGGGCGTTCAGGCCCTTCGTCCGGACGGAGCCACGCCGGACGACGCCGGGCCCGCCGCCGTCGGCACCGACGGTCTGCGGCGCCGCGGCGGCGCCGCACGGCGCGCCGGGACCCTGCTGGCCACCGCGACCGCCACCATGCTCCTCGTCACCGCCGGCTGCTCCGACAGCGGAGGCGGAGGCGGAAACGGGGAGCAGCACGACCGCGACCTCGGCAGCCAGAACCTCGACTGGAAACCGTGCCCGGCGCCCTCGGAGGCCGAGGGGGGAGGCACCGCGCCCTCTCCGCTGCCCGGCGGCACGAAGTGGGAGTGCTCCTTCATGGAGGTCCCGCGTGACTGGACGAAGCCCGGCGGCGAGACCATCGAGCTGGCCCTGATCCGGGCCAAGGCCCGTGACCAGGCCGAGCGGATCGGTTCGCTGATCTTCAACTTCGGCGGTCCCGGCGGCTCCGGGGTCAGCACACTGCCGGCGGCGGCACAGGACTTCGAGCGGCTGCGCGCCCGCTACGACCTGGTGAGCTTCGACCCGAGGGGCGTCGGCCGCAGCCAGCCCGTCGAGTGCCTCGACGACCCGGAGCTGGACCAGTACTACGCCCAGGACGCCACCCCGGACGACAGCGCCGAGGAGAAGACCTACAGCGACAACCTGAGCAGGTACGACGCGGCCTGTGAGGAGAACTCGGGCCCGGACCTGCCCCACGTCGGCACCACCAACGCCGCACGGGACATGGATCTGATGCGCCAGGTACTCGGCGACGACAGACTGCACTACTTCGGCATCTCCTACGGGACGGAGCTCGGCGGCGTCTACGCGCACCTCTTCCCGGAGAAGGTCGGACGGGCGGTTTTCGACGCCGTCGTCGACCCGACCAGCACCGCGGTGGAGGGCTCGCTCGGCCAGGCCAGGGGCTTCCAGCTGGCGTTCACCAACTTCGCGAAGGACTGCGTCGCGCGGGGCGACGCCTGCCAGCTGCCGGGCAGCACGCCGGAGGAGATCCAGCAGTTCGTCATCGACCTGCAGAACCGGCTGGAGAAGAAGCCGATCCCCGGCATCGGCGACCGCGAGCTCACCCAGACCCAGGCGACCAACGGCATCGCCCAGGCCCTCTACTCCAAGGAGTACTGGCCGCTGCTGGAGCAGGGCCTCGACGAGGCGGACGGAGGCGACGGCTCGCTGCTCCTCGCACTGTCCGACGCGATGAACGGCCGCAACAGGGAAGGGCAGTACAGCAATCTCCAGGCGGCCAACGCGGCCATCAACTGCGTGGACTTCAAGGAGCGGTACTCGATGGCGCAGACGAAGGCCAGGCTTCCCGAGTTCCGCGAGGCCTCGCCGATCTTCGGCGACTACCTCGGCTGGGGGCTGATGGGCTGCAGGCACTGGCCGGTGCCCGGGCAGTGGGAGACGCCCGACGTCAGCGCGCCGGGCGCGGCCCCCATCCTCGTCATCGGCAACACCGGCGACCCGGCCACCCCGTACGAGGGCGCCCGGGCGATGGTCCAGGCGCTCGGCAAGGGCGTGGGGATCGAGCTGACGTACGAGGGCGAGGGCCACGGCGCCTACAACAGCGGCAGCAAGTGCGTGGCGACAGCGGTGGACCAGTACCTGCTGAACGGCAAGGTCCCGGCGTCCGGCACCGTCTGCCGGTGACGGGCGGGCGGCACGACCCGCGGAGGGCCCGGCACCGGCCGGGCATCGCGGGCCCGCCGTCACTGTCGGTGACGGCACCTAGGATGGCACAGCAGTGGAACGGACAGGCGATGCACGGGGGGCAGGGAATGTCTTTGCTGACGAGGCCGGCCGCGGCGGCCGCGGCGCTGGCGCTGGCCGGCGGGGCGCTGGCGGCCTGTGACACGGGCGGTGACGCGGGGGCGGACGGCAAGGGTCGTCCCGCGGCATCCGCCCCGGTGAAGCGGGGCGACGCCGCCCACGGGCTGCCCGGCGCGCTCACCGAACAGCGTCCGCGGTGGAAGCCCTGCGCGGGCGCGGAGGGCTGGACGTGCGCGTCGGTGAAGGTCCCGCTCGACTACGACGCCCCGGAGGGCGGGACGATCCCCATCGCGCTGATCCGCCGCCCGGCTCGGGACGAGGACCGACGCCTCGGCTCGCTGCTGTTCAACTTCGGTGGCCCCGGAGTCTCCGGCGTCGATCTCCTGCCCCGCGCGTCGGTGGAGTACGAGAAGCTCAACTCGCGCTACGACCTGGTGGGTTTCGACCCCCGCGGGGTGTCGGCGAGCGCGGGCGTGGTGTGCCGCGACGACGCGGGCACGGAGGAGGCCACCCAACGCGTCGACCTCACCCCCGACACGGCCGCCGAGGAGGCGGCCTACTTCGCGGACGCCAGGGACTTCGGCAAGGGCTGCGCGCGCCGCTCGGGAGAGGTCCTCGCCCATGTGGGCACGGCGAACGCCGCACGCGACATGGACCTCGTCCGCCATGTCCTGGGCGACCGCAAGCTCAACTACTTCGGCATCTCCTACGGCACCCAGCTCGGCGGCGCATACGCCCACCTCTTCCCGGGAAACGTCGGGCGGACGGTGCTGGACGCCGCGGTCGACCCGACGGCGGACGCCGTGGGGCACGCCCGCAACCAGACCACCGGCTTCCAGCGCGCCCTGGACAACTACCTCGCGAGCAGGGGCGAGGACCCGAAGCGGGGCACGGCCCGGATAGCGGCGCTGCTGGAGCGGATCGACCGGGAGCCGCTGCCGGCCGGGGACGGCCGTGAGCTGAACCAAAGCCTGGCCCTCACGGGGATCGTGCTGCCCCTCTACTCGCAGACCATGTGGCCCGATCTCACGGCGGCCCTCGAGGAGGCGGAGGAGCGGGGTCGCGGAGCGAAGCTGCTGGCCCTGGCCGACTCCTACAACGACCGCGAACCGGACGGCAGTTACGGTACGCAGTCCCACTCCCAGCGGGCGATATCCTGCGCGGACGCCGAACAGCGCCCCACCCCGGCCGAGGCGAAGGCCCTGCTGCCGGAGTTCGAGCGGATATCCCCGGTGTTCGGTCCCTTCCTGGCGTGGGACACGGCGGGATGGTGTGCGGACTGGCCGGTCCCCGGGGAGCACGAGACGCCCGAAACAAGCGCGAAGGGCGCGGGCCCGATCCTGGTCGTGGGCACGACCGGCGACCCGGCGACGCCGTACGAGGGCGCCCGGCGGATGGCGGACGAACTGGGCGAGGGCGTCGGCATCCTGCTGACCAACAAGGGCGAGGGCCACGGCGGCTACACCCCGTCGAACGGGTGCGTGACGGGGATCGTGGACGGCTATCTGCTGGACGGCGAGGTACCGAAGGACGGCAGGACCTGCGGCTGAAGGGCTGCCCCGTGATCACCGGTGGATCGGCGCCCGGCTCGGGTGCGATGCATCGGAAAGGCGGAGGGCCGTCCTCGTACTGGGCGTGTTCGGGCGATCCGACAGCGCGGTGCGGTGCCGCTGCGGTCGTCGTGCGCCCGCTGGGGATCACGGGACAGCCCTTGGGCGTGCGGTGGAGGCCAGGCCCCGCTCTCCGGGCGGAGGGTACGACTTTCCCCCGCCCCGACAGTCCCGACCCGGACGGGACGGGACACCGCGGGCGCCCCCAGCGGCCGGTGCGTCACGGGAAGGGGCAGGTGCCACGCCCCCACTCCCTGCGCGTCGCAGCCGGCGTCCCCCACCCTCCGGCGCAGACGGCGAAGGGCCGGCACCATCCGCACGCCGGCAGCCCCATGCCGAAGGGGCCGACCCGATGCGGGCCGACCCCTTCGCTCCGGAGCGCGGGTCTAGTAGACGGGCTTGTCCGGCTCGATCTGGTTGACCCAGCCGATCACGCCTCCGCCGACGTGCACGGCGTCGGCGAAGCCGGCCGACTTGAGCACCGCCAGGACTTCCGCACTGCGGACACCCGTCTTGCAATGCAGGACGATCTTCTTGTCCTGCGGCAGGTCCTGGAGGGCGTTGCCCATCAGGAACTCGTTCTTGGGGATCAGACGCGCGCCGGGAATCGCGACGATCTCGTACTCGTTCGGCTCGCGAACGTCGATGATGTCGATGCTCTCGCCGTCGTCGATCCACTCCTTGAGCTGCTTCGGAGTGATCGTGGAGCCGAGCGCCGCCTCCTGGGCCTCCTCGGACACGACGCCGCAGAACGCCTCGTAGTCGATGAGTTCGGTGACCGTCGGGTTCTCGCCGCAGACCGCGCAGTTCGGGTCCTTGCGGACCTTCACCTGGCGGTACTGCATCTCCAGGGCGTCGTAGATCATCAGCCGACCGACCAGCGGCTCGCCGATGCCCGCCAGCAGCTTGATGGCCTCGTTGACCTGGATGGACCCGATGGACGCGCAGAGCACGCCCAGCACGCCGCCCTCGGCGCAGGAGGGCACCATGCCGGGCGGCGGGGGCTCCGGGTACAGGCAGCGGTAGCAGGGGCCGTGCTCGGACCAGAACACCGAGGCCTGGCCGTCGAAGCGGTAGATCGACCCCCATACGTACGGCTTGTTCAGCAGCACGCACGCGTCGTTGACCAGGTACCGGGTGGCGAAGTTGTCCGTGCCGTCGACGATGAGGTCGTACTGGCTGAAGATGTCCATCACGTTCTCGGCCTCGAGCCGCTCCTCGTGAAGGACCACGTTCACGTACGGATTGATGCCCTTGACGCTGTCACGCGCGGACTCGGCCTTGGACCGGCCGATGTCCGACTGGCTGTGGATGATCTGACGCTGCAGGTTCGACTCGTCGACCTCGTCGAACTCCACGATGCCGAGCGTGCCGACACCGGCCGCCGCCAGGTACATCAGCGCCGGCGAGCCCAGGCCACCGGCGCCCACACAGAGCACCTTGGCGTTCTTCAGCCGCTTCTGCCCGTCCATCCCGACATCCGGGATGATCAGGTGGCGGGAGTACCTGCGGACCTCGTCTACGGTGAGCTCGGCAGCCGGCTCGACCAGGGGTGGCAGCGACACGGGGACTCCGTCGTTGGTGGTTGCGTCAGTACGGTTGTTCTCGCTGCAACAGTGCCACGCGCCTTCTCATTCCGAGACACCCGGTCCAATCCGCGAGACAATTTCGTCCCAGTAACCGGGCAACGAGTCGAATGCCCCGTTATGCCCCCGAGCCGGGCCCGAACGATCGGTGAAGAAGATCGTCCCGGCGCCCTGCCACCGGGCGATCCTCATCGCCTCGTCCAGATGCGTCCGGGGCACCCCGTGGACGAAGTGCACGAAGCGCTCCGGAGGGTGGTCCGCGGTCCACTCCGCCACCTGCGACCAGCGGTAGTCGGTCCAGGCCCCGGAGAAGGTGACGAGCTGGTCGGCCGCCTCCGCATAGCCGGGATGGGGATGCTCACCGTGCCCGAGAACGATGTGCCCGCCGTCGAGAACCGCCTCCAGCGTGGCCGTCGCACGGCGCACCTGGGGCAGGTCCGCCTGCTCGACCGGACAGCGGTCCAGCAGGAAGCCGCCGACCTTGTACCAGTCGAGGTAGCGGTGGGCGTCGGAGACGATCTCGGCGAAGGTCCGGGCGCCGTGGGCCAGGTCGATGCGGCCCAGCACCCGGACCCCGGCGTTGGTGAGCCTGCCCGCCGCCTCCAGGCAGTGCGGGTCGGGTCTGCTGCCCGGGCCGTCCGAGACGCTGAGGACGGCCCAGTGCAGCGGGGTACCCGGTCTGGTCAGCTCGGCCCACTCGACCGGGGCGACCAGGGGGTGGGCATATCCGGGGACGCCGAAACCGAGCCGGTCGGCGCCCGTGGCGGACTGTGCGCGGTCCGTGCTGATCAGATGCGGCATGCCGCCTCCATCCAGATGTCCGCGAGGGACTCCTCCAGGTTGATCCGCGGCCGCCAGCCCAGCCGGTCGCGGGCGGTGCGTACGTCCGCCTGCTGCCAGCTGCCGCAGCCGTCGGGGTAGGGATAGGGCGTGGCGCCGAGCTGATCCGGGACGGACTCGGGGCCCCGGGGGGCGCCGATGACCGGGTGACCGGGGCGGTGGGGCGGCCCGTCCAGCTCGTGCAGTGCCCCCGCGTAGCCGGCGACCCGGGCCAGCACGGCGGCGGCGTCACGCAGCCGCACCGCTCGGCCGGTTCCGATGTTGACGACGCCCTGCGCGGCGGAGAGCGAGGCGGCGTGCACGGCGCGCGCCACGTCCCGCACGTCGACGAAGTCGCGCTGGACGCCCAGTCCGCTCAGCTTCAGCTCGCCGTCACCGGCCTGCATGGCACGGCGCATGGCCTCGGCCAGCCGGCCGAGTGGTGAGCCGGCCGGGGTGCCGGGGCCGACGGGCGAGAAGACACGCAGCACGACGGCGTCCAGCCCGGATCCGAGGACCAGCTCGGTCGCGGCGAGCTTGGACACCCCGTACGGCCCGCCGGGTCGCGGCACGGCGTCCTCGGCGGTCGAGGAACCCGGCTGCGAGGGCCCGTACTCGGAGGCGCAGCCGAGCTGGACGAGCCGGGCGTCGCATCCGCTGCGGCGCATGGCCTCGCAGACGGTGGCGACGGCCACCGTGTTGTGCCGGGTGAGGTCGCGGGCGCCCCCGCGGGTGGCGCCGGCGCAGTTGATCACGACTCCCGGGTGGACGGCGTCCAGGAACCGGGTGAGGGCCCCCGGGCTGCCGCCCGCGAGGTCGAACCGTACGTCGGCGTCGTCGCCGCGCCCAAGCGCGGTCAGATGCACGGCCGGGTCGGCCAGCAACCGGTCGGCGACGAACCGGCCGAGGAATCCGTTTGCTCCGAGCAGCAGCACCCTCATCGCGCGGCTCCTCGGGGCCGACGGGCCGGTGCTGGGTGGTGCGGGGTCATCGTCTTCTGTCTCCTCGGGGGATGGTGCAGTGGTGGGTTACGCCCGCGGCGTCGGCTCCGCGGGAGTCGTGGGGGCTGGAGTGCGTGGGGGAATGGGGGTCAGGTGCTGTGGGCCGAAGCCCGCGAGAGCGCCGCGCTCGCGTGGACGAGCAGTCCGAGAGCGGCGGCGCCGCACACGAGTGCGGGCACGGCGGCGGCGCCCCAGGTGTCCACCACGGCCTCGACGGGGCGGGCGAGGGAGTCGCAGCCGGGGAGGCGGCCTACGAGGACCGTGGTCAGGACGAGCGCCTCGCCTGCGCATGCGAGACCGAGGCCGGCGGCGGCCGCGTGCGGATAGCCGTGCACGGTCAGCAGCCGGGCGAGGAAGAGCAGCAGCCCGAGAGCGACGGCCGGGGCGAGCGCCATGGGCAGGACCAGGGACGTCAGCACGAGCAGGGCGATGAGGCAGCCGGTGTGGAGGGCGATGCCGCCGAGCAGCAGGGGCCGTGCGCCCGCCGCGAACTCCTCGAGCGCCCTGCTGCCTCCCAGCCTGCGCCGCGCCCGGGCCGCGAAGAGACGCGCGGTCCAGGCGGCGGGGGCCACGGCGAGCGCGAGACCCACGAGAGGGCCGGGCGCGAGCGGCCACGGTCCGTCGGGCCCACCGGCGACGAGTCCGGCGAGCAGCCCGTCGCCGAGGAGGGAGTACGCCACGAGCCAGCCGACCAGGAAGCGCGTGACGGGCACGGTGCGCCCGGGGGCGCGCAGGGCTCCGCGCCGCAGGCTCCAAGTGAGCGCGACCGCCAAGCCGACGGCCCCGGCCGCGCCCACGCCGAGGCGGGCTCCCCCATCGGTGAGGCGGAGGCAGGCCGCGGTGAGGACGGCGACCGCGCCCGGCGCCAACGCGGACGCCAGGTGAGCGGGGCGGGCGGCGGCGTCCTCGTCCTCGGCGGGTGGTGAGCTCTCCTCGCCGCGCGGGACCCGGGCGTAGAGCTCCTCGGCGAGGGAGAAGACGTCGCGGTGCCGGAAGCGGGCGGCGGTCCGGTCGGTGACGCCGTGCGCCTCCAGACCGGCGGCGATCTCCAGCGGGTCGACGGCCCGTTCGCACAGTTCGCGGTGGCGGTGCATGAGCGCCTTCACCGGGTCGGCGGGCCCGCGACGTCCGGTCCTGGTGCGAGCGGCTCCGCCGGTCCCCCCGGTGGCTCGCTCCTTCCCCACCGGCTGCGGGCGGGCTCCCGGGGCCGCGGCGACGGCGGGCCGCCGGGAGGTCCCGGCCACGGCGACCGGGCGGCACCCGGCATCGGGCTGCCGTGCGGTGATGGTTCTGCCGGCTGGGGCGGGGGCGGTGGGTTCAGACATCGGGCCCTCCTGGTGCGGCCGCGGCGGTGGTGGATGCGGGGTCCGCCCAGCGGGGGCGGGTGCGGCCGCCGGTCCAGTGACCGGGGACGTGGGCCTCCGCCGGGGTGGCGAAGGGCACGGGCTCACCGTCGCCGTCGACGGCGTCCGAGTCGCGGTGGACCGGGCTGTGGGAGATGAGCTCCAGGTAGATACCGCGGAACGCGGCGAGGTTCTGCTCCACGGTGAAGAGTTCGAGCGCCCGGGCCCGGGCCGCGGCGCCGAGCCGTTCACGGCGCTCGGGGTCGCGCAGCAGTGCCAGACAGGCGTCCGCGAGCGCCCGGGGGTTGCGCGGGGGGACGACGAGTCCCGTGCCGCCGATGACCTCGACGACCGCGCCGACATCGGTGGACACGGTCGCCCGGCCGCAGAACATCGCCTCGACCAGGCTGATCGGGAAGCCCTCGACCACGCTGGACAGGACGATCACGGCCCCGGCGGCATAGGCGTCCGCGAGGTCCGGGGCCTCCGGGCCGCCTATCTCCTCGAACGAGACGGGGTTGTCGCCGACCGCGTGCGCATCCGCGGCCTCGTCGGGGAAGAGCTGTGCCGCCAGGGCCCTGCAGTGCGCGAGATAGGCGCCGGACTCGGGGCCCGACACGGGTGCGCCGAGAATCCTGAGCCGCGCCTCGGGCTCCTCCTTGCGCACCTCCGCGAAGGCGTGGAGCAGTGCGATGAGGTCCTTGGCCGGCTCGATCCGGCCGACCCAGACGAGGGTGCGCGGATCGCCGGAGTCGTCCCCCTCCCCGACCGCGGTGAAGCGCTCGGCGTCCATGCCCGGGTAGACCGTGCGCAACCGGGCCGGGTCGGCACCGCACTTCTCCTGCCAGCGCCGGGCGTGGGTGTTCCCGGGGGTGATGACGGACGCCTGACGGTAGACCTCGGAGGCGAGGCACCCGTGGAAGGCGGCCAGCAGCGCGCGGACCGGGGCGGCGAGGGGCGCGTCGTAGGCCGCGAGGTAGTGGGCCCGCAGCTGTACGCCGTACTCGGTGACCAGCAGTGGAACCCCGAAGAAGCGTTTGGCCAGAAGCCCGGGCAGCGCCGCCGTGCCGCCGGAGGCGGCGTGGCAGAGGTCGACCGCGCCGAGGGAGTCGTTCCCGTACCAGTCGAGTGAGAGGGGGCGCAGCGCGCGCTCGAGCTCGTCGGTGAAGGCCAGGTAGTCCGGAACCGCGGCGGTGTGCACGGCCCGGCGCGCGCCCGGGGCGCGGCAGGCGGACTCCAGAGTGCGCACGGCGAGTTCGGAACGCAGGGCCGCGTACAGTCCACCGCGCTCCCGGGCGAGGCCGGCGAGGCCGTACAGCCCCTCGGCGAACGCCCCCGGGGCTCCGTCGGAGCAGACGGCGGAGGCGAGGGAGGCGAAGTGGGCGGCGAACACGCGCCGTTCACGGCGCCCGTAGGTGCGCCCGTCGTCCTCGGGCGCCCAGAGGGGCGCGGTCCGCACCCTCTGGACGTGGCGCGGCAGTTCCACCCAGCCCTGGTCCTCCTGCTGGGCGGAGCGGCTGAGGGCGTAGACGTCGAAGTCGTGCTGGGCGAGCCCGCGCACGAGCCGGTCGCACCAGAGCCTGGACTGACCCGTCGCATACGGATAACCACCGTCCGTGAGCAGTCCGATCCGCACGAGTGCACCCCCGATCTCCTGTGTGGCCGGCCGCCTCCGGTCCGGCGGCCCGCAGCGGGAAAAAGTTATGCGGACAAGCCGGTGGCGCGACGGACGGTTGTCCGTCGCGCCACCGGAAGGGGTGAATGCACGTAACTTTCCCGCCCTCGTAGCGTTCGGTCGCGCTACAAGCGTTTTCCGTCACGTTCCGTCAGACCGCGGCGCACTCCCTCCGCGCCCGCGTCGAGCACGGATGCGTCCGGGAGGGCTCCTTCGCGCACCGGCCCCGGGGGGATCCGCGCACCTCGCGGCGGCGCTCGGCGCGACGACCCCTCCGTGCCGCACCGCGGAGCCGGCGATCGACTGCCACCGGGACCTGAAGGGGGCGGCTTCCGGAATGGGGTCCCGGCCCCCGGGCGGCAGACGCGGCCGCGGTCGTCCGGACCCGCGGCAGCAGGGCCGCGAGGCAGCGCCCCGGACCGGGCGGCCTGCCAGGGAGGCGGTTCGCGAACGGCGGCCCCGGACGGCCCCCGGATCAACCGCCGGGATACACCCAGGGGTTGGGACGGCACTTGACCCCGTCGATGTCCAGCGACTTCGTCTGCTGCTGCATCACGGGGGCGAGGGCCCCCGGTGTACGGCAGTTCACATGGCCGTGCCCGAGGCGGTGGCCGACCTCGTGGTTGATGAGCATCTGACGGTAGGACAGCATCGCCTTGGCCCCGTAGGTCTCCGCACCCTGTGCCCAGCGGTACGCGTTGATCATCACGCGCTCGGTGGAGGCGGAGTCGCAGGAGACGTTGTCGACGGTGGTGTCGAGACCCGACTTGGCGCACCAGGTCCCGGTGGTGCCCGGGCTCGCCAGCGTGATGACGAACTCGGGCTCTCCCGAGGAGATCCGCTCGAAGCTCATTGCCCCGCCGCGCGCCCAACTGCGTTCATCGTTCAGGGTCTTCTGGACGGCCTCCGCGAACAGCTTCCCGTCCAGGCCGAGCCCCTGCTCGACGTCCACCCGGTAGCGGACCTTCCGGCCCTTGCCGGGTGCCCGGTCCAGCCCCGGGACCGCCTCGAACCTGCCCGGGCCCTCGAGCTCGGGGTCGAGGGGGAACTGCCGGGTCATCAGCTGCGCGTAGGTGGGCGGTGCGGCGGGGGCGGCCGGAGCCGCCTGCCGCGGAGGCAGCACGCGCTGGTCGGAGCGGGAGGCGTCGTCCTCCGAGATCCGCTCGGCGCCCTCGGCCGCCTGAGTGGCCGTCGACGCCGGCCCGGTGTCGGTGACCTGTCCGGCGACGACGACCGCCAGGACGGTGGTCACTGCGGCGGCCGCGACGCCCGTGACCGTGCGGCCGCGGGCGTGTTTGGCGGGGTTCCCGTCGTCACCGCCGCCGTCCTCGGCGGCCGCCCCCGCCTCCGGCGCCCGTTCCTCCGCGGGCTGCGGGTCGAATGCCTCGACGAACTCCCGGCGCGGGCCCGGGATCCGGGCCCCCGCGCCGATCGGCGGCCGCTGCCGGGCGCCGGGCGGGGAGGCCGGGGACTGTCCGGTCCCGGCGGCGGAAGCGGCGCCGGGGTGCCGGCCCGTGGTGGCGGTGTGGTCCCGCGGGACGCCCTGCCAGTCGCCGTACCGGCCGCCGGCCGAGGGCTGGCCGCCCCAGCCGCCACCCGTCTCGTACTGCTGGGGGTGACCGCCGCGCACCTGCGGTACGCCGTGCGCCGGTGTGCCGTCGGACGCGGGCCCCGAGTGCTCCGGCGGGCCGCCGGACCGCCTGCGCCGCCCGGTACCGGAACCCTCCGGCGTCCCCGCGCCGCCGCCGGCAGTACCCCTGGTGTCGGCGGCCTTGGGTGCGGGGCCCTTGCGGCTGTGTCGTCCCACGCCCCGGATCAGCTCCTCGTGCTGTCGTCGAGCAGTTGCCGTGCGGCCTCTGCGACCGCCTCCGGATACTCCATCATGGCGACGTGGCCCGCGTCCGGGAGGGTCAGCAGCCGCGAGTCGCGGAACGCGGCGTTCGCCCGGCGGGCCATGCGGTACGAGACCAGTTGGTCCCTGCAGCCGTAGACCAGCAGCGTGGGCGCGAGCACGCGCTCCGCCTGACGCCACAGACCGTGCTGGCCTCCCAGCGTGTACGCGTCGAGAATGCCGCGCGCCGAACGGGCCATGGCGTCCCAGAAGTAGGGCAGCTCCAGCCGGCGCTCCATCTCCTCCACGGCGTGGAGGAAGGCCTCGTCGGTCACCCGGCCCGGATCCCCGTAGCAGAGGGACAGCACGCCGCGGACCCGCATCTCGGGCGTCCAGCCGCGCGTCAGCCGCTGGAACAGCGGGGCGACGCCGGGCAGACCGAGCGCCGCGGTGGGCCAGGCGCCGCGCTGTGCGCGCAGTTCCGGCAGCGCGGGCGAGACGAGCGTGAGGGTGCTCACCAGATCGGGGCGGACGGCCGCGACCCGGGTGGCGATCGCGCCGCCCAGGGAGTTGCCGAACAGATGGACCGGGCCGCGTCCGCTCGCGTCGAGCAGGCGGATCACCGCGCGGGCGTGGGCGGTGATCGAGTAGTTGCCGTCGTCGGGCGGCGGCGAGTCCCCGAAGCCCGGCAGGTCGACGGCCTCGCCGTCCACGGCGCCCTCCAGGGCCGCCATCAGCAGCGTCCAGTTCTGGGACGAGCCGCCCAGCCCGTGGACGAAGAGCGCCGGGGGCAGCCCGGCCCGGGCGGGCGGACGGGCACGCACCGTGAGCGTCAGCCCCGGGAGTGCCACCGAGCGCAGTTCCTCCCCCTCGGCCACCCGCACGGAGCGGATCCGCGGAGCCGGATAGGCGGCGCGGGTTCCCGGCAGCTCGGTCGAAGACATGGGGGCAATGTTACGAGACGATCACGCGACGGAACCTGTGTTCGGCATCACACACCGCATAGCGTCCGGCCGGGCATGCTCATACGCTCGATTACGGGGTACTCGCTCCTGGCTGGTACCGCAGAGGAAAGGGATCCAGATGGCTGCCGACCCGACGGACCCGGAGACCTTCACGGAGGACGACCAGGGGACGCCGAACGAACTCGGGGAGCTGGAGGAGCTCGACGAGGAGACGCCCGAGGCGGATGCCGCCGAGCAGCACACCGAGGTGCGGCCGGTCGGCGACGAGCCGCTGACCCGCATCGACCCGTCGAAGGCGAACGAGGCGGATGCCCTGGAACAGGCCAGGGTGGTGGCCCTCGACGAGGAGGACTACCGCTGATCTGTCCGGTTTCCCGGGGCCACCACCTACCGCGGACGTCCGGTACGTGAAATTCTGCGCCCGCACCGCGCACACCACGGTTACCGAAAAGTACGATGGCGGGCGCGAGCGCAGAGCGCACGCACGGAACACTGTGCTTGTGACATCGAACGTGGGAGGCGGCGTGACAGCCATCGAGCAGACAGAGGCGGCGCGCCCGCGGGGCACCCGCCTGCCGCGCCGTGCCCGACGCAACCAGCTTCTCGGCGCGGCCCAGGAAGTCTTCGTCGCCCAGGGGTACCACTCGGCGGCGATGGACGACATCGCGGAGCGCGCCGGCGTCAGCAAGCCGGTGCTGTACCAGCACTTCCCCGGAAAGCTGGAGCTCTACCTGGCGCTGCTGGACCAGCACTGCGAGTCGCTGCTGCAGGCGGTACGCGGCGCCCTCGCGTCGACGACGGACAACAAGCAGCGCGTCGCGGCCACGATGGACGCGTACTTCGCGTACGTCGAGGACGAGGGCGGTGCGTTCCGGCTGGTCTTCGAGTCGGACCTGACGAACGAACCCGCCGTGCGTGAGCGGGTCGAGCGCGTCTCGCTGCAGTGCGCCGAGGCCATCTCCGAGGTGATCGCCGAGGACACCGGTCTCTCGCAGGACGAGTCCATGCTGCTGGCCGTGGGGCTCGGCGGTGTCTCGCAGGTGGTCGCCCGCTACTGGCTCTCCAGCGGCTCCGGCATCCCGCGCGACACGGCGGTGCAGCTGCTGACGTCGCTGGCCTGGCGCGGCATCGCCGGCTTCCCGCTGCACTCCGCCGAGGGCGGTCACGGCGACGACCGGTGACCTCCGGCAGCCGCTGTTCGCTGCGGGCGTGCACGGCTGAGCCGTGTGACGTCGCCTCACCGGGCTAATGTGTGCTGCGTACCGCGCGGCCGACCGCGCATCGCTGACCGTTCGGAGGGACATAGCCGTGGAGGTCAAGATCGGCGTGCAGCACGCGCCCCGGGAGATCGCTCTGGAGAGCGGCCAGACCGCCGAGGAGGTCGAGCAGGCCGTCGCCGACGCTCTGGCGGGCAAGGCGCAGCTGCTCAGCCTGACCGACGACAAGGGACGCAAGGTGCTGGTACCGGCCGACCGCATCGCCTATGTCGAGATCGGCGAGCCGACCACGCGTCGCGTGGGCTTCGGCGCGCTCTAGGCACCGACCGCCGGAAGGGCATCGCGGGCGTGGCCCGCGATGCCCTTCCGCGCGTCCGGGCCCCCACCCTGCCGCGGGGTCGGTGTCCAGCGGTGAACGGGTGGTGCGAATGGTTGCTTTCGGGTCGGTCCGGGTAGGACGGGCTACGACCAGACACACCCACCCGCCGTCCGTGAGGTGATCCGTGGTGATCCTGGAGGCTCTCGGCTCCGTCCTGCTCGGACTCGCGCTCTCCTGGGCGGCTCTGCGGCGGCTTCCGGACCGGCTCCCCGCCCAGCGCGTGGTGTACCCGGCGGGCACGCTCGGCGCCCTGTTCGGCGCGTATCTGACGCACACGGCGCTCGGGTCCGGACATCTGCTCGGCACCCTGCTCGGGGCGGTGTTCGTCGCCGCCGTCACGCTGTCGCTGCTGATCCGGCCGACGACGCGGCGGCTGCGCCGATCAGCCGCCGTCTGACGCGCCGCCCACCGCCGCTCCGTCGGGGCAGATGCGGTCCCAGGGAACCGGGGCCGCCCGTGCTCCCGGCCCGGTCGTTACGCGGCGAGCCCCAGCGCGGCCATCCGCTTGGTGTGCGCCTTGGTGATCCTGGTGAACATCTCGCCGACCGCCGCCAGGTCGAACCCGTCCGCCACCCCGCCCACGAGCATCGTGGACAGCGCGTCGCGCTCGGCCACGACCCGCTGGGCCTGGGAGAGCGCCTCGCCCATCAGCCGGCGCGCCCAGAGCGCGAGCCGGCCGCCGACCCGCGGGTCCGCCTCGATCGCGGCACGGACCTTCTCCACGGCGAAGTTCCCGTGACCGGTGTCGTCGAGCACCGAGAGCACCAGGGCACGGGTGTCGGAGTCCAGCCGCACGGCCACCTCGCGATAGAAGTCGCTGGCGATCGAGTCGCCGACGTACGCCTTGACCAGGCCCTCCAGCCAGTCGGAAGGGGCGGTCTGGCGGTGGAACTCGTCCAAGGCGGCCGCGAAGGGCTCCATGGCCTTCGTGGGCTCGGCGTCGATCGCGGTCAGCCGGTCCCGCAGCTGCTCGAAGTGATGGAACTCCGCGGAGGCCATCTTCGCCAGCTCGGCCTTGTCGGCCAGCGTCGGCGCCAGCTTCGCGTCCTCGGCGAGCCGCTCGAAGGCCGCCAGCTCGCCGTAGGCGAGCGCTCCGAGCAGATCCACGACCGCGGCACGGTACTGGGGGTCGGCGGAGGCCGCGGCCCAGTCCTGGGCGGCGATCCCGGTCACTTCTTCGGCCGCGTCCGCGGCGGGCGCGGTGGCGTTGTCAGGCGTCTCCATGAAGCGCACAATAGCTGGCCGTCCTCACCCCGGAAGGGCCTGGTCAGCCCCCGTCGCGACAGGATCCCCGGGAATTCGGCCAACACAGATGCGCGAATCCGGGGTACAGTGGTATTAAGCCTGCCGGTCATTCGGTGGGCCCTCTGAATGAGGATGCCCGGTCGGTGGCCCGATCGGCTCCGACCCGACAGCCCTCTGTGCGCATTCCGCCACATGAGGGGACCTCAGCGGCACGAGCGCTCGAGCGACGGCAGTGGTCCCGCGCCTTCCGGCCAATCCACGGCCGGCACCCGTACCCAGGTGCGGTAGGACCCCCAGCGTTCGCCTCGCGCCGCGTCTCACAGAAGAGGCAACACCCTGACTACGCAGGCCAAGACTTTCCGAGAACTCGGGATCCTTCCCGAGACCGCCGAGGCCCTGGAGGCCGTCGGCATCACGACCCCCTTCCCCATCCAGGAGATGACCCTTCCGGTCGCGCTCTCCGGCACCGACGTGATCGGCCAGGCCAAGACCGGCACCGGCAAGACGCTGGGCTTCGGCCTTCCGTTGCTGGAGCGCGTCACCGTGCCCGCCGACGTCGAGGCGGGGCGGGCGAAGCCCGAGGAGCTGACCGACACGCCGCAGGCGCTCGTGGTCGTGCCCACCCGCGAGCTGTGCACGCAGGTCACCAACGACCTGCTCACCGCCGGCAAGGTGCGCAACGTCCGCGTGACCGCGATCTACGGCGGACGTGCCTACGAGCCGCAGGTCGAGGCGCTGAAGAAGGGCGTCGACGTCGTCGTCGGCACGCCCGGTCGGCTGCTGGACCTCGCGGGCCAGAGGAAGCTGAACCTCTCGCACGTGAAGGCGCTCGTCCTGGACGAGGCCGACGAGATGCTCGACCTGGGCTTCCTGCCCGACGTCGAGAAGATCATCCAGCTGCTGCCGGTGCGCCGCCAGACCATGCTGTTCTCGGCGACCATGCCGGGCGCGGTGATCGGTCTCGCACGCCGTTACATGTCACAGCCCACCCACATCCGCGCCACCGCGCCGGACGACGAGGGCGCGACCGTCGCGAACATCACGCAGCGCGTGTACCGGGCGCACTCCCTGGACAAGCCCGAGATGGTCGCCCGCATGCTGCAGGCCGAGGGCCGCGGCCTGGTGATGATCTTCTGCCGCACCAAGCGCACGGCCGCGGACATCGCGGACCAGCTCGCCCGGCGCGGCTTCGCCTCCGGCGCCGTGCACGGCGACCTGGGCCAGGGCGCACGGGAGCAGGCGCTGCGCGCCTTCCGCAACGGCAAGGTCGATGTACTGGTGTGCACCGACGTCGCCGCACGCGGCATCGACGTCGAGGGCGTCACCCATGTGATCAACTACCAGACGCCGGAGGACGAGAAGACGTACCTCCACCGCATCGGCCGGACGGGCCGGGCGGGCGCGACCGGCACCGCCGTGACGCTGGTGGACTGGGACGACATCCCGCGCTGGCAGCTGATCAACAAGGCGCTGGACCTGGACTTCAACAACCCGGCCGAGACGTACTCCACGTCTCCGCACCTCTTCGAGGAGCTGGGCATCCCCGCGGGCACCAAGGGTGTACTGCCGCGTGCCGAGCGCACCCGCGCCGGTCTGGACGCGGAGGAACTCGAGGACCTCGGCGAGCCCGGCGGCCGGGGGTCGCGCTCCGGCTCGCGCACGAAGACGGCCGAGCGCTCCGAGCGCCCCGCCCGTACCCCCCGTCAGCGCCGCCGCACGCGCGGTGGTGCCTCGCTGGAGGCGGAGGCGCCGGTGACCACCGAGACTCCGGCCGCCGTCGGGGAGACGGCGGAGGAGGCGCCGCGCACCCCGCGCCGCCGCCGCCGGACCCGCTCGGGCGCGACCGCCGAGGGATCCGCCGCTGCGACGGTCGAGGCACCGGCCACGGAGGCGCCGGCCACGGACACGCCCACCGAGGAGCCGGCCAAGCCGCGCCGCCGCCGCACCCGCGCCAAGGCCACCACCGCCGAGACCGCGGCACCGGCCACCGAGGCCCCCGCCGAGGAGCCGGCCAAGCCGCGCCGCCGCACCCGCGCCAAGACCGCCCGGCCGGAGGCCTGAGGTCTGAGCCGTTCGCCGAGGCCCGCCGTCCCGACCACCGGGACGGCGGGCTTCTGCCGTGCCACGGCGACCCGTGCGCGGCCGGCAGGGCCGAACTCCCCGGTAATCTCGTCCGCATGAGCCGGCCGCCCACCTTCCGCCCGCCCTCCTGCGCCCGCGCCCGCGCACTCCGCACCAGCCGCGGGGACTTCGCCGTGCTGGACGCCGAGCCGGACGAAAGCGCCGGTGCCCGTCGGGGCACCGTGCTGATGCTGCCCGGGTACACCGGCAGCAAGGAGGACTTCATCGCGCTGCTGAAGCCGATCGCCGCGGCCGGTTTCCGGGCCGTCGCCGTCGACGGACGCGGCCAGTACGAGACCGACGGTCCCGACGACGAGGCGGCCTACGCGCAGTCCGAGCTGGCGCGGGACGTGCTGGCCCAGGCCGAGGCGACCGGTGACGAGCCGGTGCACCTCGTGGGGCACTCACTGGGCGGGCAGATCGCCCGGGCCGCCGTCCTCCTCGACGCACGCCCGTTCCGGACCCTGACGCTGGTGTCGTCCGGCCCGGCCCGTATCTCCCCCGCCCAGCAGCACAAGGTCAAACTGCTGAGCGACGCGCTCGCGGTGATGGACATGAGCGAGGTCTGGGAGGCCATGCGGGCACTCGACCCGCCGGAGGAGGCCGCGACCGACGGCGAGGACCTGCGGCGCCGGTGGCTGCGCCACCGTCCCGCACAGCTCCTGGCCACCGGCCGCCAGCTGACGGTGGAGCGGGACCGGATCGACGAGCTCGCCGCCGTGGGACCGCTGCCCAAGCACGTGCTGTCGGGCGAGCGGGACGACACCTGGCCGGTGCCGCTGCTGGACGAGATGGCGGTGCGGCTCGGGGCGCTCCGCACGGTGATCGAGGGTGCCGAGCACTCGCCGAACACGGACCGCCCGGCGCCGACCGCGGCGGCGCTGGTGGACTTCTGGTCCCGGAACTGACCGTGCGTCCCGGAACCCTTCCGTGGGGCCGGTACCGCGGGCCCGTCCCCGAGCCTGACCTCGGGCCGCGCAGCGACCGTGGGGCGCGGAACCGGTCCTCCGGCACCGGCGCGGACCGTAGTCGGGCCCGGGTCCGTCCGCCCGGAGTCAGAACTGACCGTGCAGGTGGTCCCAGAAGCCGTCCCGCAGCGCCCGCCGCAGATGGGCGTAGCCCCGCAGCGAGTGCTTCAGGAGCTTCTCCGCCTCGATGAGCAGGTCCTGGTCGACCGGGCCGGGCAGGTAGGGGTGTCCGGGAAGCAGCTCGGCCATCGGATCCCGGCCGCGTTCGGCCAGCCAGGTGGCGGCTATCTGCGCGCCCACGAAGCGCACGTCGTCACGGGACGGTGGCGGGCTGTCGTCCTCGTACGTCGTCACCGGTCGGCGTGTGACGTAGGGGCGGCAGAAGTCGAGGTCGAAGGTGCGCTGGCTGTCGACCTCCCAGAGCAGCGGTTCCGCCTGGTTGCGGCCCTCCGCCGCCTCTATGCCCCACAGATGGACCCGGGCGCCGTATCCCTGCGCGGCCTCCACCGCGGAGACCAGGTCCTCGTCCCCGCCGACGAGCGCCGCGTCGCTGATCGCCCGGTGCCGGGCGAGTGACTCCAGGTCGGTGCGTATGAGGGAGTCGACGCCCTTCTGCTGGTTGTTGGCGTTGAGGTTGCCCAGCCGGACCTTCACGTCGGGCAGTTCCGCTATGGCCTGCTGCTCGGCCGTGTGGATGCGGCGCCGGGCGCCGTCGTACCAGTAGACGCGCAGCAGCCGGCTGTCCGCGAAGATCGTGCGGGCCTTGTCGATGAACGCCTCAATGAGCCCTTCGGCGTCGAGGTCGAAGGAGCGCCGGTCCTCGGTACCCGCCACAAGCAACCCGGCCGCAGCATAGACGTAACCCGCGTCGACGAAGATGGCATGCGTGGACGGGGTCTTGGCGACCTCGGCGAGCATGCGCTGGAGCAGCTCGTTGGTGCGCTCCAGGCGGGCGCTCATCTCGGACAGCTCGGAGTCGTTCATGACGACCCCATTGTGAGCGGGCCCGGCCCTACCTGCCAGTAGTTAGCCATCCAAAAATTTTCTTTAGCGTAGGGAATGTTTGTAGACGGCATTCCGTTGAGAGGTACATACACAGACGGCCAGAGGGGAGCTCTTCATGCGCTTCGAAATCATGCGACTCGACGACATCGACGGCACCGCCGTGGACAGCACCGTCGTGGACGCCGCCTCCGTGAGCCGGATGGTGCAGCAGGCCGCGGCGATCGGCCAGCGTATCTACATCCGGCCGGCCGAGGCCGCGGCTTCGTAACGCCTTCCGGGCACGACGCCCCCGAACGGAAAGGTTCCGTTCGGGGGCGTCGTGCCGTGCGGGGAGACATCCGGCGGCGGTCCGCGATCAGGAGCCCTGGATCACCTGGGTGATGCCGTTGATGATCTGCTGCACGGCGATCGCCGAGAGCATCATGCCCGCCAGGCGGGTCACCAGCACCACACCGCCGTCCTTGATCACGCGGATGATCAGCAGCGAGTAGCGCATCGTCAGCCAGAGGACGACGTGCATCGCGACGATCGCGGCCCACACCGAGACCTGCCGGGCGGCACTGTCGGCGTTCTGCACCGCGAGGATGACGGAGACGATCGCACCGGGACCCGCCAGCAGCGGCATGCCCAGCGGCACGAGGGCCACGTTGACGTCCTTGGTCTGCTTGGGTTCGTCGGTCTTCCCGGTGAGCAGATCGAGCGCGATGAGGAGCAGGAGCAGACCGCCCGCGATCATCAGCGCGGGCACGGAGACATGGAGGTAGTCGAGGATCTGCTGGCCGAGGATGCCGAAGACGGTGATCACGCCGAAGGCGACGGAGACCGCCTGCCAGGCCATCCGGCGCTGGACCTTGACGGGGCGGCCGGAGGTGAGGGCCAGGAAGATCGGGGTGATCCCGGGAGGATCCATGATCACGAAAAGGGTGAGGAACAGGGAGCCGAAAACGGCGACGTCGAACACGGTGAGGCCTTGCGGGGGTATCGGACAACTGGAGTGGTGGACGAGCGGGGGGCCGCTGGGTCCGTGCGCGAGGAGCGCGCATACGTGTCGCACGACGGCTCGGGCGACGGACGCGGGACAGGCGCGGCGAGCCCCGGGGCGGGACCGGGACCGAGTGCGGCGGTCAGACCTGGCGGCGGGGCGCTCCGCCCGTACCAGGGACCGGGAACGCGCCGGTGGCACGGCGGGTGATCTCGCCGTAGACCTCCGGGTCCGTGGTGAAGTCGCCGAGCAGGCAGGTCTTGCGGCTGCCGTGGTAGTCGCTGGAGCCGGTGGGCAGCAGACCGAGTTCGGCGGCAAGTCCGCGCAGCCTGGCCCGAGTCGGCTCGTCGTGGTCCATGTGGTCGACCTCGATGCCGTCGAGACCGGCCGCGGCCAGCCGGGCGATGACGTCCTCGGACACGACCTCGCCGCGCTTCACTGCGAGCGGGTGGGCGAGGACCGTGACCCCGCCGGCCGCCTTCACCAGCCGGACGGCCTCGAACGGGTCGAGTTCGTGCTTCTCCACGTAGGCACGGCCGCCGTTCGCGAGCCAGTCGGGCGTGAAGGCCGCGGACACGTCGGGGACGACGCCGAGTTCGACGAGCGCGGCGGCGACGTGCGGTCTGCCGACCGAGCCGTCGCCGGCTATCCGGGAGACATGCTCCCAGGTGACCGGCACACCCAGCTCCCGGAGCCTGCCGACCATGGCCCTGGCGCGCGGCACCCGGTCGTCCCGCACCAGCTCGCGCTCGCGCGCCAGCTCGGGTTCCTCGGGATCGAAGAGGTACGCCAGCATGTGCAGGCCCACACCACCGGTCCGGCAGGACAGCTCCGCACCGGTGACGAGGGTCAGTCCCTCGGGCAGCGCGGCGATCGCCTCGGCATGACCGCCCACGGTGTCGTGGTCGGTGAGCGCCACGACGTCGAGTCCGGCGGCCGCCGCTCCGCGAACCAGCTCGGCCGGGGTGTCCGTCCCGTCGGAGGCCGTGGAGTGGGTGTGCAGGTCGATGCGCACGACGCGGGACTCCAGGGCTCGGGACGGACGGGCTGACGCTCAATCGTAACGGGGCCCCGAGCACCGCCCCGACCGGCTCGTCACGTGAAACCCCTCACGGGCAGTGCGCACGCCGGGTACCGGGCCGAACTCACGGAAGGCCCCGTGGCGGCCCCGGACACCCACCCCGGTCGCGGACGCATGCCGGGCCCGCACACACCGGCTCCTGCTCCGGGCCCCGTCCGGCCCCGGATCACCGGGACCGGGGCACGCCCGGCCGGGTCCGACCCCGTCGGCGCACCCGGTCGCGCGGGCCCAGGGCACGGACGGCCCGCCGTCACATCAGCAGGCGCGGCGACAGCGCCCCGCAGGGCAGCAGTTCGAGTTCCTGGCCGGCGTCCCGCAGATCCGTCAGTATCAGCTCGTCGTACATCAGCAGCCCGGTCGACTCGGGCCAGACGATCGCCCACAGCCAGAGCCCCCGCGCCTCGCCCGCGAACACCGCGCGGTCCTCCGGGGCGTCGTTGACGTGCCAGAGCGGCGTCGGTCGGCCCGCCGCGAGCACCTTGGCCTGGGGCGAGGTGTCGACGGTCATGTGCGGACCCGGGTCCGGCCCGTCGATCCCGGCGAAGCGGGCACCCAGGCCGACCCCGAGTTCCTCGGCGACGAGCAGCAACTCCCCCACACCACCCAGCGGTCCGGGGCCCGAGCAGGCCACGGCCGTGGCCCGCCCGCCGCTGCGGTCGTCGCCGGCGTACGCGACGCCGGTGAACAGCCAGCCGACCGGGAGCGGCCACGGCATCCACACGGGCACCTGGGCCCGGGCCACCACCACACTGAGGGCCTCGACGCTCGGCGGGATCACGGGCTGCAGCGGATACACGGAACCGTGCACATCGCACTGCCACGTGTCGGCGAAGAGACCGGGCGCCCTGACCCGGCCACCGCACTTCGGGCAACTGGGTTCGCCCCTCATAGCGCTCAACGGTGCTACCCGTCCGGCGCCGCGTCAAGGACGATCACCCGTCCCGCACGGCGGTTTCACCCGCCCTCAGCAGGGAGAAGTGCATGCATCTTGCATTAATTAGTCTCGCTAATTTATTGTCTGTATACGGCAACGACCTGAACGGGAGAAGCGGAGGAGCGCCCATGCGAGCAGAGCATCCGTTCACCGGAACGACCGGCACGGCCGGACGGGCCGCAGCCGGCGGCGACCAGGGACCGCCGGCCGGAGCGCGAGGCATCCTGCGTCAGCCGAAGGCCGTCTGGGCCACCGCGGGCGCGTCCGTCGTCGCCTTCATGGGCATCGGCCTGGTGGACCCGATCCTGCCGTCCATCGCCAAGGGCCTGGACGCCACGGCGAGTCAGGTCTCACTGCTGTTCACCTCGTACTTCCTGATCACCGCTGTCGCGATGCTCGTCACCGGCTTCGTGTCCAGCAGGATCGGCGGGCGCAGGACGCTCCTCGCGGGCCTGGCGCTGGTCGTCGTCTTCGCGGCGCTCTCCGGCGCCTCGGACTCGGTCGGCGAACTCGTCGGCTTCCGAGCCGGATGGGGCCTCGGGAACGCCCTCTTCGTCTCGACCTCACTCGCCGTCATCGTCGGCGCGGCGTCGGGCGGGAGCACCGCGGCGATCCTGCTGTACGAATCGGCGCTCGGACTCGGCATGGCATGCGGGCCGCTGGTCGGCGCCGTGCTGGGCGACGTCAGTTGGCGCTACCCGTTCTTCGGGACCGCCGCCCTGATGGCGCTCGGCTTCCTCTGCATCGCCGTCTTCCTCCACGAGCAGCCGAGGCCGTCCGCGAGGACGTCGCTGCTCGATCCGCTGCGCGCGCTGAGTCACGGCGGGCTCGCGTCCGCCGCCGCAGCGGCCTTCTTCCACAACTACGCCTTCTTCACGGTGCTGGCCTTCACCCCGTTCGTCCTGGAGATGTCGCCCTACCGGTCGGGGGCGGTCTTCTTCGCCTGGGGAGCGCTGCTCGCGGTCTTCTCGGTCGTGATCGCACCGCGGCTGCAGGCCCGTCACGGCTCGCTGAGGGTGCTGACCGGTTCACTGCTGCTGCTCGGCGCGGACGTGGCGGTACTCGGATACGGCGACCGCACCACCGCCGTCGTCTGCACGATCCTGTCCGGCGCGCTGATCGGGGTGAACAACACCGTCTTCACCGAACTGGCACTCGGGGTGTCCGACGCCCCGCGTCCGGTGGCCGGCGCCGGCTACAACTTCGTCCGCTGGTTCGCGGCGGCGGCCGCCCCGTTCCTGGCGCCGAAGATCGCGGAGTGGACGAACGTCCATGGGCCGTTCGTCGTCGCCGGCGCCGCGGCGGTGTGCGGAGCGGTGACCGTCCGGGTCCGGCGGACAGCGCTCGCCCCCGAGACCGCCGGGGCCGCACCGGTCCACGTGCCCAGGGACGGCGCGGCGGCCCTCGCCGACTGAGCCCGGCCCCGCTCCCCGGCGGCCCGGCCGCTACGACGGGGTGGGTGCGACTCGGCCGACTCCGCAGCATCGGCCGACCCGCCCATGAGATGCGTCACTTCACACATCGCCCACGACAGCCGACGTCACGTCAGGGGCACGGGCTTCCGCAGTGGATCGCGGAGGTCCGTGCCGTGCGTCAGCCACCGCTCCTGGAGCTTCCCCGCACCGTGCACCCGCTTCCACGCGGCCTCGTTCGGGGTCATCGGCAGCAGCGGCAGAAACCGGACCGGCTCCATGGGGTCGCCGAGTTCGAGATCCTCCACCAGGCCGCCGGACTCGGCGACCAGCACCGAGGTGAACGGGGCGCCCGGCCACAGCGGCTGGCCCACGTCCATGGAGTTGCCGGGGGCCACGATCACCCCTTCCACCTGCGGAGTGGAGGCCAGAACGGCGAGCGGCCGCAGCACCTTGTCGGTGTCGGCCGACCCGGCGCGCACCGAGAGGACGAGCTCCGCGCGCGGCCCCTTCAGCGGATCGGCCAGGGTGTCCCGGGGGTCGGTCATCGGCTGGGCCGACATGCCGAGCGTGGCGTAGCGGACGACGTCCCCGTCGACGAACCGGAGCACCTCGATCCGGTCCGTACCGAGAAAGGTCACCGCGGCGCGGGCGTCAGGTTCACCCAGCGCGCTGCGCAGCCGCGCCTCGACCAGAGCAAGAACTTCTCCCATCCCGCGAGCATAGATCGCATCAGGAACGGGCAAAGGAAGGGATTGGCCCTCAGTCGGCTGATAGGCTTGGCCGCCTGCTCGGGACAACATGCGGAAGCATGGCTCTCGGATCCCGACGACACGTCTTCCCCCACGGGGGACCGGCCGGAGGAGGTGGGGCTGCGATGGATCGAAGTCGACCGTGCAGTACCAACCGCTCTTCCGCGCGACTCCCCCTCTCTTTCCGCTGAGGGCTTCCCGCACCGTCAGTTCCATGGCACCGCGCATGACGGAAGAGCACGACTCCCCTGCCTGACTGTCTGTAGCGAACGCCGTCACCGCGTCCCGCGGTGCCGCCCGCTTTGCGGACGTATCGAGACACGTCCTCATTCCGGGCTGTGCCACGCCCCGCACCGGCGGCCTCTCCGTGAAGGAGCCTGCCATGTCGATGATCCGTGACCTGCGTCAAGCCGTCCGCCCCGCCCTGCGCAAGAGCATCGGCCCGTACAGCGCGTACGACGCCACCCGTGACCCCTCAGCGTCCACCGCCGTCGTGGACTGCGCCGTCTACCGCGACGGCAAGCGCCTCGAGAACACCGGCTGCCTCACCCCGCGCGAGGCGATGCTGCGGGTGCGTGAGGGCGGCGGCTTCGCCTGGATCGGCCTGCACGAGCCGACGGAGGAGGAGTTCTCCGGCATCGCCGCCGAGTTCGGCCTCCACCCGCTGGCCGTCGAGGACGCCGTGCACGCGCACCAGCGGCCCAAGTTGGAGCGGTACGACGACACCCTGTTCACGGTCTTCAAGACCGTCCACTACGTGGACCACACCGAGCTGACGCCGACCAGCGAGGTCGTCGAGACCGGCGAGGTGATGTGCTTCACCGGCCCCGACTTCGTGATCACGGTCCGGCACGGCGGCCAGGGCTCCCTGCGCAACCTCCGCCATCGGCTGCAGGACGAACCCGAGCTGCTCGCCAAGGGCCCCTCCGCGGTGCTCCACGCCATCGCCGACCATGTCGTGGACGGCTACATCGCGGTCGCGGACGCCGTACAGGTCGACATCGACGAGATCGAGATCGACGTGTTCTCGGCGCCTTCGAAGGGCAGCACCCGGGGCACCGACACCGGGCGGATCTACCAGCTCAAGCGTGAGGTGCTGGAGTTCAAGCGGGCCGTGACCCCGTTGCTGCGGCCCATGCAGTTGCTGAGCGAGCGCCCGATGCGGCTGGTCGACCCGGACATCCAGAAGTACTTCCGCGACGTCGCCGACCACCTGGCCCGGGTGCAGGAACAGGTCATCGGCTTCGACGAGCTGCTGAACTCGATCCTGCAGGCCAATCTGGCTCAGGCGACCGTCGCCCAGAACGAGGACATGCGCAAGATCACGTCCTGGGCCGCGATCATCGCCGTCCCGACCGCGGTCTGCGGGATCTACGGCATGAACTTCGACCACATGCCCGAACTCCACTGGCGGTACGGCTACCCCATGGTGCTCCTCGGCATCGTCGGGGTCTGTCTCGCCATCCACCGCACGCTGAAGCGCAACGGCTGGCTCTAATAGGCTGCGGGGCATGAGCGAAGCTTCCGCCCGCCCCGCCGAGGACCCCCTGCTCGGGCAGGCCCTCGTGGAGGAGGCCACCAAGAAGTCCGGTCTGATCTGGGTGCGTGGCAGCGGCCCGGACCGGGCGCTGTGGCATGTGTGGCACGACGGCGCGGCCCATGTCGTCGGCGACGGGCCGGGCGAGCAGCCGTTGCCCGGACTGGCCGACGGGTCCACCGCCGAGGTCACCGTGCGCAGCAAGGACAAGGGCGGCCGGCTGGTCTCGTGGACCGCCGCGGTGACCGAGCTGGCGCCGGGTTCCGAGGCCTGGGCCGCGGCCGTCGGCGAGCTGAAGGGCAAGCGGCTCAACGCCCCGGACGGCGAGCGGATGACCGAGCGCTGGGGCCGCGAGTGCCGGGTGCTGCGGCTGGAGCCGCGCCGGTCCAGCACGGACCACCCCGAGGACTCGCTGGCCGCCGTGCCGCTGCCCACCCCGGCCACGACCCGTCGGCCCGCCCCGGCCGCCCTGCCCCGGCTCCTCCGCCGCGGCCGCAAGCGCCACTGAGGTCGTACCGGCCGCGGGCCCCGGCGGCGGTTGCCCACCACCGGGACCCGCCGATCCGGGAACCGCGGCCACCGCCGTGCGGCGCGGCTGGGCACCGCCGCGAGCCCCGGACCATGGTCGCCGTTGACTTACCGGCCCCGGGGACCACCGCGCACCGCGGTCGGCGACGTCCGCCTCCGGCACCGGTGCGGATCAGGCGCCCCGGGCAAGGGCGCGTTGCGAAGGTCCCTCCTGGCACGCGACGCCCGGCGCGCACTCCCCCGTAGCCCTTCGGCACGGGAGGTACCCCCACGCCGCGTTGCCGGAGTCATCCGAGCGCGTCCGGTACGAGGATGATCCTCCGCCTTGCGATCGCGCGCACCGGACGCCGCACGCCCCGCCCTGCGGACGGACGAACTACTCTCGCAACACGCCCTAGTCGTTCGCGCGCGGGAGCTGGCGGCCGTAGTCCACCGTCTCTTCCCTGGCGGGGGCCTCCAGCGGGAAGTCCTGGCCCCACTCCCCCAGTGTGAGGACGCCCGCGTCGCCCGCCCGGTCCAGTTGGAGGGGATAGGGCTTGCCCTCGAGTGAGACCGCGAGCGTCCCTCCGTTGCCCTCGCCGCCCATGATCTCGATCGTGCGGACCCCGCCGATGGTGCCGCGGTCGCCCTTGCTGAGCTTGCCGTGGAGGCCCAGCAGCCCGTCGAGCAGGACGTTCATGTCGGTGAAGCCGCGCAGCTGCTTGTAGGCCGGGTCGTCCTCGGGCACCTTGACGTACTTGTCGTCCAGCTTCTCGGCAGCGGCCTCGTCCTCCTTGCTCGGCTCCGCGTCGTCGCCCTTGCCGTCGGAGTCCGCATGCACCCAGAAGCCCGCGTCGGCCTTCAGGAAGAGGGCGTCCTCGACCCGCAGCAGCTCGAAGGTGGAGTTCTTCGAGGTCACCGAGCCCACCCCGCCGGACTTCTTCAGCCGCATGTTCAGCTTGTAGGTGCCGCCCTTGGACACCAGGGTGCCCGCCACCCGCACGGCGTCCGCCGCGTCGGCCGCCGCCTTGGCCTTCTTCTCGATGGCGGTCGCCTCCAGCTTCCCGACGCCGTTCGTCCCCGCGTCCGGGTCCTCGCCGCACCCGGTGAGGGCCGTGGCCAGCGCCGCGCACAGTGCGACGGGGAGCGCGGCCCGGCGCACAGGGGCTGCCGGACCCGGGGGGAGAGCGGTCACGAGCACACTGCCTCTCATACGCGTGGGGGGTGGCAGACCGCAGCGTACCCGGGGTCGGAGGGCTTTCCGGAGGGCAGTCGTCCGGGCCTCCGGCGACAGCGCCGCGGATCGGTACGGGCTAGCCTGAAGCCGTTGAACGATGCCATTTCGGAGCAATCCGTTTCGCTCCCCGTACGAACCCGGCGGTCTGCCCAGGTGCCCCGCCGCGGCAGCGGAGGAGGCGCTGAGCATGACGGTGGACGGCCCTCGGATCTTCCTCTCGCATCTCGCCGGGGTCCCGGTCTTCGGTCCCGACGGCGGCCCGGTCGGGCGTGTGCGCGACCTCGTGGCCACCCTCCGGGCCGACCGTCCGCCACGGCTGGTGGGTCTGGTCGTCGACGTGCTCGGGCACGGCCCCGTCTTCGTGCCCGTCTCCCGGGCCACCGGCCTCGAGTCCGGCCAGGTCACGCTGTCCGGCCCCGTGAGCATGCGCCGTTTCGGCCTGCGGCCGGACGAGCGGCTCGTCCTCGGCCAGCTTCTCGACCGGCGGGTGCGGCTCGCGGACTCGGGCGAGCAGGTCACGGTCCTGGACGTCGAGGTGCACCGGCACCCGGCCCGCGGGCACTGGGAGGCCGACCGGATCTGCGCGCACCGCGACCGGGGCGGGACCGCACGGCACCGCGGTGAGGCGCTGACGGTCGACTGGTCGGCGCTGAGCGGCCTTCCGCCCGAGGAGCCCCCGGCGGCGTCCCCGGTGGTGGCTCGCCCGAGCTCCGGGGAGGACGCGGAGGACGAGGACGAGCGGGAGCGCACGGCAGGGGCCCTGATGAGGACCGAGCCGGTCGTGGTGCCGCCGGAGGCCACCGTCGCGGACGCCCTGGCCCGGCTCGGGGAGCGGGATTTGATCCAGGCGCTGGCGGCCCAGGTGTACGTCTGCGGGCCGCCCGGCGAGCCGCCCACGGGCCCGTACCTGGGCACGGTGCCCGTCCAGCGGCTGCTGCGCAGCGCACCGGGCACGCCGGTCGCGCCCCTCGTCGACGCCGGGCTGCCCCCGCTCCACCCGGACACCCCGCTGCCGGCGGTCAGCTGCTGTCTGACCGCCTACGACCTGGTCGCGGCCCCTGTGGTGGACGACGACGGGGCCTTGCTGGGCGCGGTCACCGTCGACGCCGTACTGGACCATCTGCTGCCCGACCACTGGCGGGAGGCCGAGTACGGAATGCCGGACCCCGCCGGGGAGCCGGGAGCGGCCGGGAGCGGCGCCGGCCGGGATCCGGCGCGACCGCCCGCGACGGCCGCGCTGTTCCCGTCGGGGCATCCCGGCGGACGTGACGAAGGCGACCGCTGACGGGGGCCCCCGGGGCCGGATCCCGCGCCGTACCATCGTGCGTATGGTTACGGAAGACGCGGTGCGCGACGCGCTGGCGACGGTGAACGACCCCGAGATCAACAAGCCGATCACGGATCTCGGCATGGTCAAGTCGGTGGAGATCGGATCCGACGGCGCGGTCGCCGTCACGGTCTACCTCACCGTCTCCGGCTGCCCGATGCGCGAGACCATCACCCGGCGCGTCACGGACGCCGTCGCGGGAGTCGAGGGAGTCACCGGCGTCGACGTCTCCCTGGACGTGATGAGCGACGAGCAGCGCCGCGAACTCGCGGCCTCGCTGCGCGGCACGACCGCCGAGCGCGAGGTGCCGTTCGCCAAGCCGGGCTCGCTGACGCGCGTCTACGCGGTCGCCTCCGGGAAGGGCGGAGTGGGCAAGTCGTCCGTGACCGTGAACCTGGCCGCGGCCATGGCCGCCGACGGGCTGAAGGTCGGTGTCGTCGACGCCGACATCTACGGCCACAGCGTGCCCCGCATGCTCGGTGCGGACGGCCGTCCCACCCAGGTCGAGAACATGATCATGCCGCCGTCCGCGAACGGCGTGAAGGTCATCTCCATCGGCATGTTCACCCCTGGCAACGCACCGGTCGTCTGGCGCGGCCCGATGCTGCACCGCGCGCTGCAGCAGTTCCTGGCGGACGTCTACTGGGGCGACCTGGACGTGCTGCTGCTCGACCTGCCGCCGGGCACTGGCGACATCGCGATCTCCGTGGCCCAGCTGGTGCCCAACGCCGAGATCCTGGTCGTCACCACGCCGCAGCAGGCCGCGGCGGAGGTCGCGGAGCGGGCCGGCTCCATCGCCGTGCAGACCCACCAGAAGATCGTGGGTGTCGTCGAGAACATGTCGGGGCTGCCCTGCCCGCACTGCGACGAGATGGTCGATGTCTTCGGCACGGGCGGCGGCCAGGTGGTCGCCGACGGACTGACGAAGACCACGGGCGCCCAGGTGCCGGTGCTCGGCCAGATCCCCATCGACGTACGGCTCCGGGAGGGCGGCGACGAGGGCAAGCCCGTCGTCCTCACCGACCCCGACTCCCCCGCCGGTTCCGCCCTGCGGTCCATCGCGGGCAAGCTCGGCGGCCGTCAGCGCGGTCTGTCGGGCATGTCCCTCGGTATCACCCCGCGCAACAAGTTCTGAGCCGCGACAGGTCTTGAGGCCGTCCTCCGGCGGCGGCACGGGACTGCCCACGACCCCGCGGGGTTGTGGGCAGTCGTCGTCCCGGGCGGCGGCCCGGCACGGCCCGCGCGGTCTACGCGTACGCCGCGAGGTCCTGCACCACGCAGAAGCCGAGCCCATACGCGCTCATGCCCCGCCCGTAGGCCCCGATGTGCACCCCGTTCCCGGTCGAACCGGCGAGCACCCAGCCGAACTCGGACTCGCGGTAGTGGAACGGCACGGGCACCCCGTCCACCGGCAGGGACAGCTCCGACCAGGCGGGCCCGGTGAGGTCGTCCGCGAGCTCGAAGGCGGTCTCCGTCTGCTGGTCCAGCCAGTCGTCCCGCAGGGTGTGGTCGAGCTGTGCCGGCCAGGTGCAGGCCAGCAGGCCCGAGCCGGCCAGCCAGGCGGCCGAGGACACGGTCGTGGCGTCCAGGACGCCCGTACCGTCACCGGTGTGCCGCATCGGGCTCGACGCGACGGTGACGACCACGGCGAAGCGTTCCTTCTCCGCGCCGGTGGCGTCGGATTTTATCGACGGCTCGTCGCCGTGCCCCATGGAGCCGTGCTGCACCGAGCCGTCGGCGGCCGTACCGACCTGCATCAGCCAGCGCGGACCGGTGAAGGCCTCGTCCAGGCCGTACCAGGGGAAGGGCGCGCGCAGATAACCGTCGACGGTACGCCGGGCTGCGGGCACCCCCTCAGCGGTGGAACTGCTGGGCGGATCCTGCGCCCCTACCCGACTCGTCGTCTCCATCTACCCGGCCGCCTCCTTAGGTCAGCGAGGTCCGGAACGGCCCGCCCCCCGCGGGCGTCCTCGATCCCGGACAGATGGAGGATAGCCACCCGTCACCGACTCGTTGGGATTGACGGCGGTAGGGGGCCTCAGGTGGCGTCTGCGTCGAAGGGCGGCCGCTCGCCCTGATCGGGCCTTTCGCGCTTCTTGAGGAGATCCGGCGTCGCCCCCGCGTCCGGCGTGCCGCCGACGGCGGCACGCACCGGGCTGTCGGGCTCCTTGCCGTTCACGGCGTCCGCGACCTCGTTGATCTCCTTCTTGAGGTCGAAGCTGCTGCGGATCTCCCTGAGGTCCTCGTTGTCGGAGAGCTGCTTCCGGATGAAGGCCTTGGGATTCAGGTCCTCGAACTCGAAGTCCTTGAATTCCGGGCCCAGTTCGCTGCGGATGTCGTGCTTCGCGTTGTCGGAGAATTCGCGGATCTTGCGGATGAAGCGCGAGACGTCCTGGATGACCTTGGGCAGCTTGTCCGGGCCGAAGACCAGCACGGCGAGGACGACGAGCGTCACGAGCTCGAGTGCGCCTATGTCGTTGAACACCTTGCTGCTCCTCGTGTTCTCGTTCTCCGTGCCCGCAGCGCTGGGACGAGCGGGGCCGGCTCCACGTTACCCGGCAAATCTGTCCCGACGGTACCTTCGGGATGTCCGTCACGTGCCGGTCGACGAACCGAGCGTCACCGCCCTCGACCGCTCCTTGCCGTCACGGAGCACCGTCAGTTCCAGCCGGTCGCCGGGCCGGTGCGCACGGATCTTGACGATGAGCTCCTCGCCGCTGTGCACCCGCTGGCCGTCGACCTTGGTGATGACGTCGCCCGGGCGGATACCGGCCTTGGCCGCGGGGCCGCCCGCGGTGACGGACGGGGCACCGTCCTTGCCCTTCTCGGCGACGCGCGCGCCGTCCCCCGAGTACTCCATGTCGAGGCTGACGCCGATCACCGGGTGGGTGGCCTTTCCGGTGTTGATCAGCTCCTCGGCGACCCGCTTGCCCTGGTTGATGGGGATGGCGAAGCCGAGACCGATCGAGCCGGCCTGCCCGGAGCCGACGTCGGGGCCGGAGCCGTTGTCCGCGGCGCGGATGGCGCTGTTGATACCGATGACCCGGGCCCTGGAGTCGACGAGCGGTCCGCCGGAGTTCCCGGGGTTTATCGGTGCGTCGGTCTGCAGGGCGTCGACGTAGCTGATGTCGCTGCCGTCGCCCTTCTCCCCGCCGGCGGTGATCGGGCGCTCCTTGGCGCTGATGATTCCGGCGGTCACGGTGTTCTGGAGGTCGAACGGGGCACCGATGGCCACGACCGGGTCACCGACCCGGACGTTGTCGGAGTTGCCCAGCGGCAGCGGTTTGAGGCCGGAGACCCCCCTGACCTTGACGACGGCGAGGTCGTAGCCGCTGTCCTTGCCGACGAGGGTGGCCCGGGCCGTCTCGCCGCCGCTGAACGTGACGGAGATGTCGCCGGAGCTGCCCGCCGGGGAGACCACGTGGTTGTTCGTGAGGATGTGCCCCTGCGCGTCCAGCACGAAGCCGGTGCCGGTGCCCTGCTCACCGCCTCCGCTGACGTGCAGCGTCACCACACCGGGAAGGGCGCTGGCGGCGATCCCGGCGATGCTGTCGGGCGCGCGGTCGGTGCCCTCCGGTCCCGCCTGCGGCAGTTCGACGGTGGTGATACCGCCGTTGCGTTCCAGGTACGCTCCCACGCCGCCGCCGAGGACTCCGGCGAGCAGCGCGAAGATCAGCGCCCCGGCGAAGGCCATGCCACGCCGGGACTTCCGCCTCGGCGGCTCACCGGTCCGGATCAGGGCCCCGCCGGGGGCACCCCAGGGGTCGTACTGCCGCCACTGCTCCGGCACGGGGGCGGCGTGCGGTGCGGGCGCGACGGGAGCCGCCGCGGAACCCGGGTGGCCACTGCCGGCCGGGTACCGCGACGGCGCGCCGCCGGCTCCGTTGGGGTGCTGCACCGGCGGCGCCGGAGCCCACGGTCCGGGGCCGCCGTACGGCGGTGTGCGGTACTCGTCCGGCTCGTGCAGGGGCCCGGCGTCCGCGTCCGGACGCCCGGCCGCGGGGAACTCGGCCGGGTGCGGGGCCCCAGCGGCCGGGCCGGGTGCGGAGTCCTGGAGCGGCTGGGAGTACGGGGCGGTCCTGTCGCCGTCCCGGCGGGGGTCCGCGTCGTGCGCGACGGCCGGCACGCTTCCCCAGGTGTCGGCACCCTTGTCGACGGCGGGCATCTCGGCAGAGGAGTCCGCGTCGTGCGCGACGGCGGGCACGCTCGCGCGGATGCCCTCAGGCGCGGGCTCCGGGGGCAGGCCGTCCTGGCCGCGCGTCCGGCCGAGGGGCTGCGCGGCGGCCGGAGCCTCGTCGGCCCCGGGCTCGGCCGGCACGCTGCCGGGGCGGCCGGGTACCGGCGCCTGCTGCGCCGCGGGCGCGAGGGGGGCGGGCGCGGGAAGCGGGTACTCCGGCCGGTCGTCCACGAGAGCTCCCGACCCGGCGGACAGCCGGTCGTCACTGCCCGGGGCGCCCGCCGCGACCGCCCCGGCCGCGGGCTCCGCCGCCGAGGGGACCGTGTCGACGGGCGACGAGGGCTCGGGGTGGGCCGGACGGCTCCACCACTTCGGCTTGGGACCCGTCGGCTTCCCGTTCTCCATGCTCTCCCCGCAACTGCCGCTCCGTGTGCCCCGCCGGGCACCGTCCCCTGGATTCAACCAGGTTTACGGATGGCGTCCTACAGTGCGCCCGGCCTCCCGGAGCGGGCCTCCGTATCAGCGCCTGGGCGGGGCGGCGAACCGGCTGGGCTGCGGGGACGCGGAGGCGCTGGGCCCGGGAGCCGTGGCCAGCTGGAACGCCGAGTCGGTCGGCCGCACCGCCGGCGGCGCGGCACCACCGGCGAGCAGCGACGACGCCACGAAGGAAGGGGACGGCGGCCGCGTCCGGACCAGGGTCTGCGGAGCCACCGCCACCACGGGGGTGCTGCTGATCCCGGTCACGCCCGTCCCGCCGCCGCCCCGTCTCCGGTTGACCTCCGTGCCCGCGCCGGTCGTGGCCGTGCGCAGGGGAGTCACGTTGTTGCCGCGGTTGTCCCCGCGGGCGGAGGCGTCGCCCGTGGCGGTGAGCGGCAGCGACCCGCCCAGCGCGATCGCGGCGAACGACACCGCGCTGGCCGCGGCGAAGGCGAACCTCCGGCCGCGCCACGGCGAGCGCTCGGCCTCCTGGCGCGCCACGTCGTGGATGCGGAACCCGGAGCCCGGTCCGCCGTCGGGCAGACCGAGGCCGCCCGGGACGTACCCGAAGCCTTCCGAGGTCACTCCGAAGACGCCATCGCCGGGACGTCCCCGGCGATGAGGACCTCCCCGCCCGTCGTCATCACCTCCGGGCGGCCCCGCGGGCAGCCCCTGGAGCCGTGCGAGAAGGCCCTCGGACGGCGGCGGTGGTGCGGCCGCGGCGAAGACGCTCTTCAACCGGCGCTGTGCGTCGGCCTCGGCCTTGCACTTGGGGCAGGTCGCGAGATGGGCCAGGACGCGCTCGCGCGCGTCGTGTTTGAGCTCGCCGTCGACCAGGGCAGCGAGCCGGTCCCCCAGGTGCTGCTCCGCAGGGGTCGGACTTGTGCCGCTCACGCCGTCCCGCCCTCCCCGGCCACTCCCGCGAGGGAGCGCTGCTCGGCACGCGCCTCGGGAGAGCGGTGCCGCAGGGCCTTGCGCAGGTGGGAGCGGCCGCGGTGGATCCGGCTGCGGACGGTGCCGAGCTTGACGCCGAGCGTGGCGGCGATCTCCTCGTACGACAGTCCCTCGATGTCGCAGAGCACCACGGCGGCGCGGAACTCGGGGGCCAGGGTGTCCAGCGCCTGCTGGACGTCGGCGTCGAAGTGGGTGTCGTTGAAGACCTGCTGCGGGGACGGCTCCCGGCTGGGCAGCCGCTCGGCCGCGTCGTCACCCAGTGCGTCGAAGCGGATGCGCTGCTTGCGGCGGACCATGTCCAGGAACAGGTTCGTCGTGATGCGGTGCAGCCAGCCCTCGAACGTGCCCGGCGTGTAGGTCGACAGGGAACGGAAGACACGGACGAAGACCTCCTGGGTGAGGTCCTCGGCGTCGTGCTGGTTCCCGGTCAGACGGTAGGCGAGGCGGTAGACGCGGCCGCTGTGCGTGCTGACGATGTCCTCCCACGAGGGAGGGGTCCACACCTGCGATTCCGCATCCGGTGCGAACGTCGCGGTGGGTACGGAGTCGGCCTGGCCGGAACGGGCGTCAGCAGTGTCGGTCACGGATTTCGGCTCACCCGCCGACCCGAGAAGGCGCCTCAGCACCCCTCTCCGGTCCACAGGCGCAGCCGCACCTCCCCTGTCGGCTCTGGTGGTGTCCAGTGGAGCCCCTACCATAGCCACCTCGCCCGTTAGCTCCGGATAAGAATCTTTACGCGAATTTGGGAACGGGTGCGATTCATCCCGCGCCTTTCCCGCTCTTTCCATAACGCCCGGTCCCATCTGCGGGTTCCCGTGCGCAGCGGATACAGTCTCGGTTGCGCCAACTACGGGGACAGGAGAGGGTCATTACCGCCAACCGGCAGACGAGCTGGGCGTTCGCCGACGCCTTTGTCGCCGAGGACGATGCACTGCGCTGGGCCCGTGACCGGGCCCGGGAGGCGGGGCTGCCCTCGGTGTCGCCCGGCACGGGCTCGGCCCTGCGTCTGCTGGCCGCGACGGCGGACGCCAAGGCGGTGGCGGAGATCGGCACCGGCACCGGCGTCTCCGGTATCTACCTGCTCCAGGGCATGCGACCGGACGGCGTGCTGACCACGGTCGACCCCGAGCCGGAGCGCCAGCAGTTCGCGCGCGAGGCCTTTCGTGCCGCCGGCTTCGCCGGAAACCGGGCCCGCTTCATCCCCGGCCGCGCCCTCGACGTACTGCCCCGGCTCGCGGACGGCGGGTACGACCTCGTCTTCTGTGACGGCGACCGGCTGGAGTCCCTGGACTGTCTAGCTGAATCGTTGCGCCTGCTGCGGCCTGGAGGGCTGGTGTGCTTCGAGGGCGTCTTCGCGGACGGCCGAACGGTCGATTCGGCGGCCCAGCCCGGCGAGGTGCTGCGCGTGCGCGAGCTGCTGCGCACGGTGCGGGAGAGCCAGGAGCTGCTGCCCTCGCTGCTCCCGGTGGGCGACGGACTGCTCTGCGCGGTGCGCCGCGGCTGACGGCCCCGCCACCGGCACGGGTCCGTCGAACACTCCGGGCACGGGACGCCGGGCGACCGCCGGCAGGACGGGCACCCACCCGTGAGACGCGCGGAGACGGGCAGGCGGACCACCTGGAACGGCACTGCCCCGGCGCGGCGAGGTGCCGTGCCGGGGCAGTACAGAAAGGTGTGGGCGCTTCCGCGTCAGCCGACGACCTTCTTGAGGGCATCGCCAAGGGCGTCGGCCTCGTCCGGAGTCAGCTCGACGACGAGCCGACCGCCGCCTTCGAGCGGAACGCGCATGACGATGCCCCGCCCCTCCTTGGTCACCTCGAGCGGGCCGTCGCCCGTCCGCGGCTTCATGGCCGCCATGCTCGTTCCCCTTCCTGAAACCAGCTCATCGTCAGCCGACGGCCCCCTGGGTGGGCACACGTCACCGGCATCGAACACATTGCTTCCCAGCCATTATCCCGCATCGCAGGACCCGATGACCAACATCGGTCGGCATCGCTTGCGCAACGCGCTTTCGCAAAACCACCCAATTCGGGGATCCGCCTGCGATACTTCGCCCCCGTCCGAGACCAGCGCACCGAGCCGGGGCCGGGGAATTCTTTGACGCAGGTCACATACCGGGGCGTAGGTCGGCCCCGGCGATCTCCGCCATGCTGGGCTCGACATCACTGCCCGAGGTGCGAAGGGGACCCCGACATGGCCGACACGGTGCTGTACGAGGTGAGCGACGGACTCGCGACGATCACGATCAACCGGCCCGAGGCCATGAACGCGATGAACGTCGAGGCCAAGGTCGCCCTCCGGGACGCCCTGCAGGCGGCCGGAGCGGACGCCGGCGTACGCGCGGTCCTGCTGACGGCGACGGGCCGCGCGTTCTGTGTCGGCCAGGACCTCAAGGAGCACATCTCGCTGCTGGCCTCCGACCGGGAGTCGGGCAACGGCCACACGATGAGCACCGTGCGCGACCACTACAACCCGATCGTCCGGGCGATCACCGGTATGCCGAAGCCGGTGGTGGCGGGCGTGAACGGCGTCGCCGCGGGTGCCGGCATGGGCTTCGCCCTGGCCGCGGACTACCGCGTCGTCGCGGACACCGCCAAGTTCACGACGTCCTTCGCCGGTGTCGCGCTGACGGCGGACTCCGGCGTCTCCTGGACGCTGCCCCGGCTGATCGGCCCCAGCAGGGCCGCCGACCTGCTGCTCTTCCCCCGGTCGATCTCCGCGCAGGAGGCCTTCGACCTGGGCATCGTGAACAGGCTCGTACCGGCCGACGACCTGGCGGCCGAGGCCGCGGCGGTCGCCCGCGCCCTGGCCGACGGCCCCACGCTCGCCTACGCCGCGATCAAGGAGTCCCTCGCGTACGGGGCGGGCCACACGCTGGGCGAGACGCTGGAGAAGGAGGACGAACTCCAGACCGGGGCCGGTGCCTCGGAGGACCACGCGATCGCGGTTCAGGCCTTCATCGCCAAGGAGAAGCCGAAGTACGTGGGCCGCTGAGCCCGCACACCACCGGCCGGTGCCGCCTCGGCACCGGCCGGTGGGCCGCCGGCCGTGGCCCGGGGCGCGGTCAGCCGGCGCCCCGGCCCCCGCGCGCCACGCAGTCCGCGAGATGGTCGTCGACCAGACCGCAGGCCTGCATGAGCGCGTATGCCGTCGTGGGGCCGATGAAGCGCAGACCGCGCTTCTTCAGGTCCTTGGAGAGAGCGGTGGACTCGTCCGTGACCGCCGGGACGTCCGCGAGCGTGCGCGGCACCGGACGGACGGCCCGGTCCGGCGCGTACGACCAGATCAGGGCGTCGAGCTCGCCCTCAGCCCAGTCGGCCAGCACCCGGGCGTTGGCGATGGTCGCCTCGATCTTGGCGCGGTTGCGGATGATGCCCGCGTCGGCGAGCAGGCGCTCCGCGTCGGCGTCGGTGAACGCCGCGACCGAGGCGATCCGGAAGCCGGCGAACGCCTCCCGGAAGCCCTCGCGGCGGCGCAGGACGGTGATCCAGGAGAGCCCCGACTGGAACGCCTCCAGCGCGAGCCGCTCGAACAGCGCGTCGTCCCCGCGGACGGGACGGCCCCACTCCTCGTCGTGGTACCTGACGTAGTCCTCGGTGGACAGCCCCCAGGGGCAGCGCAGGCGCCCGTCCGGGCCGGCCACGGCGCCGCCGCTCATCGCGGCTGCTCCCCGTCGCCCCGGCCGGTGTCCTCACCGGGAACCCCCGGCGGGGCCTCCCGGACGTCCGGCTCTCCGTCGCCGTCCTCCGCGGCCGGGCGGTCCTCGCCGGCCTTCTCGAAGGACCCCGTCCGCTCCCCCGGCACGTCCCCGGGCCGATCGTCGAAGAGTCCGGCCGGGCTGACCGCCGTCGCCTGCCGGCCGGCCAGCGCGGACTCCAGCTCGGCGATCCGCGCGTCCCGCTCGGCGAGCTCCGCGCCGAGCCGTCCGAGGACCTCGTCGACGTCGAGCATCCGGTAGCCCCGCGCCGTCACGGGCAGGCGCAGCGCCTCGAGGTCGGCACGGCCCACGGGACGCGTCAGCGGCAGCGGGTCCACCAGCCGCTCGGGCGCCACCTCCGGAAGCACCGCCTTGTCACCGCCGCCGACCACCGCCAGGGTGACCGCGGCGACGACCACGACCATCGCGATCAGCAAGAACCAGAACACAGCGCGCCTCTCCCCGGAGCAGGAAACCGTCCGCTGCCGATCGTGCCATGCGCCACCGACGGTTAAGGTCGCAGGCGACCGATCGCGAGGAGGAAACAGCGGATGCAGGGGATGCACGACGGGACTCTGCGGCTGGGGCGGCGCGTGTTCGGCGCGCACGAGCCGGTAATCATGGCGATCGTGAACCGGACTCCCGACTCCTTCTACGACCAGGGCGCCACGTTCCGCGACGAGCCGGCCCTGACCCGTGTCGAGCAGGCGGTGTCCGAGGGTGCCGCCATCATCGACATCGGCGGTGTGAAGGCCGGGCCCGGTGAGGAGGTGACCGCCGAGGAGGAGGCGCGCCGCACGGTCGGCTTCGTCGCCGAGGTGCGCAGGCGCTTCCCGGACGTGGTGATCAGCGTCGACACCTGGCGGCACGACGTGGCGGCCGCGGTCTGCGAGGCGGGTGCCGACCTGCTGAACGACGCCTGGGGCGGGGTGGATCCCGCACTGGCGGAGGTGGCCGCCAGGTACGGGGCGGGCCTGGTCTGCACGCACGCGGGCGGGTCCGAGCCGCGGACGCGGCCGCACCGGATCGCGTACGACGACGTGATGGAAGACATCCTGCGGGTGACGAACGGGCTGGCGGAGCGGGCGCTCCAGCTCGGTGTGCGCCGGGACGGGATCCTCATCGACCCGGGCCACGACTTCGGGAAGAACACCCGTCACTCGCTGGAGGCCACCCGCAGGCTCGGCGAGATGGTGGAGACGGGCTGGCCGGTGCTGGTCTCCCTGTCGAACAAGGACTTCGTCGGCGAGACCCTGGACCGCCCGGTCAAGGAGCGGGTGATCGGCACGCTGGCGACGACCGCGGTGTCGGCCTGGCTCGGTGCGCGGGTGTACCGGGTGCACGAGGTGGCGGAGACCCGTCAGGTGCTGGACATGGTGTCGTCGATCGCCGGGCACCGCCCCCCGGCGGTCGCCCGCCGGGGACTCGCGTAGGACCGGGCCGGCCGGGACCGCCGCCTGACCGGAACCCCGGCCGCCCGGGACCCGGCGGCGGACCGCCGTGGCGGTCCGCCGCCCCGGACCGGACCGGGACGGCCGTCCGCCGGGACCCGGTGGCGCCCGCGCCGCCGGGGCTCCGCAGCGGACCGCGCCCCACGCCGGCTCAGGCCTCGTAGCCCTCGTACGGGATCGGCGGCGGCGGACCGGTCTCCTTGGTCACCAGGGCGACCGCCTCGTCCACGTCGTCCGTGACGTGGAAGAGCAGCAGGTCGCGTGCGGACGCCTTGCCCTCGGCGACGACCGTGCCGCGCAGCCAGTCGACCAGACCGGACCAGTACCGCGACCCGAAGAGCACGACGGGAAAGCGGGTCACCTTCCCGGTCTGGACGAGCGTGAGCGCCTCGAACAGTTCGTCGAGCGTCCCGAAACCGCCCGGCATGACCACGAAGCCCTGCGCGTACTTGACGAACATCGTCTTGCGGACGAAGAAGTAGCGGAAGTTCACGCCGATGTCGACGTGCGGATTGAGGCCCTGCTCGAAGGGCAGCTCGATACCCAGCCCGACCGAGATGCCGCCCGCCTCCCGCGCACCGCGGTTGGCGGCCTCCATCGCCCCCGGCCCGCCTCCGGTGATCACGGCGAATCCGGCGTCGACCAGGGCCCTGCCGATCCGTACGGCGGCGTCGTACTCGGGGGTGCCGGGAGCGGTCCTGGCGGAACCGAAGACGCTGATGGCGCTGGGCAGTTCGGCCAGGGCGCCGAAGCCCTCGACGAACTCCGACTGGATGCGCATGACCCGCCACGGATCGGTGTGCACCCACTGCGAATCGCCCTCGGTGTCCAGCAGGCGCTGGTCCGTGGTGCCGGGCTGGATCTGATCCCTGCGGCGCACCACCGGACCCAGCCGCTGCTCCTCCGGCCGTGCTTCCTCGGGACTGCCCATGACCTGCTCCCTCCACCGTGGTGCACGTTCCAGGTCAGGGTAGGTCGCCGGAGATGGACAAGAGCGAAATTCCGGAGGTCGGATACGAGGAAGTCAGGCTGTGGCGGTTCATCCGGTGATCGTCACGGAGCGGTCGTCGTCGCACGATCCGCACGGTGACGTCGCGGGGCGGCCCGCCCTCGGTCCGGACGGTGACGGCACACGACGGCCGTCACGCGGTGAGCCACCGCCGCAGCCGCTCCTCACAGTGCGTGATCCTGTCGACGGCCACGTGCTCGTCCCGCTTGTGGGCGAAGAGCGCGTCACCCGGGCCGTAGTTGACCGCGGGGACGCCCAGCGCGCTGAAGCGCGACACGTCGGTCCAGCCGAACTTGGGCTGTGCCGTACCGCCGACGGCCTCCATGAACGCGGCGGCGGCCGGGTGCGAGAGGCCGGGCAGCGCCCCGCCGGTGTGGTCGTCGACGACGAACTCGGCGACGTCGCAGTCCGCGAACACCTCACGGACGTGGGCCTCGGCCTCCGCCATGGTCCGGTCCGGGGCGTAGCGGTAGTTGATCACGACGGTGCACGAGTCGGGAATGACGTTCGTCGCCACACCGCCCTCGATCCCGACGGCGTTGAGCCCCTCGTGGTACCTCAGGCCGTCGATCACCGGGCGGCGCGGCTCGTAGGCGGCGAGCCGGGCCAGGATCGGACCGGCGGCGTGGATGGCGTTGGACCCCATCCAGCTGCGGGCGGAGTGTGCGCGCTCCCCGGCCGTACGGAGATGGACACGCAGAGTTCCCTGGCAGCCACCCTCCACCTGGGCGTCGGAGGGCTCGAGAAGGACGGCGAAATCGCCCTCCAGCCAGTCGGGGTGGGCGTCAGCAATATGTCCGAGACCGTTCAAATGTGCGGCGACCTCCTCGTTGTCGTAGAAGACGAACGTCAGGTCGCGGTTGGGCTCGGGCACGGTCGCGGCGATCCGCAGCTGGACGGCGACCCCCGACTTCATGTCCGAGGTGCCGCAGCCCCACAGGACGCCGTTCTCGTCGAGCCGGGAGGGGACGTTGTCCGCGATCGGCACGGTGTCGATGTGCCCGGCCAGGACCACGCGTTCGGACCGCCCCAGGTCCGTCCGGGCGACCACGTTGTTGCCGTGCCGGTCGACGGTGAGGTGGGGCAGGGCGCGCAGCGCCCGCTCGATCGCGTCGGCGAGGGGCTTCTCGTCGCCGCTGACCGACGGGAAGTCGACAAGCTGTGCGGTGAGTGCCGGGCCGTCCAGGGTGAGATCAAGCGCGCTTTCGGACATGGCCCGACCCTAGCGCCCCGCCTCGTCCGCCTGCCGACCCGCGGGTGCGCCGCCGGGGCCGGGGCGCACTGGCACCCGGATCCGGCCCGGTGGCCGGAGCCCGCGTGGGGCGGCCAGCCGGGTGCGCGGTGCCGGAGTCCGTGCGAGGTGCCGGCCCGGACGTTCACGGGGCTCCAGTACGGTGGGCGCCGTGCCCAAGACCGCCTCCCCCACCCGGCGCGGCCGCCCCCTTCGCCTCGCGGCCGCGTTCGCCGTACTGCTGGCCCTGGTCGCGTACGTCGTCGTGCAGTACGTGAGCGGCGACGGCGCGCCGCGCTGTGTCGTCCGCTCCGGCGGCGAGGGCTCGGACCGCCCCGGGCCGGGCGACGGGGCGGGCGGCGGCGCGTCCTACGAGCTCAGCCCGGAGATGGCGGCCAACGCGGCCACGATCTCGGCCGTCGGCACGACCCGGGGGATGCCGGAGCGAGCGGTCACCATCGCGCTGGCGACGGCCCTCCAGGAATCCGCGCTGCGGAACATCCGCCACGGCGACCGCGACTCGCTCGGTCTGTTCCAGCAGCGGCCGTCGCAGGGCTGGGGCACCCCGCGGCAGATCCTCGACCCGGTGTTCTCCGCCGGGGCGTTCTACGACCACCTCGCCGAGGTGCCGGGCTACTCGCGGCTGCCGTTGACGGTCGCCGCCCAGCGCGTCCAGCGCAGCGGTTTCCCCCAGGCGTACGCCAAGCACGAGCCGGACGCCTCGCTGCTCTCCGCGGCGCTCACCGGCCGCTCCTCGGCCTCCCTGACCTGCACGGCGGCACCCTCCACCAAGCCCGGCGACCCGGCGAAGGTCCGGTCGGAGCTGGCGCGTTCCTTCGGGGCGGGCATCCTGCCCGCGGCCGGCGGCCAGGGCAGGGCGGGTGCCCCGCAGTCCTCGGAACTGACGGTTCCGGTGGTCTCGACGTCCCGGGACACCGGGGACGCCGAACGCCGCGGCTGGGAACTGGCCCACTGGGCGGTGGCGAAGGCGGCGGAACTGCGGATCTCCGAGGTCTCGTTCGCCGGGAAGGTCTGGAGCGCGGAGGAGGCCGACGAGGGCTGGCGCACCGCCGGGCCGGACGGCTCCGGGGTGCGGATCCGGCTCGCCCGCTGAGCCCTGCCCACCGCGCCCCGGGAGGGCGCCGGTGCGGGCCCGTACCGGCGCAACGGGCGACTACGCCGGTGCGGCGCCGGCCCCGCGGGACCGGCCCTTCGGGGACCGCGGTTCCGCCGCGGCGGGACCGGCCCTCGTCCGTGAGGAGGCGGGCCCGGCGGAACGCCGGTACGCCGGGCGCCGGCGGATGCGGCCTTTCCGGTCGCGCACCCGTCCGACCGGACACTCTCCCGAGTTATGCGGCACATATCGCCGTGGAGTTTTCGCGCAGCGTCCGAACGAATCCCGGTCGGATCGTCAATTTCCTTGTGGAACAAGGGAAGTGACGGTTCGGCAGCCTGTCCGCAGGCATATTGTTCGCCCGTTTTTGTCCACAGCCGATTATGCGATGCATTGCAAACTCTTTACCTTGCGCCACCGCAACCTTCCCCGCCCTCCGAGGAGTTGTCAGTGCGTCCGATCGCCGGACACGGACCACAGTCACCACCCCAACGTTCTCTCGTCGAAGGAGCATCATGTCCCTCCCCCTGACCCGTCGGATCGCCCGTGCCGCGCTGCTCGTCGCAGCCGGGGCAGCTCCCGTGGTCGGTGCGGCCGGCTCCGCGAGCGCCGTGGACCTCCCCACCCAGGACCTGGGCAACGGCGGCCTGACCCAGCTCGACGGCGCCGCGGCCGGATCCACCGTCGACGGCACCGCCCGCGAGGCAGCCGACACGGCCAACAAGGCAGGCGGCAGGGTGGTCGGCACGACGCTCCCGGCCGCCGCGGGCACCGTCGGCGGCGCGGCCGAGACGGGCCTCCCGGCGGCGCAGGAGACCGCCGGACAGGCCGCGGGCAGCACCGCCGGCGCCCTCGGTGAGACGGCAGGCTCCGCGGCCACGCAGGGTCTGACCGCCGCCCAGGGGCCGGCCGGCGGCGGCCTCCCGGACGCGGGCACCGCGCTGCCGGCAGGCGAGCTGCCGGTGCAGGGTCTGCCCCTCTGACCCGGCCGGAGCCTGCGGACACACCTGGAAGGGCCCTCGGGAGGTCGTCACCCGAGGGCCCTTTCCGTACGCCGCTCCGGTAAGCCGCCGGTCGTGCGCCGCGTCGTGTCGCGTCACGGGGAGCCCGTCCGTCACGTCGTCCGGCGGGACCGGTGGCACCGGTGGAACCGGCGACGAGGTCCACTGCGTCCTTCCCGCGCCGCCGCGGCGGGCCGGGCCCGGAGCCGCGCCTACGCCGAGGAGGCGTCCGCCGCGGCCGTCCACCACCCTCACCCGAGGCGCTTGACCGCCGCCCGGACCCGCTCGTCGGTCGCCGTGAAGGCGACCCGTACGAAGCGCTCCCCCGCCTCGCCGTAGAAGTCGCCGGGGGCGACGAGGACGCCCAGCTCGGCCAGGTGCGCCACCGTGTCCCAGCACGGCTCGTCCCGCGTCGCCCACAGATAGAGGCTCGCCTCGCTGTGCTCGATACGGAAGCCGTGCTTCAGCAGGGCGTCGCGCAGGGCGAGACGCCGGGTCGCGTAACGGGCCCGCTGCTCGGCGACGTGCGTGTCGTCGCCGAGTGCCGCGACGGTGGCCGCCTGTACCGGGGCGGGCGTCATCATCCCGCCGTGCTTGCGGACCTTCAGCAGCTCGCCGAGGACGGTCGGGTCGCCCGCGACGAAGGCCGCCCGGTAGCCCGCGAGGTTGGAGCGCTTCGACAGCGAGTGGACCGAGACGATGCCCTCGTACGTGCCGCCGCAGACGTCCGGGTGCAGCACCGAGAAGGGCTCCGCCTCCCAGCCCAGCTCCAGGTAGCACTCGTCGCTGAAGACGAGCACCCCGTGCTCGCGCGCCCAGGCCACGATCCTGGTCAGCTCGTCCTTGGCGAGGACCCGGCCGGTCGGGTTGGACGGCGAGTTCAGCCACAGGAGCTTCAGCCCGGCCGGGTCGAGATCGGCGACCGGGTCGTCGTAGACGACCGGGGCCGCCCCGCAGAGCCGCGCACCGACCTCGTAGGTCGGGTAGGCCAGACGGGGGTACGCCACCTCGTCCCCGGCGCCCAGGCCGAGCTGGGTCGGGAGCCAGGCCACGAGTTCCTTGGACCCCACAACCGGCAGCACATTCGTGTGGGCGAAGGACACCGCCCCGAGTCGCCGCTCGCACCACGACACCAGCGCGTCCCTCAGCGCGGGCGTTCCCCACACGGTCGGATAGCCGGGCGAGTCCGCGGCCTCGACGAGGGCCCGCCGCACCAGATCCGGTACCGGATCGACGGGTGTGCCGACGGAGAGGTCGACGATGCCGTCCGGGTGGGCCGCGGCGGTCGCTTTGTACGGCTCCAGCTTGTCCCACGGGAAGACGGGGAGTCGGGACGATACGGCGGTCACGGTGCTCACTCTCTCGTTCGTGCGGCGGACCGCCGACCGGGCGGCGACCGGTCGGGCCGCCGGCTCATGGCTGTGCGCCGTCCCGCGCCGGGCCCTCGGGTAGCGGCGCAGACGCCGCGGCCCCGTACGGCTGACGCACCGTACGGGACCGGGGACTCGCGATCAGCCGTTCTGCGGCGGCAGCGCGGCGATGAAGGGGTGGTCGCGCTCGATCAGGCCCAGCTTGGAGGCGCCACCGGGCGAGCCGAGCTCGTCGAAGAACTCGACGTTCGCCTTGTAGTAGTCCTTCCACTCCTCGGGAGTGTCGTCCTCGTAGAAGATCGCCTCGACCGGGCAGACCGGCTCACAGGCACCACAGTCGACGCATTCGTCCGGGTGGATGTACAAGGACCGCCGGCCCTCGTAGATGCAGTCGACGGGGCACTCCTCGATGCACGCCTTGTCCTTGACGTCGACACAAGGCTGCGCGATGACGTAGGTCACGCTGTCGTTCCTCCTCGGTAGGGCGCGGCGTCCGGTCTGCGGCTCGCCGCGGGGCTGCGCGGGAGCGCGGCGTCGTCGATGCCCGCACCTAGTATCTCCGTTCCTGGGGATGATCCGAACAGGAGGGGAGGACTGAGCTGTGGAATTCACCGCAGGCGGACGACTGGAGGTTCGCATCACCCCCTCTGACGTGGGAAAACGTGTGTCGGTGCGGCGGCGCGCCGAGCCGGCGGACGGGTCGGCGGAGTTCACCGACGCCGTCGGGGTTCTCACATCGTGGACCGGGGGTGTGCTGCTGATCACACGAAGGACCGGGGAGACCGTCCGTATCCCGGAATCATCGCTGGTCGCGGGCAAGGTCGTCCCTGCCGCGCCGGCCCGTCGACGGGGCGCGCCCGCAGCGTCCTTCGCGGAGCTCGCGCGTGTCTCGGCCCGCGCCTGGCCGCCGGTGGAGAGCGAACCGCTGGGCGACTGGGTGCTGCGCGCGGCGTCCGGCTTCACCCGCCGGGCGAACTCGGTGCTGCCGCTGGGCGACCCGGGCATACCCCTGGACGCCGCCCTGGCGCACGTACGGGACTGGTACGCCGAACGTGGTCTTCCGGCCTACGTCCAGACCGCGACCGGCGCCGAGGGGACCCAGGAGGGGCTGTGCGCCGGGCTGGCGGAGCGGGGCTGGGAACGGGAGGTGAGCGCCGAACTGCGCGTCGGCGGGCTGGCCCCGGTCGGTGACCTGGACGCGGACGTGGAGCGGGTGCGGCTGAGCCGGTCCGTGGACGAGCCCTGGCTACACCGCTACCAGCGGTTCGGTGTGCCGGGTCCACATGTACTGAAAGTGCTGGGTGGCGGCCCGTCGGTGTGGTTCGCCACCGTCCCCGGCACATCCGACGTTCCTGCGGCGATCGGCCGCTGTGTGGTCGACGGACGGTGGGCCGGATTCATGGCAGTGGAGGTCGACCCCGCGCGCCGCAGGCAGGGGCTCGCGACGACGGTGATGGCGGCGCTGGCGCGGCGGGCGCTGGACGAGGGGGCCTCGGCGGCCTGGCTCCAGGTCGAGTCGGACAACGAACGGGCGCGGACCCTGTACGAGGGGATGGGATTCACCGTCCACCACCTCTACCACCACTTCCGATACTCCCGATCTTCCTGAACGGGTACGAGACGCATATGCAACCGCCACTCCCCGAGGCCGCGGGTCGGCGTCGCCGCTTCGCCGAGGAGGCCCGCTCCGAGCGGCCCGACCTCGCGACGCTGTGCCTGCTCGTGGGTGCGGAAGCGGATCCGCGGCTGGACGAGGCGGGGCTGGACGCCGCCGAGATCGAACTGGACCGCCTCGCGGGCCTGCTGCCGTACGGGATCACCGGCCCGCACAACTGGGTGGCCGCGCTGTCGTCTCTGCTCGGCGAGCGCTGCGGCTTCCGCGGCACCCCGGGCTGCTACCAGCGGCTGGAGTCGTCCCTGCTGCACGAGGTGCTGCGCCGCCGCCGCGGCCTGCCGATCCTGCTGTCCGTCGTCTGGATGGAGGTGGCCCGCCGCGCCGGAGCGCCGGTGTACGGGCTGGCCCTCCCGGGCCACTTCGTCGTCGGCTTCGGCGACCCCGAGCACCCGGTGATGGCGGACCCCTTCGCGGGCGGACGTCTGCTGACGGGACCGGACGCGGAACTCCTCGTGGTGGGCACGACGGGCGCCCCGCTCGACCCGTCGATGATGACCCCCGCCGGCCCGCTGGAGATCGTCCTCCGCATCCTCAACAACATCCGCGCCTGGGCCGCCGCCCGCCCCGAGCACACCGACGTCGCCCTCTGGGCCGTCGACCTCTCCCTCCTCCTGCCCTCCCACCCGGCCCGCCTCCGTTACGACCGCGCGCAACTCCTCGTCCAGCGCGGCGACTTCCTGGCGGGGGCGGCGGAGATGGACGCCTACGCGGACATCGTCTCGGCCGCCGAACCCGCGACGGCGGCGGCGATCCGGCGGAAGGCGCACTCGGCAAGGTCGATGCTGAACTGAGACGCGCCGCGCGGGGGTCGTGCGGCCCTCGCGGCCCCTGCTCGGCTCCACGGGCCCACGGGTCCCGTCGGGGGGGCGAGTACGCCCGAGCCCCCGGACGGCCGGTGCCGCCGCGCACCTCCGCATGACGGCGCCGGAGCACGCGCGAGCCCCCGGCCCCCGGAAGACCGGGGCGGGGGCTCGGGAGGCGCGTCGACGTGGGCTCAGCCCTGGCCGTCGAGCTCGATCGTCTGCGTGCGCTCCTCGGGCGTCCTGCCGAGCAGCGCCTTCTGCATCGCGGAGGCGACGTCGTCCGCTGACAGCGGGTACTGCTTGCCGTCGCCCTTGGTGACCATGATCCCGTCGAAGACCCCGTCCAGCAGTTCCGTGATGGCCTGCTTGTCGTAGACCTCGACGAGCCGTCCGTCGACGGCCTTCATCGACAGGATCCTCGGCAGGGACTTCGCCGGTCCGAACTGGATCTCCTTGTCGCCCGCCCTGATCGTGACCAGGTCGGACATGGCCGGCTCGGCGAACTCCTCCATGGCCCGGTTCAGCTCGGTCCGGGTGATCGTCGGCTCGCGGTTGGCGACGGGCAGCTCGACGTCGTTCGCGCGCCCCGTCTCGACCTGGGCGCGGTACGCGTCCCGCACCGAGATCATCGACTGCTGGACGTCCAGCGTCTTGCCCGCCTTGCCCGGGACCGGGACGGCCTTGCCCGGCTCGAACCGGATCGTGCCCTCGGAGGCCGATCCGGACGTGCCCGCGAGGTCGGTCAGGGCGACGACGAGCTTCTCCTCGTCGACCGGGATGACCGGCTGCGCGACCCGCTCGCCGCCGAACAGAGAACCGATGACCGAGACGGGGTTGTAGTCGCTGCCCGCTGCCTCGCGGACGGTGGCCTGGCTGTCCAGGGTGAGGCCGGCCTTGTCCGGCGCGAGCTGGACCTTCCGGCCGCCGACGCTGAGCTGCAGCGGGGACGTGGCGCGCTTGCCGAGCGCGGCCTCCAGCCTCGCCTGGGCGTCCTCCTTGGTCCCGCCGCCGATGTCGACACCGAGGACGGTGGTGCCCTTGGGCACCTCGGAGTGGTTCAGCAGCAGCCCGGCACCGTAGGCGACGACCAAGGCGCCGAACACGCCGGCGCCGGCGAGCACCAGTTTGGAGCGGCCCTTCCTCGCCGGACCTGACGGCGCCGGCGAGGAGGACCTCGGCGCCGGCGAGGGGCCGGTCGTCGTCCGCGGCGCGGTGGCCGGGCCCGGGAAGTCGGGCTCCGAGAAGCCGGCTCCCGGGCCGCCGGGCCCGGAGGGCCACGGGGACCCGGTGCCGTCGGAGCCCCCGGGCGGGAACGGCGAACGGTGCTCCGGCGGCACCACGGGGATCCCGCTGGTCAGCGTGTCGCCCGAGACGTTGCCTCCCGGGCCGCCGGGCATGCCCGAACCCTCGGAACCGGTCTCGGGCGCCGGCTTCTGGGGGGTGAGTACGGCGGTGTCGTCGCTCATCCGCGGCGGCCCCGCGGGGCCGGCCGCGGGCACACCGGTGCCCGGGGCGCCGCCGGCCGGGGCTCCCGGAGCGAACGGCGAGACACCGGAGGCGGGACCGGTCGTGGGGCCCGCCGGACCGGCGCCCGGGGGCCGCTGCCCCGGTGCGGCACGGCCGGAGGCGTCGAGGTCCGCGGACAGGGAGTCCAGACCACTGCGGGGCCGGTTCCCGGCGCCGCCCGGTGCGTCGGGAAACCGGGGGGCGCCGGGCACCTGGCCGTTCCGCGGAGCGGGCGGACCGGGCATCCGGAGGGCACCGGTGTCCTCGGGACGCGCTCCCGGCACGTTCGGCGCCTGGCCCGGGCCCGTCGCCTGGGCCGGGACGGGGGCCGGCGGGGGCGTGGGGCTCGGCGCCTTGCGCGGGGCGAACCAGTCGCTGGTCTTCTCCTCGGCCGGCTTCTCGGGCGCCTCTGGCCTCCCGACGTCCCGTCCGGCACCGGGGGCCGCCGGTGCCGACTGGGCGGGCGCGGCCGGGCGGGGTGTACTGCCCGTGCGCTCCGCCGCCCCCTCGCGTGGCGCGGGGGCGCCCTTCTTGTCCAGGTCGCTCATGGGCGTGCGCATGACCACGGGCGGGATGGGACGCGACCCGGGGATGTTGATCCGGATGCGGGTCGTCAGCGTCGTCTCGGTCCGGGGCTCGTCCGGCTGTCGCGCGGACGCGGGTTCGGCTCTCTCCTCCGGAGCGTCCTGCGTCGGGTGCAGCGACGGATACTGGCGGGATCCGTACGGCGGTGTCCCCGAGGGGTACGCGGCTCCACCGCGCCCCTGGGGGCCGGAGGACGAACTGTCAGTTTCACGGCTCAAAGCAGGTTCTCCCGGTTGGCTCCGCCGCCCGTTCTTACTGGCTCTCGTTGCTGCGGGCGGCTCGGCGGCGCGCACCACCATACTGGCCACCGCCGACACGTATCCGGCGACTGCGGGAAGCGTTCCCGGGCCGTCCGAGCGAGTGCGGGCAATTCGGCCTCAGATGGGACACGTCACTTGCCAAGTCGGCCGGATGGCCCGCCCGGTTGCGGCAACCGCGTCATGGTGGCACACATCACAGCCAGCACGGACCCCCCGAACAGGAAAACGATCTCACCGAGACCGCCCGCGAAGACGCTGTCGCCCTCCGGCCGCCCCGCGCTGAGCAGCAGGACGGCGGCGACCCAACCCGCGGCGGGCGCGAGGACACCGAGTTGGGTGCCGGTGGCGCGGAGTCCGCCGTGGAAGAGCGCCGCGGCACCGAGCAGCGCCAGGAGCAATCCCAGCGGGAACCAGGCGGCTTGGACCAGCGAACCGGCGGTGCCGACGGCGACGCCGAGCACGGCCAGGCCGATGTACGCGGCGACGCGCGCCGCCTTGGAGGACCTGGCCGGCCAGGCTCCGGACCCGCTCATCGCTCTGTCTCCTGTGTCGTCGTCGTGACGGCCGGGCCACCCGTCGCGGCGGCGGTGTCCGTGCCGGCGAAGAGGTCGCGTTCGCGCTCACCCGCGGGCACCCCCGGGGTTCCCCTCACCAATTGGTAGTACTCCGTGGTGAACAGCGGCTGGCCGAGGTCGTTGGAGAGCGCGAAGAAGGGCCCGTCGACGGCGATCTGCGTGGCGTGGGCGCGCATCGCGGCGGCCTTCCGCGCGGCGTGTCCGGTGCCGTCGATCTCCGCGGTCACGTCCGCGTCGTCGACCACGCCCGGGACGTCGTCGATGCCGGCGATGCCCGGGAATTCCACGTCCGCCGCGCGCAGCCGGGCGAAGCCCTCCTCGGCGGCCGAGCGCGGCACCCGGTTCCAGTAGATCTTGTCGATGCGGTGCGGCGCCCCGAGGTCGCTCCGGAAGGCCGGGTCGGCGGCGAGCTCCGCCGCGCGCATGGCGACGCGGTGCGCCTGGATGTGGTCGGGGTGCCCGTAACCGCCCCGCGGGTCGTACGTGATCAGCACCTGCGGCCGCACCTCGCGGATCACCTCGACCAGGTACGGCGCGGCCTCCTCCACGGGTGTGTTCCAGAACGCGCCGGGGCGGCCGTTCTGCGCAACGCCCATCATCCCGGAGTCGCGGAAGCGTCCGGCGCCGCCGAGGAAGCGGTGGTCGTGGACGCCCAGCTCCTTCATCGCGGCGGCCAGTTCGCCGCTCCGGTGCGCGCCGAGGGCGTCGTCCCGGTCCGCGGCGAGATGCGCGAGCCCGGCCGGGATCACCTCGCCCTCCTCGCCGAGGGTGCAGGTCACCAGGGTGACCAGAGCGCCTTCCGCGGCATACCGGGCCATGGTGGCGCCGTTGTTGATCGACTCGTCGTCGGGGTGCGCGTGCACCAGGAGCAGACGACGGGCTGGGAGATCCGTCATGGCTCCCAGCCTACGAGGCCGCCGGCCGGCGTCGCGTCGGGGCGACCCCTGCCGGACGCGGCACTAGAACTTGAGCCCGCCGATCATGCCCGCCACGTTCGTCGTCAGTTCGCTGATGGTGGGCGCGATCGAGGAGCTGGCGAGGTAGAACCCGAGGAGCATGCAAACCGCCGCATGTCCGGCCTTCAGTCCGGATTTCCGGACCAGCAGGAAGACGACGATCGCCAGCAGCACCACCGCCGAAATCGAGAGTGCCACGGCGGCTCACCTCCACAGATATTCGGTCGGGAACGGGCAGCATGCATGTGCCGGAAGGTTCCTACCCACCTAGCGCTACGGATCATAACTATCCGTGCGGCCGCATCGATCGGTGCACGGCAGCACACGGGGGCGCACGGCCGCGGCCGGCCGTGGGCGCACCACGGGAAACCGGCGGACCTGCTCGGCCGGTCGCGAACGTTGCCCGACGCGGCACTAGGTTCGGTCGCATGACGTCGAAGCAGCAGCTCTCCTTCCCCCGCCAGTACGCCAGGACGCAGCGCTTCACCCTCGGCGCACCCCGCGCGTTCACGGTCGCCCCGGACGGTTCGCGGGTGGTGTTCCTGAGGTCCTCCTCGGGGACGGACCGATCCCATCGGCTCTGGGTGCTGGACCTCGACGGGGAGGTGCGCGAGCGGGTGGCCGCCGATCCCGAGGTGCTGCTCGGCGGCGCGGACGAGGAGTTGCCCGCCGAGGAGCTCGCACGGCGGGAGCGCAGCCGCGAGGGCTCCGGGGGCATCGTCGCCTACGCGGTGGACCACGGGGCGGAGTTGGCGGCCTTCGCCCTGTCCGGGCGGCTGTTCACGGCGGAGCTGCGGGCCGGCACGGCGCGTGAACTGCCCGTCGACGGACCGGTGATCGACCCGAGGCCGTCGCCGGACGGGCGTCTGGTCGCCTACGCGGCGGGCGGCGGGCTGCGCGTCGTCGGCGCGGAGGGCGAAGGGGACCGGGCGCTCGCCGAACCTGACGACGAGCACACCTCGTACGGGGTGGCGGAGTTCATCGCGGCGGAGGAGATGGGCCGTTCGCGCGGCTTCTGGTGGTCGCCCGGGTCGGACCGGCTGCTGGTGGCGCGGGTGGACGGCTCCCTGGTGCGGCGGTGGTGGATCGCGGACCCCGCGCATCCGGACCGGGAGCCGACCGGGACCGCTTACCCCTCGGCGGGGACGCCGAACGCCGAGGTGCGGCTGCTGCTCATGGACCTCGGCGGTGGGCGCACCGAGGTGGTGTGGGACCGGGAGCGGTACCCGTACCTGGCGCGGGTCCACTGGTCACCGGCCGGCGCCCCGCTGCTGCTCGTCCAGACCCGCGACCAGCGCACGGCGCTGCACCTCGCCGTGGACACGGAGACCGGGGCCACCCGCACGGTGCACGCCGACGAGGACCCGGCATGGGTCGAGCTGTCGGCCGGGGTGCCCGCGTGGGCGCCGGACGGCCGGCTGGTGCGGATCGCGGACGAGGGCGGGGCCCGGGTGCTGGCGGTGGGAGACCGGCTCCTGACGGGACCGCAGTTGCACGTCAGGGCGGTACTGGACGCGAGCGGTCCGGACGTGCTGGTCTCGGCGTCGGCGGGCGCGGAGGCGGCGGACCCGGAGATCGGCGAGATCCACGTGTACCGCGTCGACGAACGAGGGGCCGAGCGGGTCTCGGCGGGCGCGGGGGTGCACGGGGCTGTGCGCTCGGGGACGGTGACGGTGCTCGCGTCCGCGCGGCCCGGTGTGCCGACCGGCCCGGAGGTCCGGGTACTGAGGGAAGGCGAACCGGTCGCCACCATCACCTCGTTCGCGGAGACGCCGGTCATTTCCTCCCGCGCACGGTTTCTCGAAGGGGGCGCACGGCGAATTCCGTGCGCCGTGCTGCTTCCGCGGGACCACCAGGAGACGGACGGCCCGCTCCCGGTGCTGCTGGACCCCTATGCGGGTCCGCACGGACAGCGGGTCGTGGCCGCACACCATCCGCACCTCACCTCCCAGTGGTTCGCGGACCAGGGCTTTGCCGTGGTCGTCGCGGACGGGCGCGGCTCCCCCGGCCGCTCACCCGGCTGGGAGAAGGCGATCAAGGGCGATCTGCTGGTGACGCTGGAGGACCAGATCGAGGCACTGCACGCGCTGGCCGGCCGGTTCCCGCTGGACCTCGGCCGGGTGGCCGTCCGGGGCTGGTCCTTCGGCGGCTACCTCGCCGCGCTCGCCGTGCTGCGCCGGCCGGACGTCTTCCACGCCGCGGTCGCGGGCGCGCCGGTCACCGACTGGCGGCTGTACGACACCCACTACACCGAGCGCTACCTCGGCCTCCCGGAGGAGCAGCCCGCGGCGTACGCGGCCAACTCCCTCGTCACGGACGACGGACTGACCGATCCGGCCGAGCCCGCCCGACCATTGATGATCATCCATGGGATGGTGGACGACAATGTAGTGGTGGCACACAGCTTGCGGCTGTCATCGGCGCTGCTCTCCGCAGGGCGCCCCCATGAACTGCTGCCGCTGACGGGTGTCACACATATGACGCCCCAGGAGCAGGTCGCGGAGAACCTGCTGCTGCTCCAGGTGGACTTCCTGAAGCGCGCCTTGGGGGTCGCCTGACGGGCAGCCCCGCGGTCGATCCCCTGGCCGCCGGACGAGCCCCGCGAGCACGGGGCGGCGACACCCGCCGCTTCACGGACCAGGAGCGGCGGGCGAGGAGGAGCGGCAGCGGGGAAGGAAGCGGGCCCGCCCGGCGTCGGGGACGGTCCCCGGCCCGACGGCGGCCCGGGACCCAGTTCCGGCACCCGGGTCGGATCCGGTGCGGGAAGCACGACCGGCCGTGACCGGGACCCACGACCGATCCGGCGCGCACGACCGGCCGAGGCGGCATGAGCGCCCCGGCCGGTCCACGGCACCCGCACGGCCGTACGCAGTTCAGGGTGAGGCGTCCGTATATCGGTACGGCTTCGGTCGAGTTGCCTGACTGTTAACGAAATTGATGGTCATTCATCGCGGTCTGGGACTCTCCGGCCGCCAGTACCCGAGCGCGCTCACCCGGTCCTTGGGCAGGCCCAGCTCCTTGCGGGCGTATGCCGTGAGGGTCCGGGTCGTCGCCGTGTCGCAGGCGATCCAGACGAAGGCGTCCGCCCGGTCGTCGCCCAGCAGTCCGGGCAGTGCGGCCTTCACCTCCGCCACGAGCGCCGCGCCGCCGTCCTGCCGGGGTACCCGCCGCAGCTCGTGATGGGCAGCGCCGGCCCGGAGCGGCAGATCGGCGTCCGACTCGTGCTGGGTCTCGAACCATACGGTGGCGGGCACCCCCGGCATGGCGTCGAGCAGCGAGTTGACGGCGGGCAGCGAGGCCGAGTCGCCGATCACGAAGAGCCGCGGGGGCAGCGGGTCGGGCACGGCGAACCCGGTGCCCTGGAGGGTGGCCTCGATCGTGTCGCCGGGCTCGGCGTTGCGCGCCCACTCGCTGGCGCGACCCTCGTGCAGCGCGAACTCCATGCTGAACGTGCCCTTGGCCGGATCGGGGTCGACGAGGGTGAAGGCACGCTGGTGCGGCTTGCCCGCGTCGTCGAACCAGAGGCGCACCCACATGGTGGGGTGCACTCCGGTGGCGGCGAGCATTCCGCCGTCGGTCAGATGCACCCGGCGGTAGTGGTCGGTGACCTGCTCCGCCCCCGTCACCGTGAACTCGAAGTCCTTGCCCCGGAACAGCTTGAGGACCACGCCCTCCCAGCCATGCCCCACCGCTGTCTCCTCCCCGCCCGACCAGTAAGGTTAGGCCAGCCTAACCTAAAGGCTTGTCCAGTAGGAGAGTGGGGACAGTGTGACGACCGAGGTCTACCGGGACGCCTGGGGCATCCCGCATCTGCGCGCCTCGAGCACCCTGGAACTGGCCCGGGCCCAGGGTCGGAACGCCGCCGCCGACCGGGCCTGGCAGATCGAGGTCGAACGACACCGGGTGCGGGGCACGACGGCGGCGTTCCTCGGCGCGGAGGCCGTGGTCTGGGACCGGTTCGCCCGGCAGGCCAGGCTCGAGGACACCGCCCGGCGCTGCTTCGCGGCCCTGGACGCCGACACCGCGGCCTGGGTGGGCGCCTATGTCGAGGGAGTCAACGACGGGCTGGCGGAAGGCGCCGGGAACGCGCCCGAGTTCGCCGCCACCGGCCTCGAACCCGGCAGCTGGGAACCCTGGGTGCCCCTCGGCATCTGGATCGCCACCCACATCCTGTTCGCCGGCTTCCCGACCAAGCTGTGGCGGGAGGAGGTGGCGCGACGGCTCGGCGACGACCTGACCACGCTGTTCGCCACGGACGGTCCCGGCACCTCGGGCAGCAACGGATGGCTGGTCACCGGCGGCCGGACGGGGACCGGAGCACCGCTGATCGCCGGCGATCCGCACCGTTTCATCGAGGACCCCGGTGTCTACCAGCAGATCCATCTGGTGTGCCCGGACGTCGACGTCGTCGGCCTCGCCGTGCCGGGTGTCCCCGGGCTCGCCCACTTCGGCCACACCGGCTCCGTGGCCTGGGCCATCACCAACGCCATGGCCGACTACCAGGACCTGTACCGCGAGCGCCTGCGGCGCACCGGCGACGGGATCGAGGCGGAGGGCCCCGAAGGCTGGGGCCCCGCCTCCCACCACCGGGAGACGATCGAGGTGGCGGGCGGCGCCCCGGTCACCGTCGACGTGATCGAGACCGGCCGCGGCCCGGTGATCGCCGGGGACGTCCCGGCGGCGGACGGAAGCGGCACGGCGTCGGAGGCCGTCAGCCTCCGCTACCCGCCCCGGGTCACCGCGGCCCTCGGCTTCGAGGCGATCCCGGCGCTCCTGCGGGCCCGTACCGTCGGCGACGTGGACCGGGCCTTCGACGACTGGGCCGAGCCGGTCAACGTGGTGCACGCCGCGGACACCGAGGGCGGGTTGCTGCACCGGGTCGCCGGGCGCGTACCGGTGCGGCACGAGGACAACCGGCTTCGAGTGGTGCCCGCGTGGGAGCACGGCCACGACTGGCGGGGGTGGCACGAGACGCCCCGTGCCGAGGTGGAGGACTTCGCCGTGATGGCGAACGCCCGCGGCATCGCCACGCCCCTGGGAGTGGAGTTCGCGCCCCCGCACCGGGCCGACCGGATCGCCGCGCTGCTGCGCGAGTCGAAGGACTGGACTGCACCCGGGATGGCGGCGGTCCACACCGACACCTGGCTGGCGTCCGCCGCGCCCCTGCTGGACCTGGTGGCCGCGCTGGACGACGACCGGCTCTCCCCCGGCGCCCGGGCGCTGCGGGCCCGGCTGCTGGAATGGGACCGGCGGATGGAGGCCGGCAGCACCGACGCCGCGCTGTTCGCCGCCGTCCGCTCGGCCGTCGTACGGCGGCTCGCGACCCACCCCGAACTGGAGCCGCTCAACGGTCCGTTCGGGTATCCCGAGGTGTTCCTGCCCTGGCTCCACCTGCCGGCCAGGATCGGGTACGCGCTGGAGACCCTGCTCACGACCGACCGGCTGCCCGGAATCGACCGCGCGGCACTCGTCCACGACGCCGTCGGCGAGGTCGCCGCGGCCGGCGGGGCGGAGACCCCCTGGGGCGAGCGTCACCGGCTGGCGCCCTGGCAGGCGCTGCCCGCCCCCGAGGGCGGGGAGTGGCCCGGGCTGGGCGGCGACCACGACTGCGTGCTGGCCACCTCCAGCGTCCCCGGCGTCACCGATCTGAGCGCGCGCGGACCCTCCGCCCGCTACGTGTGGGACCTCGCCCGGCGTGACGACAGCCTGTGGGTGGTCCCGCTGGGCGCCCACGGCATCCCGGGCGAGGCCCACCACCGCGACCAGCTGCCGCTGTGGCTGCGCGGCGGGTTCGTCCCCGTCATCACCGACTTCGACCTGCTCACCCCCGAGCACCGCACCGAGGAGAGACATGACCACTGAGGCATCCGCAGGACCGGACGGCGCCGAGCCGCTGTACCGGGAGGCCGTCGAGGGGCTGGGCACCGTGCACGTGCGGCGGCTCGACCCGGCACGGGACGCGGACGTCGTCCACTCCTGGGTCGGCGAGGAGCGGGCCCGCTTCTGGGGCATGCGCGAGACGAGCCGCGACGAGGTCCGCGAGATCTACGAGCACCTGGACTCGCTCACCACCCACCACGCCTTCCTGATCGTCCTCGGCGACGAGCCCGTGATGCTGTTCCAGACCTACGAGCCGGAGGCCGACCGGCTCGGCGAGTGCTACGAGGTCGAGCCGGGCGACATCGGTGTCCATCTGATGATCGGACCCGCCAAGGGGAGCCCGCGGTCGGGCTTCACCGCCGCCATGCTCGGCGTGCTCGTCGGCCATGTCCTGGCCGACGAGGGGGTGCGGCGGATCGTCGCCGAGCCTGACGTCCGCAACGCCAGGGCGATCGACCGGCTCCGCCGCAGCGGCTTCGAACTGGGCCCGGAGATCGTGCTTCCGGAGGTCGACCTGCCCGAGGTGTTCCTCCCCGAGAAGAAGGCGCGGCTGGCCGTCCTGCGCCGGGAGACGGCCGAGACCCTGAGGTAGGTCCCGTCGGCGGCCCGCCCCGAGGGGGACGCTGCGTCCGGACCTTCCGGGGCGGGCCGTCAGTCCTCCGCCGTCAGTCCTCCGCCGGCGGCCCGTCGCCGGTCGGCACCACACGCCTCTCCTCGGCGAAGTGGCACGCCGAGTCGTGCCGCGCGGGCCCCGGCACGTCCCTGAACCGCTCCGGCACCGCCAGCTCCGGCTCCTCCCGCGCGCACCGCTCCCGCGCCTTCCAGCAGCGCGTGCGGAAGCGGCAGCCCGACGGGACGTTCGTCGGCGAGGGCACGTCGCCGGAGAGGATGATCCGCCCGCCGTCCCCGCCGGCGGCCGCGCGCCGTTCGCGGAGGGACGGGTCGGGGACCGGCACCGCGGACAGCAGGGCCTGGGTGTACGGATGCGTGGGGTGGTCGTAGATGTCGGCGTCCCCGCCCGCCTCCACGATCCGCCCGAGGTACATCACCGCGACCCGGTCCGAGATGTGCCGGACGATCGACAGGTCGTGGGCGATGAACACGTAGCTGAGGCCGAACTCGCCCTGCAGCCGCTCCAGCAGATTGACGACCTGCGCCTGGACGGACACGTCGAGGGCGGACACGGGCTCGTCCGCGACGATGACCTCCGGCCGCAGCGCCAGGCCCCGCGCGATGCCGATGCGCTGGCGCTGGCCCCCGGAGAACTGGTGCGGGTAGCGGTTGACGAACCCCGGGTCGAGCCCGACGACGTCCAGCAGCTCCCGGACCCGGCGGAGCCGGTCGCCCTTCGGCGCCGCCTCGGGATGGATCTCGTACGGCTCCCCGACGATGTCGCCGACGGTCATCCGGGGGTTGAGCGACGTGTACGGGTCCTGGAAGACCATCTGGATGTTGCGGCGCACGGCCTTGAGCGCCCGCGCCGACAGCCGGGTGATGTCCTCGCCCTTGTAACGGATGCTGCCGCGGGTCGGCCGCTCCAGGTTGACCAGCAGCTTCGCGAGGGTGGACTTCCCGCAGCCGGACTCGCCCACGACGCCCAGCGTCTCGCCGGCGAACAGGTCGAGGTCGACACCGTCGACCGCACGGACCTCCCCCACCTGTTTCCTGAACACGATGCCCCGGGTGAGCGGATAGTGCTTGTGCAGACCGCGCACCTCGATGATCGGCTCGGCCGGCCCCGTCGGCTCAGTCACGGAGGCACTCCCTCCAGAAGAAGCAGGCGCTCCCGCGGTCGCGGCTCACCTCGGACAGTTCCGGCTCGTCGGTCCGGCACACGTACCGCGCCATCGGACAGCGCGGGTGGAAGGCGCAGCCGGGCGGGACTGCCGTCAGGTTCGGCGGCAGACCCTTGATGGCGTGGAGCTCCTCGCCCTTGCGGTCCAGGCGGGGGATCGAGTCGAGCAGTCCGCGGGTGTACGGATGGGCCGGTGCCTTGTAGAGGTCGTGGACGGGGGCGGTCTCGACGATCCGGCCCGCGTACATCACGGCGATCCGGTCCGCGACGTCCGCGACGACCCCGAGGTCGTGGGTGATGAGCACGAGCCCCATGCCCAGTTCGCGGCGGAGTTCGGCGAGGAGGTCCATCACCTGCGCCTGGACCGTCACGTCCAGGGCGGTCGTGGGCTCGTCGGCGATGATCAGATCCGGTTCCAGGGCCAGCGCCATCGCGATCATGATCCGCTGGCGCATTCCGCCGCTGAACTGGTGCGGGTACTGGCCGACCCGCTCCCCCGCGGCAGGGATGCGGACCCGGTCCATCAGCTCCACTGCCTTCGCCCGGGCGTCCTTCCGCGACATGCCCCGGTGCACGGTGAACATCTCGCCGAGCTGGTCGCCGACGGTCAGCACCGGGTTCAGCGAGGACAGCGCGTCCTGGAAGACCATGGCCATTCCCGCGCCGCGGATCTTCCGTCGCTCGTCCTCCTTCAGCCTCAGCAGGTCCCTTCCCCGGAAGAGGACCTCCCCGCCGGTGATCCGGCCGGGAGGGGTGTCGAGGATGCCCATGACGGCCTGTGCGGTGACGGACTTCCCGGACCCGGACTCGCCGAGCACGGCGAGGGTCTCGCCCGCGGCGACGGACCAGGAGACGCCGTCGACGGCCTTGGCGATCCCGTCCCGGGTGCGGAACTCCACGTGCAGGTCCCGCACTTCGAGCAGCGTGCCGGGTCCTGCCGGCGGGATGGCGGGCGCCCGCTCCCGCGTGCCGGGGCCGTCGGGCGGAGGGTCGGGGCTCATGGCGGTGCTCCTCAGCGCAGCTTGGGGTCGAGGGCGTCGCGCACCGCGTCGCCGAGCATGATGAACGCGAGCACGGTCACGGCGAGCGCGCCGGCCGGCCAGAGCAGCATGTGCGGGGCGTTGCGGATGTAGGGCGACGCGGCGGAGATGTCGATGCCCCAGGAGACCGTGGGCGGCCGCAGCCCGACCCCGAGGTAGGACAGGGTCGCCTCCAGCGAGATGTACGTCCCGAGCGCGATGGTGGCGACGACGATCACCGGCGCCACGGCGTTGGGCAGGACGTGCTTCAGCAGCAGCCGTGCGGACGAGGCGCCGAGGGCCCGGGCTGCCTGCACGTAGTCGTTCTGCTTGACGGTGATCACCGAACCACGGGCGATGCGGGAGATCTGCGGCCAGCCCAGCAGCACCATGAACCCGATCACCGGCCAGACGGTGTTGCTGGTGACCACGGACAGCAGCACCAGTCCGCCGAGGACGACGGGGATGGCGAAGAAGACGTCGGTCAGCCGGGACAGCAGCGCGTCCGGGGCCCGGCCGAAGAAGCCGGCCAGCCCGCCGAGGACGGACCCGAGGAGCGCCACACCCAGCGTGGCGCAGACGCCGACGGTCACCGAGGTGCGGGCGCCGTGGACGGTGCGGGTGTAGACGTCGCAGCCCTGGCCGTCGAAGCCGAAGGGATGGCCGGGCTGGGAGCCCTGCTGGGCCTTGGCGAGGTCGCAGTCGAGGGGGTTGCCGGGGGCGATCAGCTGCGGCCAGATCGAGATGACGACCAGGAAGAGGATGACGAGCGCCGCGACGACGAACACGGGGTTGCGGCGCAGATCGTGCCAGGCGTCGGACCGGAGGCTGCGCGGTCTGCCGGCGGGGCCGGGTCCGGGAGGGCCGGCGGGCGCGTTCTCCAGGGTCTCGCCCTCGGCGGTGGCCAGGTCCATGGCTCCGCCGCCACCGGTCGGCGCGATGGCCCGTCCGCCGTCGTACTGGGCCTCAGGCATAGCGGATCCTCGGGTCGAGTACGGCGTACAGCAGGTCGACGAGCAGGTTCACCAGCAGGAACACCAGCACCAGCACCGTGACGAAACCGACGACGGTCTGGGTGTTCTGGCGGAGGATGCCCTGGTAGAGCTGGTAGCCGACACCGTGGATGTTGAAGATCCGTTCGGTGACGATGGCTCCTCCCATCAGGGCGCCGATGTCGGCACCGATGAAGGTGACCACCGGGATCAGCGAGTTGCGCAGCAGATGGTGGGTCATGACGCGGCGGCGGGGCAGGCCCTTGGCGACGGCCGTGCGGACGTAGTCGGCGCGGCGGTTCTCGGCGATGGAGGTCCGGGTCAGCCGGGTGACGTAGGCGAGCGAGACGGCGGCGAGGACGAGTCCGGGCACGATCAGCTCGTCGAGCGGGGCCTCGGAGGACACGGAAGGCCGGATCCAGCCCCACTTCACACCGAGCAGGAGCTGCAGCAGCAGTCCCGTGACGAAGGTCGGAACGGCGATCACGACCAGGGTGACCAGCAGGATGCCGGTGTCGACGGGGCGGCCGCGGCGCAGTCCGGTGAGCACGCCGAGACCGATGCCGATGACGATCTCGAAGACGATCGCCACCAGGGTGAGCCGGATGGTGACCGGGAAGGCGTCGGCCATCAGCTCGGTGACCGGCTGCCCGTTGAAGGCGGTGCCGAAGTCCCCGGTGAAGACGTTGCCCATGTAGGTCAGGTATTGCTGCCAGACGGGCTTGTCGAGACCGAACTCCCTGCGCAGCTGGGCCGCGGTGGCCGGGTCGCACTCCCGCTCGCCGCAGAGGCCGGCGATCGGGTCGCCCATCACATTGACCATCAGGAAGATCAGCAGCGTGGCTCCGACGAACACCGGGATCATCTGGAGCAGACGCCGGATCACATAACGTCCCATGAGGCGCTCCTCGGGTCCGGGGCGGGTGCGTCAGCCGACGGTGATCTCTTCGTAGACGGGAACGCTGAACTGGTTCAGGGAGACGTTGGAGATCCGCTCGGAGTAGCCGGCGCTGCCGTTCTGGTACCAGAGCGGGATGGCCGCCATCTGGTCCCGTACCACGCCCTCCGCCTGCTTGAAGGTCTCGATCGCCCTGGCGGGGTCGGTCTCCGCGTTGGCCTGGTCGACCAGCCGGTCGAACTCCTCGTTGCTCCATTTGCCGTCGTTGGAGGAGGCGTTGGTGTAGTAGAGCGGCTGGAGGAAGTTCTGGATCAGCGGGTAGTCCATCTGCCAGCCCGCCCGGAAGGGGCCGCTCATCTTCGACCGCGTGATCTGGTCGCGGTAGTCGGCGAAGGTACCGACGGGGTTGCCGACGCAGGCCCGGTCGTTGCGGAGCGCGTTGTTGATGGAGTTGCAGACGGCGTCGACCCACTCCTTGTGGGAGCCGCTGTCGGCGTTGTACGTGATCTTCACCTGGCCGCCGGGGATGCCGCCGCCCTCGGCGATCAGCGTCCGCGCCCGGGCGGGGTCGTAGGTGCACGAGCCGCCGCACAACGACGCGTCGTAGCCGCCGTCGGGGCCGAGGACCGGGGAGGTCCAGTCCTTGGCGGGGGTGCGGGTCCGCTGGAAGATCGTGTCGGTGATCTGCTGCCGGTTGATCGCCATGGACAGGCCCCTGCGGACCTTCTCCTGCCCGGGCTTGTTCCAGTCCGGGTCGTAGTACGGGAAGGCGATGGTCTGGATGATGCCGGCGGGGGTGTTGATGTAGCGGTCGCCGAGGTCGGCTTCGACGTTCCTGAGCTGGGACGCCGGCACGTCGTCGACCAGGTCGAGGTGTCCCGCCGTCAGGTCGGTGTAGGCGGTGTTGCTGTCGGTGTAGACCTTCAGGTCGACGCCGCCGTTGCGCGCCTTGTCGTCACCCGGGTAGCCGTCCCAGCGGCGCAGGGACATCTGGGAACCCCTGGTGTAGCTGTCGACGGCGTACGGACCGTTGCCGACGGGTCGGGCCAGCCAGGCGTCATGGTCGGAGAAGAAGCTGCTCGGCAGTGGCGCGAAGGCGGCGTAGCCGAGGGTCTCGGGCCAGGTGGAGAACTTCTGGGTGAGCTTGACGGTGAAGGTCCGCTCGCCCGTGACCTTCAGCCCGGACATGGTCTGCGCGGTGGGCTGTCCGGAGGTGGGATGGACCTGGTCGTAGCCCTCGATGTAACCGAAGAAGTAGGCGTTGCGCTGGTTGTTCCCCAGATGCGCGCCGTAGTTCCAGGCGTCGACGAAGGACTTCGCGGTCACGGGCTCGCCGTTGGAGAAGGTCCAGCCGCTCCTGACCGTGACGGTGAAGTGGACGGAGTCGGTCGTGTCGATCCGCTCGGCGAGCATGTCCTCGGCCTCGCCCGTCTTCGGGTCGTAGCGCTTCAGTCCCCGGAAGATCATGTCGAGGACCTTGCCGCCCTGGACCTCGTTGGTGTTCGCCGGTTCCAGGGGGTTCTGGGGGTCTCCCCAGGACGACGTCACGATCCCGTCCGGGCCGCCCGCGGGGGCTCCGCCGCCCCCGCAGGCACCGGCCGCGAGGGCGACGGCGACCGCGCAGGCGGCCCGGGTGACGTGAGCGGCTCCGCGCATGGAGTGCCTCCTCGGCGACCGGGACCTCTGTGGGGCCACTATCGCCCGAGGCGGGACCGGTGCACTTGTACGACACCCGGGAGGAATCCGGTTGGGCCGAATGGGCGAGCGAGGCGCGGGCGCGGGTCGTCCGGTGGCCGCTGAGAACGAACGCCCCGGTCGCCCTGAGGGCGACCGGGGCGTTTACCGATCCGGCCGTACGCGGCGCCGGGCCGTCAGTCGTCGGAGCCGTGCTCCGACTCCAGCGCCGCGAGCGCCGGGTCCATGACGACGTCCTCGGTGCGGGTCCCGGTCGAGGGGTCCTCCGGGAAATGGCAGGCCGTCAGGTGGCCCTCGCGGTTCCCGGAGATCTGCACCAGCGGCGGCTCCTCGGTCGCGCACTTGTCCTGCGCCTTCCAGCAGCGGGTGCGGAAGCGGCAGCCGGACGGCGGGTTCACCGGAGAGGGCACGTCGCCGGCGAGACGGATCCGCTCCTTGTCGGTCGTGTCCACGTCCGCCTCGGGCACCGCCGAGAGCAGGGCGTGCGTGTACGGGTGACGGGGCCGGTTGTACAGCGAGTCGCGGTCCGCGACCTCCATCACCTTGCCCAGGTACATCACGGCCACGCGCTGCGAGAAGTGCCGCACGACCGCCAGGTCGTGGGCGATGAAGAGGAAGGCGATACCCAGCTCGTCCTGGACCTTCTGCAGCAGGTTGACGACCTGCGCCTGGATCGACACGTCCAGCGCGGAGACCGGCTCGTCGGCGACGATCAGCTTCGGCTCCAGGGCCAGGGCCCTGGCCACACCGATGCGCTGCCGCTGACCGCCGGAGAACTCGTGCGGGAAGCGGTTGTAGTGCTCGGGGTTGAGACCCACGGTCTCCAGCAGCTCCCGCACCCGGTTCTCACGGCCGCCGGGCGGGTTGATGCCGTTGACCTCCATCGGGCTCTTGATGATGGTGCCGACGGTCTGCCGCGGATTCAGCGACGAGTACGGGTCCTGGAAGATCATCTGGATCTCGGACCGGACCGGCGCGAGCTGCTTGCGGTTCGCGCGGGTGATGTCCCGGCCGGCGTAAGTGATCTTTCCGCCGGTCGGCTCCATCAGCCGGGTGATCAGCCGGCCGGTCGTGGACTTGCCACAGCCGGACTCGCCGACGAGACCGAGGGACTCACCGGCGTGCACGGTCAGGTCGACCCCGTCCACCGCCTTGACCGCACCCACCTGGCGCCTGAAGGGGAAGCCGCCGTAGATGGGGAAGTGCTTCGTCAGGCCCTCGACGGTGAGCAGCGGCTCGCCCGCGGGCTTGTCGGTAGGTCCCTGCTGCTTCGGCAGAGTGACGTTCTCGCTCATGTCTCTGCGTCTCCCTAGCCCAGCCGGGGCTTGATCTGATCGATGAAGATGGTCTGCTTCTGCTCCCCCGTGAGGTGGCACGCGGCCGCGCGCCCCGCACCCAGCAACGGCCGCTCGCCCGAGCACGACGCGCCACTGACCTTGTCGGTGAAGGCGCAGCGCGGGTGGAAGGGGCAGCCGGACGGCGGGTTGAGCAGCGACGGAGGCGAACCCGGGATCGGCACCAGCGACTCGCCGGTGTCCCCGCCCAGACGCGGCATCGAGCTGAGCAGACCCCAGGTGTACGGGTGCTGGGGCGCCCGGAGCACCTCGCGGACGCTGCCGCGCTCCACCGCCCGTCCCGCGTACATCACGAGCAGATCGTCGGCCATGTTGGCGATGACGCCCAGGTCGTGGGTGATGAAGATGATCGCCGACCCGAACTCCTGCTGGAGGTCCTTGAGCAGGTCGAGGATCTGGGCCTGCACGGTCACGTCGAGTGCCGTGGTGGGCTCGTCCGCGATCAGCAGGTCCGGGTCGCACATCAGCGCCATGGCGATCATGGCGCGCTGGCGCATACCGCCGGAGAACTGGTGCGGGTAGTCGTTGAAGCGCAGCGCGGGCTGGGGGATGCCGACCTTGTCGAGCATCTCGATGGCCCTGGCCTTCGCCTCCTTCTTGGAGGCGCCTCGGTGCTTCATGAACGGCTCGGAGAGCTGCCGCCCCACGGTGTAGTACGGCGACAGCGCGGTGAGCGGGTCCTGGAAGATCATCGCGACCTTGTTGCCGCGGAGCTTCTCCAGCTCCTTCTCGGACGCTCCGGTCAGCTCCTGGCCGTCCAGGACGATCTCGCCGTCGATGGCGGTGGTCTTGCGGTTGTGCAGTCCGAGGACGGTCAGGTTCGTCACGGACTTGCCGGAGCCCGACTCGCCCACGATGCCGAGGGTCTTGCCCCGCTCGACGTCGAACGAGAGCCCGTCCACCGCCTTGACGACGCCGTCCTCGGTGGAGAACCGCACCCGCAGGTCGCGGACCGAGAGGAAGGCCTCCGGCCCGGTCGGGGCCGGTGTGTCTTCGGTCTTGGTCATTGTGGTCACGGTCGTTCTCCTAGGCGAGGCGCACGCGCGGGTCGATGTAGGCGTAGGCGAGGTCCACGAGGATGTTCAGGAGCAGGATGAAGAAGGCTCCGAACAGCATCACGCCCATCGTCAGCGGCAGGTCCTTGGTCAGCGACGAGTCCACCGCGAGACGGCCGATGCCCGCCAGGTCGAAGGTGAACTCGGTGACCACGGCGCCCGCGAGGAGGCCGCTGAGGTCCATGCCGAGGATGGTGACGATGGGGGTGAGCGAACCGCGCCAGGCGTAGCGGAAGAAGACGTACCGCTGGCGCATGCCCTTGGCCCGGGCGGTGCGGACGTGCTCCTCCTGGAGCTGCTCGATCATGGTGGAGCGCGCCATACGCGTGTACTGCGCGGTGAAGATCGTGGCCATGACGGCCCAGGGGATCAGCAGGCCCAGGGCCCAGGCAGCGGGACTGTCCGTGAACGGAACGTACTTGGGGCTCTCCAGCCAGCCGGTGCTGTAGACGAAGATGCCAAGAACGATCGGCCCCAGGAAGTAGATCTGGAACGAGCTGAGCACCATGGAGGCACCGCTGACGGCCTTGTCGAGCGAGGTGCCGCGCTTCCAGGCGGCGAGCAGACCCGAGCCGAGGCCCAGGACCAGGAAGATGACCAGGCCACCGACGGTCAGGGAGAGCGTCAGCGGGAAGCGGTCGAGGATGGAGTCCCACACGAAGTCACCGGTGTGGAAGGAGACTCCGAGGCAGGGAGCGTCGCAGCGGCCGACGGGGAAGTCCCGGCCGGCAACGATTCCGACCATGAAGTCCCAGAACTGCGTCCAGATCGGCTTGTCGAGGCCGAGGTTCTCGCGGATGACCGCGAGGTTCTCCGGGGAGCAGTTCTTGCCGCAGGAGAGCGCGGCGAAGTCCTGGGGGATCGTGTAGAACAGGAAGAACGTGAACGCGCCGATCAGGAACATGATCACGACGGCGCCGGTCAGCCTGCGGATGAGGAACTGAAGCATGGCGGGAAGCTGCTCTCTTCGGAAGCGGCGGGGCGGTGAGGGGTTGATGTCCCGTGGGGGTGCGCTCCGCCTGGCGCGCACCCCCACGGGTCAGCCGTGAGCCGGTGTTACGGCTGCTTCAGGTACAGGTCGTTGATGTCGATGTAGCTCGACTCGGTGCTGTACTTGGCGCCGCCGATGTTCGAACCGAACAGCTGGACCATCTTGGAGTAGTAGACCGGGACGGCCGGGTTGATCTCCTCCACGATGCGGTGGTGGGCCTCTTCCCACTTCTTGGCCGCAGCCTGCGGCTCAAGCTTCAGCGCCTCCTGGATGAGGGCGTTGACCTTGGGGTCGTTGATGTGGGAGTAGTTCGAGGCACCGTCGGAGATCAGACCGCCGTCGTAGACCGGGGTGACGACCGTGGACGGGGAGGACCAGTCCTGACCCCAGCCGGTCATGTACAGGTCGTACGGGTTCTTGATCTTGCCGATGGTCTCGTAGTACGCGGCCCGGTCGATCTCCTTGGCCTGCACGTCGAAGCCGATCTTGGCCAGCGCGTCCTTGACGATGACCTGCTGCTTCTGGCCACGCGGGGTGTTGGAGTAGGCGTAGGTGAGCTTCGTGCCCTCCTTGACACCCGCCTCCTTCAGCAGCTCCTTGGCCTTCTCGACGTCACCGTTGGGCTTCTTCAGCTTGCCGAACGGGTCGTAGCTCTTGTCGAAGCCCGGCAGGGTCGGGGCGAACAGGCCACCGGCGACCTCACCGCCGTACTTGCCGCCGTCGGCCTGGACCATGGCCGCACTCGGCATCGCGTGCGCGATGGCGTCACGGACCTTCTTGTCCTTCATGCGGTCGAGGTTGAAGGTCAGCTGCCAGACGTAGGGCTGGTAGCCCTTGATCGTGCGGGCGTTCACCTTCGCGTTGGTGATCACGGCCTGCATCTGGTCCGTGTCGACCTGGTCCGAGAACTGGATGGCGTTCTTGGCGTCGCCCTGGTCGGCGATCAGACGCTTGGTCTGGTTGACCGGGTCGATGGTGGTGGTGAAGTTGTAGCCGTCCACGTACTGGTGGCGCACGGCGTCCGTCTTCGGGTCCCAGTTGGTGTTCTTCACCAGCTTGAGGGACTTGCCGGCCTTGTACTCGGCGATCTTGTACGGGCCGAGGGCCTTGGGGGCCTTGTCGTACTTCTCCTTCGTGTCCGCCTTCTGCGGAACGATGGAGTAACCGGCCATGGCCAGGGCCTGCGGCAGGTCCGGGCGCGGCTGGCCGAAGTTGAAGACGACCGTCTTGGCGTCCGGGGTCGCGAGGACCGTGTCGGGCAGGTGCTTGCCCTTGTACGGGCCGTCCGGCAGCGCCTTGCGGTAGTCGTTGCCGGAGAGCCACGACTGGACGAACGACGGGCCGTCGAAGATGTGCTTCGCGTACAGGCGCTCGATCGAGTGGCGGACGTCGGCGGACGTGATGGCGTTGCCGTCCTCGTCCTTGATGCCGTCCTTCAGGGTGAAGGTCCAGGTCTTGCCGCCGTTGGAGGACTTGCCGGAGTCGGTGGCGATGTCACCGACGACGGTCAGGTTGCCCTGGTCGTCCTCCTGGTAGTTCGTCAGACCACGGTGGATCAGGTTGGAGAACTGGCCGGCGTCGCTGACGTAGATCTGACCCGGGTCCATGTGGGTCATGTCCGACTGGGCGTAGACGTTGATGATGCCGCCGGGCTTGGCACCCGGGACCTCGGCAGCCGGGCCGTTGGAGGCGGCAGCGTCACCGTAGGCAACCGGCTTCGACTGGGCCGAGGCGTCAGCCTGGGACTTCGACTCGTCCTTGGCGTTCTTGCCGCTGTTGCCGGAGCATGCGGTCAGCGCCAGCGAGCCGGCCGCCATCGCGACGACTATGGCGCGTGCGGAGCGCGATCGAATGGCATTCATGATGCTCGTTGCACCTACCTGTCGGTTGTTATCCAGAAGAGCTGCCTGGCCGTCCGGTTGCCCGGCGCGAGGGCGGCAGCTGCCCTCGCACGTGGACGTCACCGTCCGGTCTTGGGGTCGAACGCGTCCCGGACCGAGTCACCAAGGAGGTTGAAGGCCAGGACGAAGATCACCATCGCGACACCGGGGAAGAACATGAAGGCCGGGTCCTGCTCGTAGAGCCTGGCGCCGATGGCGAACATGCGGCCCCAGTCGGGAGTGGGCTCGACGAAGCCGACACCCACGTACGAGAGGAAGGCGATGGAGAGGATTGAGCTGGGCAGCATGTACGTGCCCTGCACCAGGATGGGAGTGACGATGTTCGGCAGGATCTCCTTGAAGACGATCCGCGACCGAGGGGCTCCGGAGACCTTCGCCGCCTCGACGAACTCCCGCTCTCGCAGGGAGAGTACAGAGCTGCGCACCAGACGGGCCATACCCATCCAGCCGAGGAACCACATCACCAGGATGATCGCGACCGCCCGCAGATAGGTCGGCGTCTCGTCCGTCGGGGAGACGAACAGCGCCGTCACCACGGGCATGAAGGCGATGAAGAACAACTGGTTGGGGAAGGACAGGAAGAAGTCCGTCACCCGGCCCAGCCAGTAGTCCACCTTGCCGCCGAAGTAGCCGCCGACCAGTCCGATGACCACGCCGGTCACCACACTGAGGAACGTCAGGATCAGCGCCATGAACAGCGACGTGCGCATGCCGTAGAGCAGCATGGTGAACACGTCACGGCCCAGGTTGGGCTCGACACCGAACCAGAACTCGCCCGACATGCCGCCGAACGGACCGTTGGGCATGGCGAAGTCGTCGAGCAGGAACGGGTAGTCCGGCTCCTGCGCGTACAGCGTGTAAGGGTTCTTGCCGTACACGGCAGAGATCACCGGGGCCAGCGCGGCGACGACGAAGAAGAAGAGCACCACACAGGCGGAGATCACGCCCGTGCGGTCGCGCTTGAAACGCGCCCACATCAGCCGGCCGGGCGACCGGCCGGTGAGTTCCTTCTTGTCCTCGCCCTTGTCCGCGCTGTCGTTCCCAGCAGCGGTCTCCTTGTCCAAGGTGACAGAGGCGGTCTCGCCCTCGATCTCAATTGGACTGGTCATGATGGTGTCCATTCACGGGTGTCGGGTGACCCGCGGTCCTGCGCGCGTAGACGACCGGGCCTGAGGCCCGTTCCGGCGTGCTGCGTGACGGTCTTGCCGAGCCTGCCCGTCACCTGAAGACGGGCACGGCAGTGACACCACGCCGGCGAACGGGTTCTCCCGTGGGCGCGGGGCGACTGGAAAGAGCGTCAGTTGGGGGCGGAACCCCAAGGAACGCGAGCCGAGCGGTTGACCGGATCTCAGATTCGCCGGCCGCTGCCGGCGACCGGACCGGATGACGTGCGCTGCAAACCGGTCGTCCGAGCCATCTTCGACGACCCGAGCCCACTGGTGCTCGTGGCACCGCGCATGGGTTCCTCCTCATGAGTCCACGTATTCACTGCAAGGGTGGGCACATGACAACGCCGACACCCCTGACGGCGAGATCCGTGCCCCGTGTGCTCGTGAGTCGGCGCTCCCCACAGCGCGTGACCCGTTGACCCGAGCTCAGTGAAGCCAACTATTAGGTAAGTTCGGGCTGTAAACCACACTTAAAGCATCTCGTTTTGGCAACATCACCCCGACCCGGAGGCCCAAAATTCGGACAAAGGGATCGCAGACAGACACGCGCGAAACGGACTGTTAATACAGGTTTCCGGTGAGCTACGTCCGATAGTCGGACAAGTGGCGCAGGAAAATCTGTTGACGGTCCCGGCGGACGGGCCGGCCGCACGCAGTCTCCCAGACGAGGGCGCGCACGGAAACGGCCCGGGAGTCCCCTCGATCGGGGTCTCCCGGGCCGTCGCGGTCAGTCTGGTCCCGATGTCCGGAACCGAACGGTTCAGCCGTGCTTGGCCCTGGAGGCGGCGCGGGCGCGCTCGCGGGCGTCCAGGTTCACCTTGCGGATGCGCACGGCCTCCGGGGTCACCTCGACGCACTCGTCGTCACGGCAGAACTCCAGCGACTGCTCCAGCGAGAGCTTGCGCGGCGGGACGATGGACTCCGCCACATCGGCCGTGGAGGAGCGCATGTTCGTGAGCTTCTTCTCCTTGGTGATGTTCACGTCCATGTCGTCCGAGCGGGAGTTCTCACCGACGATCATGCCTTCGTAGACCTCCGTGCCCGGCTCGACGAACAGCACGCCGCGCTCCTGGAGGTTCGTCATCGCGAACGCGGTGACGGCACCCGACCGGTCGGCGACCAGCGAGCCGTTGTTGCGGGTCTGCAGGTTGCCGAACCACGGCTCGTGGCCCTCGTGGATCGAGTGGGCGATGCCCGTACCGCGAGTGTTCGTCAGGAACTCGGTACGGAAGCCGATCAGACCGCGGGACGGCACCACGAACTCCATGCGGACCCAGCCGGAGCCGTGGTTCGACATGTTGTCCATACGCCCCTTGCGGACGCCCATGAGCTGGGTGACGGCGCCCATGTGCTCCTCGGGCACGTCGATGGTCATGCGCTCGACCGGCTCGTGCAGCTTGCCGTCGACCTCCTTGGTGACCACCTGGGGCTTGCCGATCGTCAGCTCGAAGCCCTCCCGACGCATGGTCTCGACGAGGATCGCCAGGGCCAGCTCGCCACGGCCCTGGACCTCCCAGGCGTCGGGGCGCTCGGTGTCGAGGACGCGGAGCGAGACGTTGCCGATGAGCTCGCGGTCGAGGCGGTCCTTCACCTGGCGGGCGGTGACCTTGCGGTCCTTGACGCCGCCCTTGTTGTCCGCGCCCTTGCCGGTGGCACCGCGGCCCACGAGGGGGGAGGTGTTGGTGCCGATGGTCATGGAGATCGCCGGCTCGTCGACCGTGATCAGCGGCAGCGCCACCGGGTTCTCCGGGTCGGCCAGGGTCTCGCCGATCATGATGTCGGGGATGCCGGCGACGGCGCAGATGTCACCGGGGCCCGCGACCTCGGCGGGCTTGCGGGTGAGCGCCTCGGTCATCATCAGCTCGGAGATCCGCACGTTGGAGATCGAGCCGTCGCGCTTGATCCACGCCACGGTCTGGCCCTTGCGGAGCTCGCCCTGCTCGACGCGGAGCAGCGCGATGCGGCCGAGGAAGTTGTCGGCGTCGAGGTTGGTGACGTGGGCCTGGAGCGGGGCGTCCTCGTCGTAGGTGGGGGCGGGGATGTGCTCCAGGATGGTGGAGAAGAACGGCTCCAGGTTCTCGCTGTCGGCCGGGACGGTGCCGTCCTCCGGCTTGGTCAGCGACGCGATGCCGTCACGGCCGCAGGCGTAGACGATCGGGAACTCGATCTGGTCCTCGTCGGCGTCCAGGTCGAGGAAGAGGTCGTAGGTCTCGTTGACGACCTCGTCGATCCGGGAGTCCGGACGGTCGGTCTTGTTGATGCACAGGATGACGGGCATCCGGCGCTGGAGCGCCTTGCGGAGCACGAAGCGCGTCTGCGGGAGCGGGCCCTCGGAGGCGTCCACCAGCAGCACCACGCCGTCGACCATCGACAGACCGCGCTCGACCTCGCCGCCGAAGTCGGCGTGGCCGGGGGTGTCGATGATGTTGATGGTGATCGGGGCCCCGCCGTCCTTGGGGTGGTACTTCACCGCCGTGTTCTTGGCGAGGATCGTGATGCCCTTCTCACGCTCCAGGTCGTTCGAGTCCATGACCCGGTCGTCGACGGAGTCGAGCTGGTGCGCGGCGAAGGCTCCGGCCTGCTTCAGCATGGCGTCGACGATGGTCGTCTTGCCGTGGTCGACGTGGGCGACGATGGCGACGTTGCGGATGTCGTGGCGCGTGGGCATGGGTGGCTTGCGCTTCTCTCGGATCGTGGGATGCGGCGTCTGTTTCCTCTTACGCCCGCCGGGCGGACGCGCCACGGCTGTGTCCATGGTACGGGGCCGCCGCGCGAGGGGCTTCCCGGCCCGACCCGACCCGGTACGACCTTGCCCGCCGGGAGCTCCGACGGGCAAGGGAATTGAGCTGCTTCTGAGGTCCGGATCACCGGAGTGGAAGATTCCGCTCCGGAACGCGCTGTGAGGCGGCTCCGTAGCGGCAGGAACGGGGCGATCGACCGAGTCGGGGCCGGCACGGCACAGGGGTCCCGGGGCCACCGGGCGCGGCACGGCTCAGAGGCGGCGGACGAAGGCACGGCACGGGCAATGCGGTCGGGCGCCCTGCCGCGACCGGGGTCCTGGGTCCTCGGTACGGGCCCGGGGGTCCCGGGACGCACGTACCGGACGGGCGAGCCTGTGCGACGGCCGGCGGCGCGAGGAGCTCCGGCCTCCGGGCACGGGCGAGCGGGCCCGGGAGCCCGCCAGGGCCCCGCCCCCGAGCGGTCCGGAGCGAGGCGCCCGAAGCCCCTGGGGTCCGACCGACCCGCCCGGCCCCTGGCACCCGCCCCATGATCGGCGCCCTCCGCCGGGGCGGCCGCGGACGGGCTCCGGCGGACGGCGCCGGAAGGCGCTACTCCGCCGTGTCCGCCCCCGCCCCGTGCGCCGGCTTCGCCTTCACGAAGCCGATGTCCTGGTAGCGCGGTGCCGAGAAGCCGAAGGCGCCGGCGTTGGCGAGGTCGTGCTTGGCGGCCACCAGCTCCGGGCGCTGGTAGAGGGGGATGGACGCCGCCGCGGCCCAGATGCGGGCGTCGACCTGCTTCATCAGGTCCCGGGACTTCCTCTCGTCCAGCTCGGAGACGGCCTCGTCGAAGAGCTGGTCGATACGGTCCGTCCCGACCCGGGTGTAGTTCTGCTCCACCAGCAGCGACCCGTCCGTCGCGGGCTCGGGCTTGGCGTAGATCGGGCGGGCGTCCGTCGCCGGGTAGGCCGTGGCCGGCCAGGACCAGAGGGCGAGGTCGTAGTGCCCGGAGGCGATGTGGTCCTTGAAGAAGCTGTCCTCGGCGACCTTCTTCACCTCGGTCCGGATCCCGACCCCGTCGAGCATCCTGCGGATGCGGTCCCCGACCGCGCGCAGCGGCTCCGAGCCCGGGCCCGAGGGCAGCACGAAGCGGAGGCTGAGTGGCTTGCCGTCCTTCCCGAGCGGTCCCGCGACCGGGTTCCGGCCCGGAGCCCTGGTGCCGACCGGCGCGTAGGCGCCCGCAACCCCGCCCTCCCGCTTGTGCGCCTCGGGCATGGCCTTGTCGCCGTCACTGCCGGCGGGTGCCGCCAGGGGACGGCCGGCCGGCTTGTCGTCCCCGCCGGCCGCGGGGGCGACCGCGACGGCGGCGCTCCCATCGACGGTCCCGGCGCGGGCACCGCCTCCGGCCACCGGGCTCGGCGCGGCCCCGGGCGACGCCGGGCCGCCGGCGGAGGGCGAGCCGCCCGCGGCGGGACCACCAGCAGACGCCCCCTGCGCCGTCGGGCTCTGTGCGGACGGGCTCTGTGCGGACGGGCTCTGCGCCGCCGGGCTGCTCCCGGCCGCCGGACTCTCCACGACCGGGCTCCCGGCCTCCGGGCTCTTCTCGGGTCCCGCCTTCGTACCGGACTCCGCCGCCCGGGCGCCCTCCCGGGTCCAGCCCGCGTCGGCGAGCAGCGCCTGGGCCTCCGCGGTGTCCTGGCCACCGAGGGCGCCGCTGCTGTCGGCGTACCCCGGCTGCCCCGCGAGCGCGAGGTGGCTGCCGACGGGCTTCGCGGGCAGACCGAGGGGCTTCAGCACCGTCTCGGCGAGCTCCCGGCGGTCCAAGGCCCGGGCCACGGCGCGCCGTACCCGCTCGTCCGCCAGCGGCCCCGACTCGCCGTTGAGCGCGAGCTGGGTGTACGCGGGCTCCAGGGACTTGCGGACCACGAATCCGCGCAGCGCCGTCTGCTCGCTGGTGAACCTCATCGGTCCGGCGTCCCCGCGCTCACCTGCGAGCAGTGCGCTCCCGTGCTCGCCGCCCCGCCCGGCGGAACGTTCCTGCTCGGAGTCGGCGGACTCCCCGACCTCCGCTGCCGCGCCCGGCCCGCTGCCGCCGCTGCCGCCCCCCTGGTCCTTGCGTGCCACGGCGATACGGTCCGCGACGCCCCGGTCGATCTCGGCCAGATCGACGGCACCGGTGGCGAGCGCCGCGGCACGCCGGTCGCGCGGCACCGCCCGCAGCACCAGCGAGTCGAGCTTGGCCGGGTCCCCCCACCAGCGCGGGTTGCGGACGAGCGTGACGGTGCCGTCGTCGCTGTCGACCTTCTGCAGGGCGAAGGGCCCCGCGGTCACCGGCAGCTCCGCGCGGGCCCCGTCGTTGAAGGACGCGGGGCTGCCCATCGTCTCCTTCGGGTAGAGCGGGGAGAACAGTGATCGCCAGTCGGCGTACGGCCGGGCGAAGGTGACCCTGACCTCCAGGTCGCTCTTGCCGCGCTCGATCTTCTCGATCCGCTCGTAACCGGCGTTGCGTGCCGTCCAGTACGCCGAGTCCTTGCCGTTCAGCGCCCGCCACTGGGCGACGAAGTCCGGGGCGCCGATCTCCCGCCCGTCGGTCCAGACGGCTTCCTGGTTGAGCTTGTAGAGGACGACCTGTTTGGGCTCGCGGTCCACGAGTTCTGCCGACTCCAGGTAGTCGGGGTTGAGCTGCGGACGCCCCCGCTGGTCCGGCGTGAAGAGGGAGGGGAGCACGGCACCGGCGACCCGGGCGGTGGCGCCGTCCGCGTCGGCCTGGAACGCGTTGAGCGTGGTGGGTACGGAGTCGACGGCCCACCGCAGTGTGCCGCCCTGCTCGACCTGGTTGCGCCCCGCGTGGCCGATGTCCGCGGGGACCACCGCGGCCTCCGGACCGCCCTCCCCGGACGTGCAGCCGGCCAGCACCGGCAGGACCAGGACCCCGCTGGTGAGCAACGCCACCGTGCGATGCGTGCGGGTGCGGCCGGAGCGGGAGCCGGAGGCTCGGAAGCAGGGTGTACGGGAGCATGTCCTCCCGCGCGGGGCGTCGACCTTGGACATGACATGTACCTCTTCGTCCGGTTTGCAGGGCTTTTAGTGGATTTTGGAGATGATCACACCTATTGCACCTACACTGAAGGGGGCGGAGGACGGAGCGTGCCGCCGACACGGCGAAGCGGCCCGAAAACCCCACCCATGCGGCCGTACGGGGAGCCCCTAACGGGTGGCGCGCGCCGCGAATCGGTGCACACGCCTTCACAAGCAGGGATGTGACGCGCGACACTCGCAGGCGCACACACAGCCCTCTGGGGGAGAGCCCCAGACACCGCATGCCACCCGCGACCGCGGAAGTGAGGGCAGTTCATGTCCCTGCAGGACGAGTTGACGGACGTCAAACGCCGTCTCGACGACCTGACCCGCACGGTCGAACGGCTGGAGCGGAGCCTCGCGCCCAAGCGCGGGGACGCATCCCGGACCCAGCCGGCCGACCGCCCGAAAGACCTGGTCACCATTCCCGACACCCCGTACGACAGTTCGCTGTGGACGGACTCGGACGACGAAGGCCTGGGCGTGCGCGACCGGCACGCGCCCTAGGAGCTTCGTTGGCCACTGGCACCGAACCTCATACCGACACAGGCGTACGCGGAGCCTCGCGCGCCGCCATCGCCACCCGCCACCTCAGGACCGACCGCTGGTGGCTCGCGCCCGCCGCGACCGCCGGCGGCCTGCTCGCCTTCATCGTCTACTCGACCTGGCGGGCCTTCTCGAACAGCGACTACTACGCCGCGCCGTACGTCTCGCCGTTCTACTCGCCCTGTCTCGCCGAGAACTGCGTGCCCATGAAGGGCGGCCCCAACTGGGAGATCTTCGGCAGCTGGTGGGGCCTGTCCCCCGCCCTGCTGATCCTGATCTTCCCGCTGGGCTTCCGGCTGACCTGCTACTACTACCGCAAGGCCTACTACCGGGGCTTCTGGGCCTCGCCCCCGGCCTGCGCGGTCGCCGAGCCGCACGCGAAGTACACCGGCGAGACCCGATTCCCGCTGATCCTGCAGAACATGCACCGCTACTTCTTCTACGCGGCGCTTCCGGTGGCGGGCATCCTCACCTACGACACGGTGCTCGCCTTCCGCGACGAGACCTACGCCTGGGGCCACATGGGCCTCGGCACCCTGGTGTTCCTCGTCAACATCGTGCTGATCTGGGCGTACACCCTGTCCTGCCACTCCTGCCGGCACATCATCGGCGGCCGGCTGCGTCACTTCTCCAAGCACCCGGTGCGCTACCGGTTGTGGGGGTACGTCGGCAGGCTGACTGAGCGTCACATGCTGCTCGCCTGGGCGTCGTTGATCAGTGTCGCCCTCGCCGACTTCTACGTCTACCTGCTCGCCACCGGCGCCTTCGCCGATCCGCGCTTCTTCTAGGGGAAAGGTGCTCACCGATGACTGAGCTCGAACGGCAGCAGTGGGATGTTGTCGTCGTGGGCGCGGGTGGTGCGGGACTGCGGGCCGCCATCGAGGCGCGCGAGGCGGGCGCTCGTACGGCCGTCATCTGCAAGTCCCTGTTCGGCAAGGCCCACACCGTGATGGCGGAGGGCGGGATCGCCGCCTCCATGGGCAATGTGAACTCCCATGACAACTGGCAGGTCCACTTCCGCGACACCATGCGCGGCGGCAAGTTCCTCAACCAGTGGCGGATGGCGGAGCTGCACGCCCAGGAGGCTCCCGACCGGGTCTGGGAGCTGGAGACCTGGGGCGCGCTCTTCGACCGCACCAAGGACGGGAAGATCTCCCAGCGCAACTTCGGCGGTCACGAGTACCCGCGGCTGGCGCACGTCGGCGACCGGACCGGGCTGGAGCTGATCCGGACCCTCCAGCAGAAGATCGTCGCGCTCCAGCAGGAGGACGAGAAGGAGTTCGGCGACTACGAGGCCCGCCTCAAGGTCTTCCAGGAGTGCACGGTGACCCGGGTGCTCAAGGACGGCGACAGGGTCTCGGGCGCGTTCTGCTACGAGCGCGAATCCGGACGCTTCTTCGTGCTGGAGGCCCCGGCGGTCGTGCTGGCCACCGGCGGCATCGGCAAGTCCTTCAAGGTGACCTCCAACTCCTGGGAGTACACCGGCGACGGCCACGCGCTGGCGCTGCTCGCCGGCGCGCCGCTGCTGAACATGGAGTTCGTGCAGTTCCATCCGACCGGAATGGTCTGGCCGCCCTCGGTGAAGGGCATCCTCGTCACCGAGTCGGTGCGCGGCGACGGAGGGGTGCTGCGCAACTCCGAGGGCGAGCGGTTCATGTTCGACTACGTCCCGGACGTCTTCAAGGAGAAGTACGCGGAGACGGAGGAGGAGGGCGACCGCTGGTACGAGGACCCGGACAACAACCGGCGCCCGCCCGAACTGCTCCCCCGCGACGAAGTCGCCCGGGCGATCAACGCCGAGGTGAAGGCGGGCCGCGGCTCACCGCACGGCGGGGTGTTCCTGGACGTCTCCACCCGGATGCCGGCCGAGGTGATCAAACGCCGGCTGCCGTCCATGTACCACCAGTTCAAGGAGCTGGCGGACGTGGACATCACCGCGGAGGCGATGGAGGTCGGACCGACCTGCCACTACGTGATGGGCGGGATCGCGGTCGACTCGGACACCGCTTCGGCGGTCGGCGTGCCCGGCCTGTACGCGGCGGGCGAGGTCGCCGGCGGCATGCACGGCTCCAACCGGCTCGGCGGCAACTCCCTCTCGGACCTGCTGGTCTTCGGACGGCGCGCCGGACTGCACGCCGCGGAGTACGCGGCCGGCCTCGCCGGGCAGCGGCCCCCGGTCGACGAGGAGCAGATCGACGCGGCCGCGACGGAGGCGCTGCGGCCCTTCAGTGCCGAGGGCCCCGAGCCGGACGCCCCTCCGGAGAACCCGTACACGCTCCACCAGGAGCTCCAGCAGACGATGAACGACCTGGTCGGCATCATCCGGCGGGAGTCCGAGATGGGGCAGGCGCTGAAGCGGCTCGCCGATCTGCGGGTCCGTGCCAGGCGGGCGGGCGTGGAGGGCCACCGCCAGTTCAATCCGGGCTGGCACCTCGCCCTGGACCTGCGCAACATGCTGCTGGTCAGCGAGTGCATCGCCCGGTCCGCCCTGGAGCGCACCGAGAGCCGCGGCGGCCACACCCGCGAGGACTACCCGGCGATGGAGCGGGAGTGGCGCCGGATCAATCTGCTGTGCCGGCTCGCCGACCGCTCGCTGTCCTTCGGGCCGTTGGAGCCCGGCGCTCCGGCCGCCGACCCCGCCGTGCGCGGTCAGATCGACCTCGCACGGCAGACCACCGAGCCCATCCGCCACGACCTGCTCGCCCTCTTCGAGAAGGAAGAGCTGGTCAAGTACCTCGCCGAAGAGGAGCTGTACGAATGAGCACGTACGACGCTCGGTTCAGGGTCTGGCGGGGCGACCAGGACGGCGGGGGGCTCGAGGACTTCACGGTCGAGGTCCACGACGGAGAGGTCGTCCTCGACATCGTCCACCGACTGCAGGCCACCCAGGCACCGGATCTCGCGGTGCGATGGAACTGCAAGGCGGGCAAGTGCGGTTCGTGCAGCGCGGAGATCAACGGCCGTCCCCGGCTGCTGTGCATGACCCGCATGTCGGTCTTCAACCGTGCCGAGACCATCACGGTGACTCCGCTGCGAGCCTTCCCGGTGGTGCGCGACCTGGTCACGGACGTGTCGTTCAACTACGCCAAGGCCCGTGAGGTTCCCTCCTTCGTGCCGCCGCAGGGCGTCGCGGCGGGCGAGTACCGGATGCAGCAGATCGATGTGGACCGCTCGCAGGAGTTCCGCAAGTGCATCGAGTGCTTCCTGTGCCAGGACACCTGTCATGTGGTGCGTGACCACGAGGAGAACAAGGCGGCCTTCGCCGGGCCGCGTTTCCTGATGCGCGTGGCCGAGCTCGACATGCACCCGCTGGACGCGGCCGCCGAGTCGGGCCTCGACCGCAAGCGCACGGCGCAGGAGGACCACGGCCTGGGATACTGCAACATCACCAAGTGCTGCACCGAGGTGTGCCCCGAGGGCATCCACATCACGGACAACGCACTGATCCCGCTCAAGGAGCGCGCGGTCGACCGGAAGTACGACCCGCTGGTGTGGCTGGGCAGCAGGATCCGCCGCCGGGACGAGCACACCACGTAGCGCCGTCCCCCCTCCGTGCCCGGGCGTCCACGTCCGGGCACGGACGTGTCCGAGGGGCGGACGTGCCCGGCGGGGACGTGCCCCGGGGGGACGTGTCCGGGGGGGACGTGTCCGGGGGCGGACGGTCCGTACCGCCGGGCCGTCCGCCCCCGGCGTCAGAACATGCTCAGCAGTTGCTCCACGCTCGGCTCGGCCGCCGAGCCCCCGTCGGGCAGGGCCAGTTCGAACCACACGGTCTTGCCCCGGGGAGTACGGCGGGAGCCCCAGGCCGCGCTCAGCAGACCGACCAACTGCAGCCCCCGGCCGCCCTCGTCGGTGTCCCGGGCCCGCCGCCGCCGCGGCTGTACGAGGCCGGCGTCCCACACCTCGCAGACGAGGGTGCGATCACGCAGCAGCCGCAGCCGGATCTCGCCCTCGCCGTAGCGCAGGGCGTTGGTGACGAGTTCGCTGACGAGCAGTTCGACCGTGTCGACGAGCGGATCGAGGTCCCAGGCGCTGAGCTGGGCCCGGGCCAGCTCGCGGGCGCGGCCCACCGACCGCGGTTCGCGCGGCAGCCGCCAGTCCCCCACGGCCTCGGTCGCCAGGCCCTGGATACGGGCCATCAGCAGCGCGATGTCGTCCTCGCCGTGCCTCGTGTCGAGCGTGGCGAGCACGTGGTCGCAGACGTCCTCCAGCGAACGGGAGCGGGACCCGCGGTCGGGGTCGGCGGGCGTCCCGCCGTTCGCCCCACCCGCCGCACCGTCGGGGGAGCGGGGCTCCGGCACGGAGCGGGCCGGCTCGGTCAGTGCGCGGCGGAAGGCACTGAGCCCCTCGTCCAGCGGGTGGTCCCGCGACTCGACGAGCCCGTCCGTGTACAGCGCGAGCAGCGCGCCCTCCGGAAGCTCGACCTGGACCTCCTCGAAGGGTTCGCCGCCCACGCCGAGCGGCATCCCGGGCGGTACGTCGAGCATCAGCGCCTCCTCGCCCGGCTCGACGAGGACGGGTGGCAGATGGCCCGCGTTGGCGAAGGTGCAGCGCCGCGTCACGGGGTCGTAGACGGCGTAGACGCACGTCGCCAGGTAGACCTCGGAGAGCTCGGGCCCGCGGGACTTGTGGGCGACCCGGGAGGCCTGCTGGGCGCCGCTCGGCGTGCCGAGTCCGCGGGCGATCTCGTCGAGCGCGGAGAGCACCTCCGCGGGTTCCAGGTCCAGCAGCGCCAACGTCCGCACCGCGGTGCGGAGTTCACCCATGGCGACGGCGGCGCGCAGGCCGCGTCCCATGACGTCGCCGACGACGAGGGCGGTCCGGTGGCCGGGGAGCTCGATGACGTCGAACCAGTCCCCGCCGACCTCCGTGGCGGTGTTGCCGGGGAGGTAGCGGCAGGCGATGTCGAGCCCCGCGGCCTCCGGGTCGCCCGGCGGCAGGAGGCTGCGCTGGAGGATCAGGGCGCGCTCGTGCTCGCGCCGGTACAGGCGGGCGTTGTCGATGCAGACCGCGGCTCGGGCGGCGAGCTCGACGGCGAGGGCCCGGTCTCGTTCACCGAACGGCTCGCTGCCCTTGGCCCGGGAGAACTGGACGAGGCCGACGACCGTGTCGTGGGCGACCATCGGCACGGCCAGCGTGGACTGGACGAGGCTGCCGTCCTCACCGGGAATGGCGCGGACCCTGGCCGTGCGCAGGGCGTCGGCGCAGGCCGAGCTGAAGGGGTAGTGGTGGACGGCGCCGACCTGGGGGCTGGCCGGTGTGCCCGCCACCGAGACGCCCCCGAGCAGGGTCTCCGAGACGGTGCTGGCGAACGCGACGCGACGCAGTTCGGCGCTGCCGCCGTAGCTCTCGGGCCGGGCGGGGCCCCAGCGTCCGGGCGGGGCCTCGTCACCCGTGAGCAGTCCCTGGCAGAGGTCCACGGAGGCGAGGTCGCAGAAGCCGGGGACGGCGACGTCGAGCAGCTCACGCGCGGTGGTCTCCAGGTCGAGGGAGTTGCCGATCCGTGCGCTGGCCTCGTTGAGCAGGGCGAGGTTGCGGCGGGCGCTGGCGGCCTCCCGGGCCGCGATGTGACGGCGTGTCACGTCGATGCCGAGCCCCGCGACTCCGACGGGCCGTCCGGAACCGCTGTGCACGCGGTACAGGTTGACTGCCCAGTGCCGCCGGTCGGAGCTGCCGGGGGCGCTGCCGACGATCTGGAGGTCGGTGACGGACTCCCCGGTCTCCAACACCCGCCGGAGGGCGGCGGTCATCCGCTCCGCCTCGGGACGGGAGAGGTAGTCGTGCACGGTCCGGCCGCGGTGGTCCTCGGCGGCGCCGCCGAAGACCGTCGCGAAGCGCTCGTTGGCCCGCAGCACGGTGAGGTCGGTACCGAACAGAAGGAAGCCAAAAGGAGATTGACCGAAAATCGCCTGCGAAGCCGCGAGGTCCGTCTCGATCCGCCGCAGGGCGCGTACGTCGACGACGATACAGAGCGCGGCACGCTCGCCGTTCTCCGTCTCGCTCGGCATCACGTAGACCTCGGCCAGCCCGTGCGCACCGCCCTCGCCCGGCAGGCGGAACGGGACGAGTCCCGTCCACTCCTTGCCGTCCAGGATCTCGGCGATCCTGCGGTGGCCCCGCGGGCGGAGCTCGGAGGGGATGAAGACGTCGATCGGATCCTTGCCCCTGACGTCCTCGGCGGAGATGCCGAACTGCTCGGCGGCACGCCGACTCCACTGGTCGACCAGCCCGTCCGGCCCGATGGAGAACGACGCGACCTTGATGTAGTCGTAGATGGAGCCGGGCGGACTGCTCTGCCACACCACGCCGCTCGCCGTCTCAGGTATCTCGCTCACGCGACCGTCCCCTCCAGCTCACCGCACCGGACCGGCCATGCCCGCAGTATTCAGCACTACGGCACCTGGCGGCACGGCGTTCACGATCACAGCACGGTCTCGTTCGTTTTGAGCCGAGCACGCAGTGATCGTCGTCCCCCCACACTCCTAACCAGGCAGGGGCAGCTCGAACCACACGGTCTTGCCCGTTCTGCCTCGTCGCGTCCCCCAGCGGCAGGCCGCACAGGCCACCAGCTGCAGCCCGCGTCCACCCTCGTCATCGGGCCCGGCGGGACGCTCCAGGGGCGGATCCGGAAGGGGGTCGGAGACTTCCACGAGCAGCGAGGGAGGTCGCGGTGGCGGCGTCCCGTCGACGGCTGCCGGCCGGACCAGACGGACCCCGATGGGCCCGGAGGTGTACCGAAGGGAATTGGTCACGAGCTCACTGACCAGGAGCACCGTCACATCGACCACGGCGGGCTCGAGACCCCAGGTCCGCAGGGCGTCGCGGACGGCGTGGCGGGCGGAACGGACGGCGTCCGGCGCGGCAGGGAAGGTCCACTCGGCGCATGCGCCTTCGGTGTCGATCACGCCGACCACTTCCCGGACCTGCCACGGAATCCCGTCCTCTTTGGGGCGGCAATCAGGACATACCCGATATTCGGTGCAACATATCCCCGAGAGGGGCGTGCGGTGACGCGAACGGCGCAGGAAATCAGCCGCGCCCTCTCCCCGGGTGGTCACGGGGCAAACGGCGCACGGCCTCCTCGACGGCGGGACGGTCCTGGGGCAACCAGTCCACGGCGTCCAATTCATCGACGGCGAGCCAGCGCAGCTCGTCGTGGTCCTCCAGCGGGCGCGGCTGACCCGAGATCAGCCGCGCCGTCCAGACCTGGAGCACATAGCCGGGACCCAGCGGCCACTCGCCGGGCACCCGCTCGACCGGCTCGGCCTCCACCCCCAGCTCCTCGCGCAGCTCGCGCACGAGAGCCTCCTCGGGGGACTCCCCGGGTTCGAGCTTGCCGCCGGGCAGCTCCCACCGTCCGGCGAACTCGGGCGGTGCGCTGCGGCGCGCGGCGAGCAGACGCCCCCGGTCGTAGAGGGCGCCGGCCACCACGACGCGGGCGTTCACGGGATCCGTCATGCGCGGGAGCGTAACCCGCGCGGCGGGACGCTCCGGCCCGCGGGGCGCCGGCACGGCGGCGCCCGGACCCGCTCAGGAAGGGGTCGTCTGCCCCATGTGCTCCACCCAGTAGAGCTGCTTGTGGCCGCGATCACCGAGACTGTCCGCGATCTGCTGCGCCTCGTCCTGTGTGGCGTACCTTCCCACGCGATAGCGATTGCCGTTGTCGTCCTGGCGGATCACCAGCCAGGGCAGCATCGCGCCGCCGTCGGTCATCGCGCCTCTCCCGCCGCCGGCCTGCACTTCTCCAACGATCCCCAGGAAACCGCAGTCTGCATATGCCCGAGCCTACGCCTGACCTTCACTCAGCGGATCCGTGTTTTCACGAAGAGAGACGGATCCGGCCAGCATCCGCTTCTTCCCAAGGGGCGCACCTGGCCGAGTGCGCCCCCCGTCTCCCGTCTGCGCCGGGCCACGGCCGCGCCGGGAACGGGCGCCGAGGCGGCCCGGCGGCGGCCCGGAACAGGAGCGGGTGCGGCCGGGCGGCTTCGCCCCCAGCGCGCGCCGGCGCGTTCAGCGGACGCCGAGCCGCGCGTCGGCGATTCGACGGGCCGCGCGCCGTTGTGAACCCGGCAGCGGGGGACGCCTGGCGCAACTCCCTTGCGGCAGCTCCGGATCCGGCCCGGCCGTAGCCGCGCACGCCGCCCGAGGGTATCGCGGCCGGGGATGCCCCCCGAGGCCCGCGCACGACCGTGCAGCCGGTCCTGGAGAGCGCCGGGCCGGCTCTCGCGGCGCCACACAACCCGTGAACGCGCCCTGTGCACCGGGCGTTTGGAGGACGACCGCCGCCCGAACCGGCGGGGCGTCACGGACTCCGATGGCGAGGAAGGGCGCCGCCGACTCCGAGCCGCACGGACCGGCACGCAGACGACGCGCGCGCCCGTGTGGGTCGGAGTACGCGGGTCAGCGCACCGGGAGGTGGTACGCGATGCGGAAGCGGTCCGCCGGGACCACCACGTCCGCCGTCTCGACGGCGCGGCCCGACGCGTAGTAAGTGCGCTGGATGACCATGACCACATGACCGGGGACCCCGCCGAGGGTCAGCAGTTCCTCCGCCAGCCCCGGCCGGGCGCCGACCTCCTCGACCACGTTGTCCACCACGACGTCGATGGCACCCATCCGCTCGACGACGCCGCAGCCGCCGAGCGGCCCCTCCTCGGGCAGCATCACCGGCGTGCGGCCCGTGATCGAGAGCGGCTCCCAGGAGGTGGACAGCATCGTCGGCTCGCCGGCGTCCCGGAAGACGTACCGCGTGCGCATCACGCGGTCTCCGAGCGCGACGCCCAGCCTGCCCGCGACCGCGGCCCCCGCCGGCTCCTGCTCGCTACTCGACTCCCAGGTGCCGCGGGCGCCCTCCGCCGCCTGCTCCTGGCGGAAGGGGTTGGCGCCGGACGACGGCCGGTAGCTCGACCGGGCGATGCGCCGCGGCACCGGCCGCTCCCGCACATACGTCCCCGAGCCGGATCGCCCCTCGACGAGCCCTTCGGCCATCAGCACCTTCCGCGCCTCCAGCGCGACGGTGTCCGAGACCCCGTACTCCTCCCGGATCCGGGCCTGCGAGGGGAGTCGGGTGTGCGGCGGCAGCGAGCCACTGACGATTTTCTGGCGGAGATCGCTCGCAACGCGCAGATAGGCGGGCTGCTCACCGAATGTCACTGGCCACTCCCAACAGGTTGACAGACAGCAACAGCGTGGCAACCGACGGTTGATCACCGCAAGTATGGGCCAAGGCACCACGTGCGGTAACAATCGCCCGGGGGCGAGCGCTCGCCCCCGGTGGGCTAGCGGCCACGCGCGGACGCGGACCGACGCCCTCGACGACTTCCCGCGTCTGCTGCGGGAAGAGCCCCGCCCGGCAGTCCGATCTCCACGCCGGGGACGACCTCGCTCTCGACCGGACCGTGCGCGACCGGCTGCGGCCAGGGGCACCCGCCCGGAAGCCGCCGGTGCGGCGGCCGGGCTCACACGACCGCCGAGCCGCCCGGCTCAGACCGTCGTGTCGCCGCTCGGCAGCGGTTCCCCCTCCTCCGCGTCGTCCGCCTCCTCCGGCGGGTCGGTGGCGAGGCCGAGGGCGGACCGGACGGCGATTTCGGTCTCCTGGCGGAAGGCGTCGCCCGCCTCCGACATGGCGTCCCAGAAGCTCTCCTCGTCCTGGGCGACCGCTGCCCGGCCGAAGTGGCGGCGGGCCGTGTCGTACTCCTTCGCGCGGGCCAGCGCGTGCGGGCGGGCCGCCGCGGGCCAGGGTCCGGCGCGCAGTTCACGGGCCTCGGTTCCGAGCGTCCGCTCCATCCGCTCCGTCCAGGCACGGTTGGCCTCCGGGTCGTCCTCGAAGAGGTCCTCCGGTTCCTCCCACCAGACCGTGTCGACGGCCAGCTCGCCCTCCAGATAGGCGAGTTGCGCCGGGTCGAGCGTCGTCCGGTCGCTGCGGACGGAGGACACGAGCTTCGGCCCGCCGCTCGCCAGCGCACAGGTGACGCTCCGGTCGCCGAAGCGCCAGCTGTCCCTGGTCGGCATGTAGTAGTAGGGCTCCGCCGTCCCGGGAACGGCCCACCGGTCCAGTGCGTAGGCGCTGTTGATGTCCTCGCACCTGCCCTCCGCCTCCGTCTCGACCGTCTTCTCCCCGGGCCACTCGTCGAACCCGTCGAGCGGGAAGGTGCCGGTCACCTCGCCCTCGTGCGGTCTGTCGCAGTCCACGATCCGGACGGACGCCGCCTCCTCCTCGTCCTCCAGGCCGCGGCCCGGGGTGTCGAAGCACTGCCCGGTGCGCATGTCGAACGTGGATTCCGCAGCGGCGCCGTCGCGGGCCGCCTCGCGGAAGCCGTCCCACGCCGCACCGGCGGTGCCGGTGGCGAACGCGACGATCATGAGGATCGTGCTGACGACGGAGAGCGCGGTACCGGCGATCGCCAGGCCCCGGCCCTCGTCGCCCCTCTTCCTGATCTGCACCAGCGCGACCAGCCCGAGAACGAGGCCGAGCGGGGGCAGGCAGCACACGATGCCCGTCACCAGGGAGCCGACGGCGAAGCCGTTGGTACCCGGCCGCCGCGGCACCGCCCCGTAGGGCGGGTAGGGCATTCCCGGCTGTACGCCCGCCGGCATCGGGTACGGGTACGCCGCCGGGTCGGGCTGCGGCGAGGGCGGGGCGGGCGGCTGCGCCGGGTCGGACACGCCCGGAGGCGCCCATCCCTGCGACGACGGTTCCACGGGTACGGCGCTCCTTGTGAAGATCATGCGAACATCTGCGCGGGTCAGCGGATCATACGGCGGGGCGCCGGGCGAGGGCAGCAGCAATACGCGGAAGGGGCGGCCGCTCGGCGCGGCCGCCCCTCACTGGTCGATCAGGTGCCGCAACCGGCACCGTCCGGTGGTCCGGGCGTCAGAACTGAAGACCCCAGGAGTCGATCTTGCCGGTGTCCCACCAGGCGTTGTCGCTCACCCGCAGCTTCCAGGTCCCGTTCGCGACCTCCGAGGAAGCGTCCACGGTGTAGGTGGTGTTGATGTTGTCGCTGCTGCCGCCGGTACCGTACGACTTCAGCGTGTACGCGGTACCGTCCGGGGCGATGAGCTGGACCTGGAGGTCACCGATGTAGGTGTGCACGATGTTGACCGGCACCTGGAGCGCGGCGGGTGCGTTGCCCGGGATGCCGCTGACGGTGACGGGCGACTCCACGGTGGCGTTGTCGTTGATCGCGTAGTCCGCGGTGTTCTCGAACTTCGACCCGGGCGGCGGGGTCGTGCCGCCGCCGACGTACAGCAGCCGGTTCGGCGAGCCGGAGCCCGGGTTGCCGACCACGTTCGGGGTCGCCGCGGTGGTCAGCGCCGAGGACACCTGTGCCGGGGTGGCGGTCCGGTTGTCCGCCAGGTAGAGCGCGGCGGCACCGGCGACGTGCGGGGTGGCCATCGACGTGCCGGAGATGGTGTTGGTCGCGCTGTCGCTGGTGTTCCACGCCGAGGTGATGGACGAGCCCGGCGCGAAGACGTCCAGCACGCTCCCGTAGTTGGAGAAACTGGAACGCGCGTCGGTGCTGGTGGTCGAGCCGACGGTGATGGCCTCGCCCACCCGGGCCGGGGAGTAGTTGGACGCGTTGGCGCCGCTGTTGCCCGCCGCGACGGCGTATGTGACGCCGGACGCTATGGAGTTGCGGACGGCGGTGTCCAGCGCCGTGTCGACGCCCCCACCGAGGCTCATGTTGGCGACGGCCGGCTTGACGGCGTTCTGCGTCACCCAGTCGATGCCCGCGACGACCTGGGCGGTGGTGCCGGAACCGGAGTTGTTGAGCACCCGGACGCCGACGACCTTCGCCTTCTTCGCGACGCCGTAGGAGCCGCCGGCGACCGTGGCGGCGACGTGCGTGCCGTGGCCGTTGCCGTCCTGGGCCGTGTTGTCGTTGTCGATGGCGTCGTAGCCGTACGAGGCACGGCCACCGAAGTCGTTGTGGGTGATCCGTACACCGGTGTCGATGATGTACGCCGTGACGCCCTCGCCCGCGGAGTCGGGGTAGGTGTAGCTCTGGTCGAGCGGCAGCGCGCGCTGGTCGATGCGGTCGAGGCCCCAGGAGGGCGGGTTCGGCTGGGTGCCGGAGATGGTGAACACCCGGTTCTGCACGACGGATTCGACGGCGGGGTCGGCGGCGAACTTCCTGGCCTGCGCCTCGGAGAGCTCGACGGCGTATCCGTTGAGGGCGGAGCGGTACGTCTTCTTGATCTTGGCGCCGTACTCCGCGGCGAGTTCCCTGCCCGCCTTGGATCCGGCGTCGGGGGCCGACTCGTCGAGGGTGACGATGTAGCTGCCGGCGATGGCACCGGGGGCGCCCGCGTTCTCGATCACGCCCACCGGGGCGGGCTCTGCCGCGGTGGCCGGGAGGGCGGAGGCGGCACCGAGTGCCAGGGCGGCGACGGCTGTCGCACTGACCGCGGACAGTCTTCGCCGCGAGTTACGCATCACGGACATGTGAGGGGTCCTCCTCATTAGTGGTGCGTTGTCGTGGGGGTATGCGACAGGGGCATGACAATGCCAGTGGTGGGTGACCGCCGAATCGCCGCGCCACTGCCGTCCCGAAAGATTGGCTGATCCATAGGAATCCCACAAGAGTTGGGACGGCCCGTAACACGCGTGCCACATGACTGCGATGCTGGATCACATGACGAACTATCAGTGCCCGAAGTGCGACGTACGTTCCCCGGTCGAGTCGCTCAGCTGGCGCTGCCCCCGGTGCCACGGCCCCTGGGACCTCGACTTCGCCGCGACGCCCGTTCCCCTCGACTCCCTCACGGGCAGGGTCGGTTCACTGTGGCGGTACGAGGAGGCGCTGCCGCTCGCCGCGACGGAGGCCACGGGCGGCGGCCCCGGAGCAGTCTCGCTCGGCGAGGGACGGACCCCGCTGGTCCCCCTGACCGCCACCGTCACCGCGAAGCTCGACTTCCTGATGCCGACCCTTTCCTTCAAGGACCGCGGCGCGGTCATGCTCGCCGCGCTCGCCCGCCGGCTGAAGCCGCGCCGCGTCATCGCCGACAGCAGCGGCAACGCGGGCACGTCGATCGCCGCGTACAGCGCCCGCGCGGGACTGGACTGCACCGTGTACGTCCCGGCCGCGACCTCCCCGAAGAAGATCGAACAGATCGCCGCCCACGGCGCCCGTCCGGACCTCGTGCCCGGCGACCGGGAGGCGGCCGCGCGCGCCGCACGCGCAGCCGCGGACGAGGACGGCGTCTTCTACGCCTCGCACGTCCACAACCCGTACTTCCTGCACGGCACGAAGACCTATGTGTACGAGATCTGGGAGGACCTCGGCGGCAGGCTGCCCCAGGTACTGGTCCTGCCCGTCGGCAACGGCACCCTGCTGCTCGGCGCCCACCTGGCCGTCGAGGAACTGCACACCCACGGCCTCATCACGGAACGGCCGGCGCTCGTCGCGGTCCAGACGGCCGCGGTCGCACCCCTGGCCCGCGCCTTCCGCGCCGGGGCAGACGACATCACCCCGGTGGAGGCGGCGCCCACCCTCGCCGAGGGCATCGCCATCCCCGCCCCGCCGCGAGCCCGCCAGATCCTCTCCGCCGTACGCGCCTGCGGCGGCACCTTCCACACGGTGACGGACGACCGGATCCGCGCCGCCCAACTCGACCTCGCCGCCCGCGGCCTGTTCGTCGAGCCCACGGGCGCGGCCTGCTGGGCGGCGATCCAGGCGCACGGCCTGGAGGACCGCACGGCGGTGGTGCCGCTGTGCGGGGCCGGGGCGAAGACGGGGGTGGACCTTGACCCCGGATCTTGGACACACGAGACACTGGAATGAAGAACTGTCCGCAGCAGTTCAAGACGGACGCGGTCGCGTTGTACCAGTCGCGGCCCGAAGCGACGATCCGACGCTAGCATCGGTGAACCGGTGCGAGCCCCATTCAGCCCCGGCCATCGCCCTCGCCGCCCGCATGCCTCGCTGCCCCTCCCCGACGATCAAGCCTCGGCCGACGGTACCAACCACCCGAGGCCCGGTCGGCGGCCCTGGCCGGATTCGCTCTGCGTCCGTCCGTCACCCCAGCAGCGAGGGAGCCGTAGGAGTTGGGGGCGCCCCTGCTCCCTCGCCGGCCGCCAATGGCCGAAACAGCGTCATAGCTCTGACCCCGCATCGGATATGGACCCTTCGCAGGGATGATCACCTGGCTGCGGTGCATGGAGACGTTCGTGCTCGCGGTGTGCGTGGAGGGCCCGAGTAGCTGTCGCGATCGCCGTTCTCGGCGCCCTCCACTGCCCCTCCACCGCCGCGGGAGGAGAACACTGCCCCGGCCAGTACCGGTCAGACCTTACGTGTGACTCCTGCAGGACTCTGGCCTGCAGGAGTCACAGATGCTCTCGAGGACGAATTGGACCCAGCCGAGGGAAGGACCATGTTTTCCTCGTGCGTCTCATGGCATGGATCACGCCACCTCAGTCCCGGTCGCGTTGCGCCTGCAACGCCCCATGGGAGAGAATGTTCGACACGCTGTGACAGCTGGTGTGTACGGGAACGTTGTGATGCCGAGGGACTGAACTGTCCCGGCGCACGACATGATTGACACGGGGGCGGGTGCGTGAAGTTCGACATGGGGTCGACGACCCTGGCGAATCTCGGCAAGAGCACGATCGGGTCAAGTGACGACCTGGGCACGCTGATCCAGTGGCTGATCGCTGCTGCGGAGCCGCTGGAGGGGAAGTTCAACGGTGCGGGGAAGGCCGCGTTCGACTCGTTCAAGATACGTGCGGACGAGATCACGGACGCGCTGAACGGGTCGCTGAGCTCGATCCTGGGCGGTCAGGCGGGGATGGACGAGGCCTTCGGCAGCGGTGACGTGGAGCAGGAGGACAACGCCAACAAGAACATGGGCGCCGCCAACTTCGACGCCGCCCGGTTCGGCACACGCTAACGCAACGAGGGGGACTCTTCGCGATGGGACAGAACCAGGACCGCCGCTCCTACGACACCGGCGCCTCGACCGAGGTGCAGGGAAGCTTGCAGACCGTGATCGGGAACCTGGAGCGAGTGCTCGGTGACCGTGACCGGGCGGTGAAGGCCGCGATGGCCGACTACCAGGCCGACGGCGTGTCGGACGAGTACCACGGCAAGGAAGTCCGCTGGAACCGCGCCGCCAACGAGGTCCGCAACATCATCCGGTTGGTGCGCACCACGCTGGAGCAGAACGACAGCACCGCGCAGACCACGTTGGCCAGGGCCCGTGCGGCGGTCGACAACATCGGCTGACGGGCGCGCACTGCGGTAGCGGCAAGTTGCTGGGTTGTAACGGGGGGATCGGCATGCCTGCGTGGGACATCTCGTCGTCCGGCGTCGAGTTCGTGACGTCGCTCGTGAAGGACGCGATGGACGATGTGGCCAAGGACGTCAAGTCGTACGGGACGAACATGGAGAGCGCGGCGGCGTCGGCCGGCACCATCAGCGGCGCGGACAGCGGAGCCGCGCCGACCGGCGCCATCGGGGCAGCACTGGCGCTGTTCGTGGAGAGGACCGCGCCGGACGTGCTGTTCCTCGGTGCGCGGGCGGCCAAGTCCGTGAACGGAGCCCGGGAGGCCACCGCGTACTACGTCCTCGGGGATCTGGACATGGCCGCCACCAGTCAGCACAAGGCCCTTGCCGCCCCGAAGGTCGATCTTCCGGGTACCGGTGGCAAGCAGGGCGGTGGCAGGTGATCGAGCCGACCGGCATCTCGCAGTTCACCGGCGATCTGGACCAGTTGGAGAAGGACGTCTCCGGACTGCGCAGCGACGCCATCGGGATTCGCAACGGCGGCAAGGACGTGCACTCCCGCTTCCAGTCTCTGGAGGCCTTCTACACGGCGCCTGAGGCCGACGACCTGTTCGCCACGACGCGGCCGGTGATGGACAAGGCCGACTCCTTCGCCGCGAAGCTGGAGACGGTCGCCGACGCGCTGGACACGTTCTCCGTGGAGGCGCGCCCGCTCGCCCAGCGCCTGGCTCAGTTGAAGTCGGATGCGATCACGTTCGTCGACGGCGTCCAGGGCGACGACGAGTGGACGTACGACGAGGACAAGATCCAGCGCCACCAGGAGCTCATGGACGGCGTGGCCGCCGCGGAGAGCGCCTTCCGTGAGGCCGAGCGCAGGGCCGCCAGCAAGATCTCGGCGGTCGTGGGTGGGCCCCAGTTCGTGGTCGACGACGGCAGTCACACGTCGAACAGCAAGACCGTGATGTACGGCTACGACGCCGACGTACTCAAGCAGGCCAAGAAACTGCCCTGGGGAACGCCGGAAAGCGAGTCCCACCACGCGTGGGAAGTCGGCTACTGGGCCAAGAGCTTCTTCTGGGACGGCCTGGTCATCGACAACATCGTGGGCGGCATCAAGGGGCTGGGCACCCTGGTCGGCTGGAACGGCTCGGATGCGGCCGGGGACGCCTGGAGCCACCTCGGCGACATAGTCAGCGGCATCGGCCAGTACACCATCACTCCGTACGACGCGTTCATGGACTGGGCGATCGGCCCGGACGAGGAGAGCGCCACCGAGATCCGGCAGAAGCAGGCCGCCAAGGACTTCGGCAAGTCCCTGGTCGCCTGGGACATGTGGGGTGAGAACCCCGCCCGCGCTTCTGCGACCGTCGTCTTCAACGTCCTCACACTCGGCGCCGGGCCGCTGGCCGCCGCCTCCAAGGGCGGCAAGGCCGGCGCGGGAGCGAGGACCGCTGCCACCGCGGCCAAGATCGGCGAGTACATCGATCCGGTCGTGGCAGGGCTCAAGGTGTCAGGGAAGGCCGTCAGTGCTCTTCCCAAGATCTCGGATGTGACGGCGAACATTCGTGCCGGCTTCGCCGGCGCAGGTGACTCGCCACGTCTCAACAGCGTGCTGGAGCTCGAAGACGGCTCCAAAGTCATCGTCGAGGACGGACAGTTCATCCCCGTCGACAAGCACGGCAACGTCGTCAGTGACGCACCGCGCCAGGAAGCGTCGGCGAGTGCGCGCACCACACCGGAGCAGACTCCGGCGAGGCAGCACGAGCTCGCCGGAGTCGGCGCGAGCTCCCGGACGCCCGGGGCCACCGCTCACGCAGGCGAGAACCTGCCCCCGCAAGCCGGTCATGAGACCCCAACCAACCGTGGCAGCGGCGCGGCGCCTCACAGCCCGGGCGCAGCCCCGGGCGGGACCGGGGCCGGGCATGCTGCCGACTCGGGGACGTCGAGGTCCCATGTCGGTCCTGTCGGCGACGGCCACGGCGGTACGGGCTCCGGCGGTCACGTTCCTGAGCAGCGTGGTGGCGGTAGCAGCGCGACCGGCGGCGGGCGAAGTGGCGCGACCGACCCCAGGGACGTCATGCGCCACCAGGTCAACCGCGCCAATACCGAGCCGGGGTACTTCGAGAAGTACTACAAGGTCAACGGCAACCGGCTCAGCACGAAAGTGACCGACGAGAGCGGGTTCGTTCCGCCTCAGCTGGTGAAGGACCCGGCGACCGGGAAGTGGATCGCGGCATCGGAGGCCCCGCCACCCATTCCTCCGAAGCTCCTCGGAGACCCCGTCCTCGGTACCCGGGCAGCCGCGGGTCCGGATGCTCTCACCAAGCTCGACGACGCGGCGCAAAAACGTCACAGGGCTATCGCCGCCGACCAACTGGCTGAGGGCCGGCTGAAGGACGCGCAGAAAGCACTCGCAGCCCACGACACCCCGGCGAACCAGGCTGCCGTAGACGCCGCGGACGGCGCACACAAGCCACTGCACAAGCAGATGTCGGAGTCCGGTGAGGCCTACGGCGAGGCCATAGCCGAGCATCATGTGGTTCCCCAGCACTACCCGAATGCGACGATAGAGAGGCTCGACGGGCCGGCTAACGGCAACGACCAATTCGACCAGGTGTGGCGGCGCGAAGACGGCGGCTATGTGGTGATCGAGGCGAAGAGCAGCGTCAGCACGCAGTTGGGGGCGCGCAATCTGCCGAACGGCCGCCGCGTCTCGCAGGGAACCCGCGAGTACTTCATGGACATCATCCGGGAGATGCACAAGCGAGGACGAAAGAACCCCAATGAGACCAGGCTGGCCGACGAGCTCGAGGAGGCCCTTGACCTGGGCAAACTGGACTACATTCTGGTCAAGGGGAACGTCAACGCCGGACAGTATGCTGGCTACACCATGCAGAAGTTCGACATTGGGTGACGGGAGAGCCTGGTGACGGTGAAGGTGCCTCGACACGGCAGCCCCGGACCTGATGACGAGGCGTATGCGCAGTCCCTCGGTGAAGGAGCGGCCAGGACATTCGGCAGGCTGGCGCAGTCGCCTCGCATGTTTGACATCGCATTGAGTAAGGCCGTCTTGCACGTGCAAGCACGCCTGGCGGTCGACCCGGATGCCTCCGGCATCGACACCTGGGAAGCCGTGGTCTCGGCGATGCAGGTGGGTTCGGCCATGTTCGCCGCAGCCACCAGGACCGAGGGCACCATCCAGTGCCGTGTCAACCACGAACTGCGTACCGTCCCGGCCACCGGTCCCCAGTCGCACGCGGATGCAGGCAACTGGATCACCGCGTTCTGGTTCGCCATCGTGTGCCGCGATCAAAACCGCATGACCCAGCTGTGCGAGGTCCCGCTCGATCTACTGCGCGCCTCGGGCGCCGAGTACGACGAATACATCTACCACTGGGTGGATGCCCTGCAGGCGTACTGGCTGGAACGGCCGGGACTGGTCGACAAGCTGGGCGCGGCGATTGAGTCGTCCTATCCTGACGTGGCACGGATCACTGAAAAGGATCTGCTTGAGAAGATCCTTTACCAGCCGATCAATCTCTTTCACCGATTCCTGCGCAAGGACCACGACGGCTTCAACCAGGCGCTGATGGAAGCCCTTCAGCTGCACAAGGCGTACTGGACGGCCACAGAGGAACGGGAGGAGAGCGTTGAGGGCTGTCTGGCCCTCGGCCCTCTCGCCATCGCCTGCCTGGCCTACGACGCGGGCTTCCCGATCGGCGTCGAGTCGGACTACCTGCCTGGTGAGTTGCTCAACCGTGCCTGGCTGGGCGAGTTCGAGACGTGACAGGGCGGGCACACGTAGGGGATAACAGGTAGCCATGGGGGCTCAGGACTACGACAGTCAGCTGCTGGAGTCGGTGTCGGTACGGCGCCGTCGGTTGAGGGATGCCCTGGTGTTCGGCGCCCAGCGGCAGCGGCGGTCGCTGGACGAGCGGTTGGGGAAGGTGTTCGCCGGGGTGGTGATCGCGGCCGTTCTGTGTGCCGGCTGCGTGGGCTGGTCGTTCATTTCCCACCGGTTGATCGGGCAGGGCCCGTACGGTTCTTCGGTGCAGCCCTATTCGTCGCCTTCCGTAGCGCCTTCAGCTCGATGATAGGTTCGAACGCGTGATATCTGCGGGGTCCGTGAGCCGTACGGCGTTGAGCCGGGTCACTCTCGTCGGTGCGCAGCGGCGGGTCGACCTCGTTCTCCCGTCCCAGGAGCCGGTGGGTCTCCTTCTGCCGTCAGTGATGCGGCTGTTGGACGACCGAGTGACGGCTCGGCCCGAGCTGCGGCACCTGGTGACCGCGGATGGCTCGGCACTCGCTCACAACAGCACGTTGGAGTCGGCGGGTGTGCCGGACGGTGCGGTGCTGCGCCTGGTGCGGGTGGAGGATGCGCCGTCCGCGCCGGTCGTGCATGACGTCACCGACGAGGTCGCCGACGATCTGGACGTACGGGCGTGGCGGTGGAGGCCCGCGGCGCGGCGTGTCGTCGCCGGCGCGACGACCGTCGGCTGGGCGCTCGTCACTGGGGTTCTGGCGCGGGGTCAGTTCGAATCGTCGCACGCAGGGAGCGTCCTTCTCGCCATTGCCGCCGTTTCAGCGTTCGCTGCTGTGCTGTTCGGCCGGGCGCGGCAGTACGGGCTGGCCGCCACGCTGATCGTCGCGAGCGGGATGCTGGGTGGCATCGGGATGTGGACATCGGCGGATGCCTACGCCTGGTCGGCCTCGGTGCGGCTGGCGGGCGTAGCGGCGGTCCTGGTGCTGGTCCTGCTGCTCCTGGGGTGGTTTTCTCCGCTGGGGCGCGGCGCGTTGATCGGTGCAGCGGCGGCCGGTGGATGCGTTGCCCTGTGGGAAGTGACCGCCGGGCTGCAGCAGGGTGCGGGGAGCGCGGTCGAGCAGGGGCGAACCGGGGCCCTTCTCGCGGTCGTTTCGATCGTGTTGCTGGGCCTGCTGCCGCGGCTGGCGATGATGGCGTCAGGGCTGTCCGGGCTGGACGACCGTCGTACGGGCGGGGTGTCCGTGAGCCGCTATCAGGTGACCACTGCGCTGACGGCCACGCATCGAGGGCTGGCCTTGGCCACGGTCGTGCTGGCCGCTTCAGCGGCCGCGGCCGGGCTACTCGTGCTGCGGGCACCGTCGATGTGGACCGTCCTGCTCGCGGTCGTCGCTGCGGTGGTGCTCGCGCTGCGGGCCCGGGCCTTTCCCCTGATCGCCGAGGTCGTGGCGCTGCTGGTGGCATCGGGTGTGGTCACCGTACGGCTGATCGTGGTGTGGCTCGAGCATGCGGGCGTCGTGGGGCCGCTGGTCACGCTCGGCGTGCTGGCGGTGCTGCCCCTGGTGATTCTGGCGGTGGAACCGGCCGAGCATGTGCGGGTGCGACTGCGCCGCGCCGGGGACGTTCTCGAGTCGGTGGGCGTCATCGCATTGTTCCCGTTGATCATCGGGGCATTCGGTGTGTACGGGCGCCTGCTCGGCACCTTCGCGTAGGCGCTGCGGCATGGCTCACGGGAGGGACTGGCAGCGCGACGTGCTGCGGGAGCTGGGCGGGACTCCCGTATCTGAGGCAGATCGGACCGCTGCGCGCCTCGTACGATCCGAACCGCCCGCGGAACACCACGACCCGCCTCCGGAGTCCGCCCCGAGTACACAGCCTGTGCACCGGGGTGTACGGAATCCGCGTACCCCTATGCCGACGCCCGAGTCCGTGCCCACTGTGGACCCGCGGCTCGCCCTGGCCCTCGGCAACCCGCAGCACGGGGACTCGGTGACCCGGCGCACCGGGCAGGCGCTGCGCAAGCTCACCGCTTCCGTCGGGCAGGAGGTCGCCGATCAGACCCGCCTGGCCCAGGAGCTGCAGCAGCCGGTCACCACCGGGCGCGTCATCGCCGTCACCTCCATCCGGGGCGGCGTGGGCAAGACCACGATGTCCGCCCTGCTCGGCCGGACGTTCAACCACTACCGGCACGACCCGGTGCTCACCCTGGAGGCCGATGCCGCGCTGGGCACTCTCCCGGTGCGGATGGGAGCGGAGTCGGTGCGCTGGTCCTGCTCCGATCTCGCGCACATCCTCAGTCCCGACATGCAGTTGACCGACATCACCGGCTACTTGGTGCCCGTGGTGGACGGCGGCTGGCTGCTGCCCGCGAGCCAGGGCCGCGTCGGAGCGCCACTGGACATAAGGACGTACCGCACGGTGACTCTGGCACTGCGTCGGTACTTCGCGGTGACCGTCGTCGACTGCGAGACTCTGCCGGGCGAGGTCGCGCGCACCGCGATGGACACCGCGCACGCCCGCGTGGTGGTCGCCCCCATGACCGCGGAGGGCGTGAACGGCACCCGCGTGGTCCTGGACTGGCTCGCGCAACTACCGCACTCCGCGCTGGCCACCGCCGTGGTGGCGCTCACCGCCCACTCCCCCGACGCCACTCTCGACGTCAAGGCGGCGAGCGCGCATCTGCGCGAGACCGGGGTGCCCGTCATCGCTCTCCCCTACGACCGTCATCTGGCCCAAGGAGGCCCCATCCACACCGCCATGCTCGGCCAGGCCACCCGTGATGCCGCCATCCGGCTGGCGGCCGAAGCGATGCACCGGGCGGTGCGGGTGCGATGACCCAGCAGCTGATCCACCGGCCCGCGCGCTCCACCCGCCCGCTCGCCTCCCCCGAGCCGCGTACGATCGAGGCCCCGCCCAACCTGCCCGAGGGAAAGATCGGCAACGCGGCCACCGCACTGCTGCCCATGGCTGGGGTGATGGGTTCGGTCGTGATGATGACCGTCATCCGCAACAGCCAGTTCGCCGTCGTCGGCGCCGTCGTGCTCGTCTTCGCGCTGCTGGGCGCCGTCGCACTGTTCCTCTCCCAGCGGGGCAAGGCCCAGCGCACCCGGCGCACCCAGCGCGAGCGCTATCTGGAGTACCTGGAGGAACTGCGCGAGGAGCTCGGGGCCGGTGAACGGGAGCGGCGTGAGCAGGCGCGGCTGCTCGGTCCGGCGCCCGAGGCGCTTTACGACGTGGTGCGCGACCCGGCCCGGCTGTGGGAGCGGCGCCGCCTGGACGCGGACTTCCTGCGGGTACGTGTGGGAATCGGTGACGTACCGGTGCAGGACCTCGTGATCGGGCAGAACTCCGGTGGCGTGATGACTCCGCCGGACCCCTTCATGCTCAACGAGGCCCGCGCGCTGCAGAGCCGGTTCGCCACGTCAACGGAATTCCCGCTGACCGTGCCGCTCGACCGGGCGGGGAACGTCAGCGTCGTCGGCGACCGGGACGGGGTGCTGCGCGTGGCCCGCGCGCTGCTCCTCCAGGCCGCGGTCACGCACGCGCCGGACGATGTCTCCATCGCCGTCAGCGTGCCCGGTGAGAGCGTTGCCGAGTGGGAGTGGGTCAAATGGCTCCCTCATGCACTCGATCCGGTCGAGCGGGACGGTCCGGTCGCCGCCCGTCGGATCGCCCCGAGTCTGGCCCAGCTGGGCCGGCTGCTGCGCCAGGATCTGCGACGTCGTGCCTCGTACGCCGCGGAAGTCCGCCGGGGTCTGTCCGGCAAGGACGCGTTGCGCATGACCGACCGGCTCCTCGTCGTCAGCGACGCATACGGCAGGACGGCCGCCGAACTGCCCGGCCCGGACACGGCCGTCGGCCTGACGGAGATGGGCGTGACCGTGCTGCATCTGCTGGAGCAGCAGGTCCACGAGCCGGACCAGGTCAGCGTCCGCATCAGCGTCGACGGCGACCGGGTCAGTGTCGAGGATCTGCGCACGTCCGAAGGCCGGCTGGCCCACGGCACTGGTGACTCCGTGAGCGCCTCCGGTGCGGAGGGGCTGGCCCGGATGCTGGCGCCGCTGCGGCTGTCAGCCGAGTCCGCCGCCGAGGGCGTCACGGCAGCCGGTCCCGTCGATTTCCCCGCACTGCTGGGCATGGAGGACCCGGCCGCACTCGATGTGTCCAGGCTCTGGGCGCCCCGAGGCGAGCGGGACTTCCTGCGCGTTCCCATCGGGCTGACAGACCGTAACGAGCCGGTGCTGCTGGACCTCAAGGAGTCCTCCGAACTGGGCATGGGCCCGCACGGGCTGTGCGTGGGCGCGACCGGCTCCGGCAAGAGTGAACTGCTGCGCACCCTCGTCCTCGCTCTCGCCACCACCCATTCCCCCGAGGACCTGGCACTGGTCCTGGTGGACTACAAGGGCGGCGCCACCTTCGCCCCCTTCGCGGATCTGCCTCACGTGGCCGGCGTGATCACCAACCTGGAGAACCAGGCCGGGCTCGTCGAGCGGGTCCACACCAGCCTCGCCGGGGAGGTCAAGCGCCGCCAGCAGGTGCTGAAGAACGCGGGCAACGTCGCCGACATCGGGCACTACGCCGCCCTGCGCGCCACCGAACGCCCGGATCTCGAGCCGCTGCCGCACTTGTTCGTCGTCATCGACGAGTTCGGTGAACTGCTCACCGCAAAACCGGACTTCATCGACCTGTTCCTGTCGATCGGCCGCATCGGGCGCTCCATCGGCGTCCATCTGCTGCTGTCCAGCCAGCGCATCGAGGGCGGCAAGCTCAAGGGCCTGGACACGTACCTCTCGTACCGACTGGGGCTTCGCACCTTCTCCGCCGACGAATCACGCACGGTACTGGACAGCACGGACGCCTTCCACCTGCCGCCGCTACCGGGCTTCGGCTATCTGAAGGTCGACACCTCGACATACGAGCGCTTCAAGGCAGGGTACGTCTCGGGCGCCTACCGCGGTCCCACACTCCGCAAGGAAGACAAGGACAACGAGCCACTCGCCTGGCCCTACCCGACGTTCAACACACTCGACGCGCCACAGGCGGATGCAACAGAGGAACCCGCCGCCACCAAACGGGAGACCGGGCCCACCGTCATGTCGGTGATGGTCGGCCAACTCGCCCCCGCCGCCCCTCCCGTGCGCCGGATCTGGCTACCGCCCCTCCCGAACGCCGTCACCCTCGACACCGCCGCCGGGCCTCTCCAGGCCGACTCCGAAGGTCTCCGTCTCACACACCGCGACGGCCCGATGCGCATCCCCCTGGGGATCCTGGACGACCCGGCAAGGCAGTGGCAGCAGCCATGGGTACTCGATCTGACCGTCGCCGGCGGCCACGCGGCCGTCATCGGCGGCCCCCAGTCCGGCAAGACCACCCTGCTGCGCACCCTCGCGCTCTCCCTGGCCCTCACGCACACCCCGTACGACGTCGCCGTCTACGGCCTGGACCTGGTCGGCGGCGGGCTGTCCGCGCTGGCCGGGCTACCGAACGTCGGCGGGATCGCCGGGCGCGCCGACCACGAACGAGCCGCCCGCACCGTGGCCGAGGTACGCGCCATGCTGGCCGAGCGCGAGGAACTCTTCCGCGAGCACGGCATCGACTCGGTGGACCAGCTGCGCCACCTGCGTGCCAAGGGCCGGCTGCCGCAGCTCGGCTCCACCGACGTCGTGCTGCTCATCGACGGATTCGGCGCGCTGCGCGACGAGTTCGCCGACCTTGACGACGCCGTGGCCGACCTGCTCAAGCGCGGCGGCGGGTACGGGATCCACATCGTCTCCGCCATGCTGCGCTGGAACGATGTCCGCATCGCCACCCAGTCCATGTTCGGCACCCGCGTCGAACTCCGCCTCAACGACCCGGCCGACTCGTCCATCGACCGCAAACTGTCCGAGACCGTCTCCGCCGACACCCCGGGCCGGGTCCTGACCGACGCCAAGCTCTTCGGACAGGTCGCGCTGCCCCGCATCGACGGCAACCCGCACGCAGGCGACCTCGCAGCCACCCTGGAGAGGACCGCCCGCACGATCCGCGCCGCCTGGCACGGCGATCTTGCCGCCCCGATCCGGGTACTCCCCACTCGGCTCCCCGCGGCGAAACTCCCGCCCCTGGCCGCAGAGCCCAAGAAGATCCCCATCGGCGTGGACCAGGACGCGCTCGCCCCCGTCCTGCTGGACCTGTTCGAGACCGAGCAGCACCTGCTGATCCTGGGTGACAACGAGTGCGGCAAGACCAACCTGCTGAAGCTCATCGCCGCCCAGCTCACCGCTCGTCACGCGGACGACGAGCTGGTCTTCGGCGTCTTCGACCCGCGCCGAGGCCTGCGCGGCGCCGTTCCCGAGCCCTACCGCGGCGGCTACGCCCACAACGCGAAACTCGCCGCCGCACTGGCCACCGGTATCGCCACCGAGCTGGAGAAACGCCTGCCCGAGACGGCGGACCCCGACGCGCTCACCACCGAACCCGCCTTCACCGGCCCGCGGATCGTGATCCTCATCGACGACTACGACATCCTCACCACCGCTGGCCAGCAGCCCCTGGCCCCTTTCCTGCCATACGTATCCTCGGCCCAGGACATCGGCCTGCACTTCGTCATCACCCGCCGCGTCGCCGGATCCTCCCGCGCCCTGTACGAACCGCTGCTGACCACGCTGCGCGAGACCGGCACCGCCGCCCTCGTCATGACCGGCGACCGCACGGAAGGCCAGCTCTTTCCCGGCCTCTACGCCTCCACGCAGCCAACCGGCCGCGGCACCCTGGTCCGCCGCGGCCGCCCCCACCAGCTCATCCAGACCGCCCTCGCAGACGAAGCAGAGGAAGAGACCGAGCCGTCGTGACCAAGGACGTCATCGCCCTCACACCGAAGATGCCGGACCTGAGCACGCTTCTCGCGGGCCTCTACGCAGGCGGCCCCGACCTCGGCGTGAACACCCTGGCCGACGGCGCCGTCATCCAGCTCTGCGCCCCAGACGGCCGTCCCCTGGTCTCCGTCGAAGCCCCCCTCCTCATCCAGGTGCCCGGCGAAACGACCCGCCTCCTCGGCCCCGGCCTCCCGGACAGCCCGGTCTGGTGGACCGAGGCCCGCGCCTCCACCGCCGTCGCGGAGGGCGGCCGGCTGGCGGGCTCCTTCGCCGGACGCCTCGCCACCGTCCTCAACGGATCGGTCTGGCCCCCGGAAGCTGCCTCCACTGACGTCGTCCCACTCAAGTCCGACATCACCGCCATCCCCGCCCCGCCCACGTCAGCCCCGGCTGTGGACGTCCTCACCACCAAGACGGCCGTGATCATCCAAGACCGCTCCGTCGTCGCCATGACCAGCTGGCTCTCCGACGCCCTGCGGACAACGACCGACAACGAACGCGCCCTGCAGATCGTCACACCACCGACCACCCGCCTCACCCTGCCCACCCGTACCGCGCTGCGCGGCCACCCCAACCGCTGGGTGATCCAAGACCCCGACTGCGGCTACTACGACGGCCTCTCCGGCGCCGTACTGCACTGGCACGGCGGCACCTTCACACCCACCCTCGACGAGAACGGCTCGGCCTCCGTCGCCGAAGCCTTCAAGACCGCCACCACCACCGACGAACGCCAGCTCGTCCTCTCCCTGCGCACCCAACACCCCGCCGACGAAGACCTGGTCCTCGGCCGCGCCCTGGAAACCGCCTGGCAGACCCTCACCGGTGCCCCACCCGCCGGCTGGAGCACCGCCGAACCCGTCAACCTCCCCTGGTCCACCCGCCGGCTGACCGACCTCGCCCGCAACCGGGCACCCCGCCCGACCTGGCTGATCGCCGTCGGCCACCCCGACCAACCAGCCCTGGCCACCGTCAGCGTCACCCGCACCGCCGCCGGAGTCGAGGAGAACATCACCCTCACCCTCGGCTACGGCCAAGACGAGACACCACCCCTCGACGCGCTCGAGCCCCTCGCCAGGACGCTGACCACAGGGCACGGCCTGACCTCCATGCTCACCTCACTCCGAGCCGCCCGCCGAGACCTGACCGTGCCCCCGCACTTCGAAACTCCACCCATCCCCGTCTCATTCACGCTGGGCACCGAAGCGATCAAAGACATCGGCCTCACCCACGCCCTCCGCCCACCCCTCAACCTCACCCCCATCCAACTCGGCCCCGCCGGCGAACCCTCCCTCCACTACCCACTCGGCGACGGCACCGACGCTCATGCCTGGACCAGGCTCCAGCAGCTCACCAAGCATCTGAGAAGAGCCTGACCAGCCCACCTGGACTTCTTGGATTGCAGGCATGGTCGCCGCTGTGGACGGCAGCGAGATCCCTGGCCCGGAGGTGCGCTGGATCGAACAGTGCCACGGCCGCCGACAGTGACAGGACAGCGCGGGACGACCTCGTGGAGCCTGGAGCAGATCCCTCGCCGGCTCCCGGTCGACTTTCCCGGTGCCGGACTGCTCTTCGGGACATCCTTCGGTGACGCAGCACCTGGATAGCGTGCACCCGGGGGTACCGTCATCGCCCGCGCCCGGACGGGGATGTCCACTGGTGGACCTGGGCCGGCCACCGCGCCAACGCCACGCTCGCCGCCCCCCCCTGCTGCCCGCCGTTTCACCTCAGCGGCGCGTCAGTGCCCACTGGATCCGGCTACGGGACGACCTCACTCGCAAGGACTGGGCGAACTCCATGGCCCAGGCACACGAAGGCCTGGTCCTACCCGAGATCGACTGGCGCGCTGTAGGCGGCCTGAAGTTCGCCGAGGCGCTGCCCCCCCAGACTGGCCAAGACAACGCTGGCCACACGCACCGTGGACGGGGCGGGTGCCCGCCTTGCCATCGAAGCAACCGGTCCGGTTTGCGATGCTTCAGCCCGACACCTGACGGCGGCGAGCAGTGTAGAACCATCAGGCGCCTGCGAGCGAAAAGCCGACGAGTGATGGCCAAAGGCGACGAACCGCCAGGTCGAGCATTCCCGATCCAGCACCCTCGGCTCCCCGCAGCGACCCGTTGTCCACGGATTTCACGGTCGGACATCAGCCAATCCAACTGACACTCCGTCAGCTGAATCCAGCTCCGATCCAGCAGGGGTGCGGATAGCCAGGGGTGACGACAGATGACGAGACGTCAGTAGGTCAGGCACGGATCCAGCAACGGGTACAGCAACGGGGTCGCCCCCGGATAGGGGCGACCCCACTTGAGCTGTGTGTTCGTCAGATCACCACGTCCATGTCAGGACGCGGACTAAACGTTGAAGCGGAACGTCAACGACAGCGCTGTCACCTGCGGCGATCACCCGTCGCGGGGCACGATCCAGCGTGGATCCAGCATGCGGGCCGATACTACGCAGGACCGTTCGGAGAGGCCGGATCAGCTACCGATCTTCGGCGGGCGCGGCGTCGAGGGCCGCACGACCGGCGCCGGCCCTGCCGCGCCGCAGAAACGCTGCGGTTCCTCACCCGAGGCGAGCGCAGCGGGTGGCCCGCCGGGCCGATCGCCGGACTCGACGTCCCACGAACGAGGTCGCGTCAGCGCTCACGGCGCAGTGAGATCCGTACGTTCTTGTCCTCGTCGCGGGTGACGAAGAGGCCTGAGCCGTTCACGCTGGTGTAGTGCGGGATGTCGATGCCCGCGCCGAGGACTTTCGGGCTCGCCGGTGCCGGTGCTGAGGTCGAGCTGGGCGACAACCGCTTCGGCGTCGCTGGCGGCCGAGCCCTCTTGGACCGCCCCGTAGACCATGCCATCGTCGCGGATCGAGCCGAGCACGATGGTCTTGCAGGAGAACACGGCCGCTATCTGCAGCGGCCAGTCCAGCAGGAGCGAGGACGTTCCAGTCGCAGCGGTGACCCGCGCTTGTGGCACAGTCGCGCCGGTACAACTTGGCGTAAAGGACCTGCGCTTTGGCACAGTTGCTGCTGTGAAGGAGGGCCTGTTCCCGGTTTAGAATGATCGTTGGTGCGTGGGTGAACGGGGAGGGGCCACTGTGGCGCACGAGGGAGACGGAGTGCCGTCACCGGACACCGGGACGTCGTTCGATACGTTCTATGCGGTGAACCCGCAGGCAGCGTTGGCGATCGAGGCCGACAAGATGAAGACCTTCAAGAAGAGGGTCGATGATCTGCTGGTCGCACTCGACGGCTCCGAGGCAGCCCCGGGGAAGATGGGGGTGGGCCGCTTGTCCCGAGGGCAGTTGGGGTCCGGCGACTTCGGCGAGGCTCAGTTCCTCTTCGACTCGTACAGCGTCGTCCATGACGAATTGGAGAAGCTGTCCAAGGCGCTGGGGGCTCAGATCGAGGGTATGGGCCTGGCTGTTCACTCGTCCCAGGTGGGTTATGAGAACGTCGACGAGGAGATCCGCGCCCGTATGAGGGCGGTCAACGCCGAGGTGGAGTCGTACTACGACCGGGAGCGTGACCCGTTCGTCGAGGCCGCACCTACGAAGAAGGAACAGGACAAGGAAACTGGCTTCTGATGCCCACGGCGGCATGGACAGGGGCGGGACATGGCTGAGCGAACGGGGGGCAAGGCGCCGCGGCTTCAGCGCACGGACTTCGAGGCGATGACGCACCAGCAGCTCGCGGCGCTGCTCGCGTCGGCGAGCCCGACCGGTGCGTCGAACCTGGCGACGAAGCTGGCACTGGCCTCCTCGGCGGTCACGAAGATCGGCGAGGACCTGAAGAAGTACGTGACGAACCTACCCTGGCACGGCGAGGGCGGTGACGCGTTCCGCAACTGGGGCGGCCAGACGGCCAGTGCGACGCTGCGCCTGGGAGAGTACAGCAAGGGCGCGGCGCGCTGGATGGAGGAGATCTCGCAGGCCATCGCCGAGGCGAAGGCGGCGATGCCTCCGATCACGGAGACGACCAATGCGCAGGCCGATCTTCGCAAGGCGCAGGAGGCGAAGGCGTTCGCCGAGGCCCCGTCCCATCGCATGGACACGGACGCGGGCGGCACGGCAAAGCGAGCCGCGTCGGACGCGGCTGCGGCGCAGGGCCGGATCGACGCGGCGCGGTGGGAGGCGGCTCAGCGGCTGCGGAAGCTGGCGCAGACGTACGAGTTCACGGCGCAGCAGGTGAACGCGGTGACGCCGCCGACGTTTCCGCCACCGGCGATGTACTTGGAAGGGAACACATGGCGTGACCCAGGGGGACAGCAAGACCTTGCGGGCCAGGACGGCGCCAGAACAGGAGGCGCCGGAGCGCCTCCAGAGAATCCGGCTGCCTCGTACGTGAATTCGGGAAGCACCGCGTTGCAGCAGTCCGGACAGCCCGGAACGGCGGCCACCGCAGCAGCACGCGAGCGCCCGGTGCACATGGAGATTGACGGTCTCGCGACCTTGCCAGCAGCTCCGCCGTCGTCTCCAGCCACGCCCACGGGCACCATGCCGCCGGGGGGGCGTCCTGACGCAGGCGGCATGCCGCCGGGAGTGCTTCCTCCCGCCTTCGGCGGTGGCACGGTCAAGCCTTCCTCGCCTCCCGTGCCACCCGTGAACGGGCGCCCGAGTGCTGGTGGCGTCCGGCCTCCGGTGCTGCCTGGGCTGGGACAGCCGGGTTCCGGTGGCGCAGGGCGTTTGCCCCGTGACAGTGGCATCGTCGGCGGGCGGCCTGTCCCCCCGAGCGCCGAGAGCCCGGCGCGCGGGATTCCGCGCGGCATGGTCATCGGTGGCGAGGGAACATCTACCCGAGGGCCGATGGGGTACAACCCCACCGCCGGTGCCGGGGCTGGAGGCGCAAGACCAGGCCCCCCTGCTCCCGGTGGGCGCCGCTACGCCAGTGAGACGGGCGGCATCGTCGGGGGCAGCAGCCCCCAGCAGGCCGGCAGACAGGGCTACCGCCCCTTCACCCCAGGCGGCACCGGACTCGTGTCCGGCACGCCTACGGGTGCGGGCGCGCACGGTGCCGCAGGTGCTGGACATGGCGGATCGGCTGTTCCACCGCCAGGTCAGAACCGTTCCTCACATCGTCGTGGCGAGCGAGGAAGCAGCCGGCCCGACTACCTTGCCGAGGACGAAGAGACCTGGAAGCAGAATGGCCGCCGAATTGTCCCCCCGGTGATCGACTGATCATGCCGGGAATTCACATGAGGTACGAGATGCACACCAGCACCAGGCAACCAGCCAGGCTCCGCCACGCCATGTCGGCCGCCGTGGCCCTGATGCTGGCCGGCATCGCCACGGTCCCGGCGCACGCTGAGACCATCCGGGACAGGCAGTGGCACCTTGATGCGATGCACGCCGAAGAGATGTGGGAAGCCACCACCGGTCGTGGCGTCACGGTTGCCGTCATTGATTCCGGTGTCGACAGGAACGTGGCGGACCTCCGCGGCCAGGTCCAGGACGGCATGGACCTATCAGGGCTGAAGGGCAATGAGCATACGGACCAGGCCGGTCACGGCACCGGCATGGCCGCACTGATCGCCGCGACGGGAGCACGGGGCCAGGCCAACGGATCGCATGGGCTGGCTCCCGGCACCAAGATTCTCCCCATCAAGATGCCCTATGCCACCGGTGGCTTCGCCACGGAGAGTTCAGGGCGCCGGTACTCGGAGAGTCTGGCCAAAGCCATCCGGTTTGCGGCGGACTCCGAAGCCAAGGTCATCAACATCTCCATGGGGAGCGCGAACACCCCAGGGAAGAAGAACGTCGGCACCCCGGAACTGACCGCTGCCGTGAAGTACGCGATCGGCAACGGCAAGCTCATCTTCGCTGCGGTCGGCAACAGCGGCAACGTCACGAACGCCATCGAGTACCCAGCAGCGACACCGGGGGTCGTAGGAGTGGCCGGCGTCGACCAGAAGGCGAAACCACTGGAGAACTCCCAGTTCGGTCCGCAAGTCGACCTCGCCGCACCTGGCAAGGAGATCGTGCGCGCATGCCCGGAGGGCACCCAGATCTGCGGAGGGACAGGCAGCAGCCCAGCGACCGCCCTCGCCTCCGCCTCCGCCGCCCTCATCTGGTCCCAACACCCGAACTGGACCAACAACCAGGTCCTCCGAGTCCTGATGCAGACAGCCAGCGGCAACGACAAGGGTCTCAGCCGCGACGATGTCGTGGGCTACGGCGTCATCCGCCCCCGCATCGCCCTGAAGACCCCTGGCGACCCAGGACCCACCGACAAGTACCCCATCCCCGACTTCACCTACGAGAACGCCAAGTCCCCGTCCTCGAAGGCCTCCGAAGCGTCGGGCCCCGTGGGAGGCGCCGACCAGTCTACGGCCGCACCCACGGCATCCAACGACGAGAGCAGCGCGACCTGCCTGTGGATCGCCGCCGCCATCGGTGCGGCCGTCGCACTCGGCGCTGCCATCGCTGTCGCGGTGCTCCGCAACCGCCGCCGCACCCATGCAGCATCCGCGATAGCCGCTGTCCCGCCCCAGTACGGAGGACATCAGGCCTACTACGCACACGGGCCAACAGCGCCCCGGAGTCATGATTTGGCGCAACCGACGCACATCACAGACCGCAATGAGTACGGGGGAACCTGATGGCTTGGGACGAGTGGGAACAGATCAAGGCCGAGGTGGCGGCGCGTCATGACAGCGGCATGCAATTGAACGGCACGGGTGGTGCCGCCGGCACGGCCGACCTCAAGACCAATTCGCAGGGCAAGCGCGGGGCAATCGAGGCACTGGTGAAGTACATAGGCCCTGGCCTGGACAAGGCGGGTGTGCATGCCGACGACGACACGGATGCGGCGGAGCGGGAGTTCAAGGGTTGGGCGACGGGAGCGGGCCTGAAGGACGCGCATGAGGAGTGGGCCCTGCAGGTGAAGAGCCTGAAGATGCGGCTCGCGCAGGATCGGGTGGCGCTGAGCAAGACGAGGAGGGACTTCCAGTACGTCGACCACGGCGTGGAGAGCTCCCTGGCGCAGATTGCTCCGCCGCCTGCGCCGAACCCGCGACGCAACGCCTGACCTCGACCATCGGAGGGCTTGCGTAGTGGCGGCGAGCCCCGCGCCCAGCAGACCTGAAGGAGCGGACATGCTTACCTACGAGGACGTCGTGACCATCCGGCTGACCCCGCTGGGGACCGCAGCTGTCTCATGGGACCAGATGGCAGACGGCTTCGAGGACCTGGGGCAACTTTATGAGAACAGTGTTCAGGGCGTGACGACGGACGGCCTCTGGGTCGGCGACAGTGCCACCACCGCCAACTCGCGCTTCACGGCGACGCGCAAGCAGTTCGATGCCGCTGCCGTGGAGGCCCGGGCCATTGCTGCGATCCTGCGTGACATCCACGGGCAGTTCGTGGACCGAATAAGGGCCGTTCGGGACCTGGTGGACTCGGCCAAGGCCGCCGACATCCACATCGACGCCAAGGGCCGGGCTCATCTCGACACGAGCAAGAGCAAGGGCGAGACGGGTGGCATCTTCGGTGACGCTGTCATGCGCGCCGCCCATGAGGCCAGTTGGACGGCCGCCGTGGCCGCCGCGGTGCAGGCGGTCGACGACGCGGACCAGGGTGCGAAGCTGGCACTGCACGATGCCGCGGGCATCAAGAGCGGCTTCCAGGAGATGTTCGACAACGCCCGTGGGATCGCACACGACTTCAATGCCGGCGCAGTCGGCGACATCGAACTGGTAGAGGCCCGCGAGGCCAAGAAGTACGCGGACCAGATCCTGGCGGGAGAGAAGCCTGCCGACCCGGAGGAGTGGGCGCGACTGATGCGCGACAACTCCGGCGACAAGCAGTTCAGCCAGACGGTGCTCAACCACCTGGGTCCAGAGGGCACCATCAAGATAACCAACCAGCTCAACACCTTCGCCTACGAGTCGGACACGGGGAACAAGCAGCACTACCTGGGAGCTGAGCGAGGGCTCGCCAACGCGCTGGCCACGGCTACGCAAGATTCGAAGTCCCAGTTCTACAGGGACTTCCACGCCGGTATGAAGGAAGCCGGCCTGAAACGGTACGAGTGGCAGGGTGAGAAGGTCCGTGGGTACCAATCCCTCGTCACCTTGATGCAACACGGGGAAGGATACTCTGACCGATTCATGCACGACCTCGGTGACGATCTGATCGCCGCCGAGAAGGCTGACAAGGGCAACGACAACTGGGACCTCTCCAAGAAGTTCGTCACGTCGCGGGACGAGTGGTTCGCCAACGACCCCCTCGACGGCCTTCTCGGGATCATGAGCAAGGACCCCGAGGCATCGGCAGCCTTCCTTGACCCCCATTCCGATCCCCATCCGGATGATGACAAGAAGGAGGGCAACGACCGACTGGAGTACCTGACGCGGAAACGTGGCTGGGACGTTGTCGACGGGCATCCCTACATGCGCAACCCGCACGACCCCGACAGCATCTGGGGCGACCCCCTTCGCAGTTCGGACATCGAGGACGCACAGGGCAGGGCCGGCTTCGGCGCGGCACTGGTGGCCGGTACGACGGGCATCGACCCGAACAACTCGGGCGGCGGCTATGTCCAGCACACCGACGCGAACAACCGCGTGTTCGAGAACGCCCTGAAGCATCTCTCCGCCGAGGGAAACGACTTCCCGCCTAGTTTGCGCACGCCTATGGCGATGGTCATGGGCAACTACGGCGATGACGTACACGCCGCAACGAGTGCGCACAACGCCGGAGAGAGCCCTCTGGACCGGGCGCAAGTGCTTGAGGTGGCGAAACAGATCTCCCGTGACCAGTTTGCCTACGGCACGCTCCAGGACAGCATCAACCGCGAGATCGTCCACGACATCAATACGGGCAAGGAAGGAGATGAGCAACCCTTGCAAAGGGCAGGCCGCACAATCGGGTTCCTCGAGGAGGCCCGATATCAGGGGCTTAAGGTCGACGTGGACGGCGCCAAGAGTGAGGCCACATGGGAAGCCAAGTGGGATTACCACACATGGGGTGGCGTTGTGAACTTCATTCCGCACGCAGGCGACGCGGCCCAGCGTGGCGTCGACGTCATTACTGCTAAGTGGCTTGAAGAAGAGATCGCGAGAATTGACAGCGGGCAGGCGCGGGAGAACATGGCCACTGGCACAGACCGTGAGGGGCGACTCGAAGAACTGGTCAAGCACTGGCGGAACGAAAATCCCCAGGCAGCAGAGCGTGAGGATCTATGGGACTCCAATGAGACAATCGACGATGCGGCCAACAACGGAAACGCGGCCGCTCGCCGCCTGGCAGGCAAGGGATCGTAATGCGACACCTCAAGGTCACGACACTTAGCATGACTGCACTGCTCCTCGCTGGCTGCGCGGACGAGAATCCCGAATATGACTACGCCATTCCGGGAAAAATCTGCGGCGTTAGCGTTGCGCCGTCAGACGTGAAGCCGCTACTTCCTCCCGGGGAATCGGTCAGAGTGGACTCCAGCGAAAGCCTGTCGAGGCCCGGTGAAAGTCGAAGCTGCGGCGTGATAGTTGACAAAAGGCCCGATCTGGCAGTCTCGGTTTCTCGCCAGCGCGGAGAGCTCGACATCGCAGAAAAGGCAGGCGATAAATACATCAATTTGGAACGAATTCCCTCCCTGGGTGAGGGTGTCACGAGCGCGGCAGTTGGTAATGACGGCGCCGTCGCCTGGATGGAATGTACACCTAAACCTGGGCAGCGCCAGTACGAGTTCCCAGAAAGCAAAGAAGGGAAGTATGGCTACCTGGCCCTAGAAATTCACGCTGGAGACGGGATCAAAGAACCAGGGAACATGGAAGAGTGGCGTGCACATATCGAAAGATTCTTGCGCGGGTACGTGCCAGAGTTGACCAAAGTATGGTGCATGTGACTCGTCGACAGCCGTTTCCGGTGCAGTTACGGCGCGGCGCGAGAATGGAAATGACTCAGTTGTCCACAATCAGCCGATCGAGTCGATTTTTCGCGTTGACCGCAGGGCTTCCCACTCGTAGCGGGTGTTGGCCTGTTCACTTGACAGAACACAAAGTGCGATCACCAAAATAAACGGCACCATAAATGATGAAAATAGCACCGCACGTGGCCTGGCAGGTGAGGGAAATAAAACGTAGCCATCTTTACGGCATGCTCGGAACTGCCGTTCTCCTCTCGTCCGGATGCTCAAGCGGCAAACCGGGGTACGACTATGCCATCCCTCCGCAAATCTGTGGCATCGGAGTCGACAGGTCCGCCCTGAAGCCGATCATCCCTCCCGGGAAGGAGGGAAAAGCCATAGAGGTCGGGGCAAATGATTCCGAACACCAGACTTGCTGGGTGGTGATCGACAAGAAGAGGGAACTGGGCATATCTATTTTGCGAGACAATGGGGTCGATAACTCTGCAGAATACTGGGAACAAGAGTTTAAGAATTTCAGGAGAATCTCACTGAATGGGGTCGCGACAAGTGCGGGAGTAGCGGATGACGGCGCCGCAGCAATGATGAAGTGCCAGCCAAAACCCGGTCAGCCTCAGGAAGAGATGCCCAATTTTCCGTACACGCACCTTCGACTGAAGATCGAAGTCGGTGACGGGGCGAAGAATCCCGAGGACGTGACCGATCGCCGGGCAGGCATGGAACGGTTCATGCGGTCTTACATTCCAGAGCTGACCAAAGCCTGGTGCAGGTGAAGGAAACCCTTCCGTCTCCCACCTTCCTGTATGTGAATCATGAAGCGTGAATTGCGGCTGCGAGTCATTTTGGCGGGTTCGTAGTGCGACGCCGTCAACTTGCGCCCGTAGAGGCTGTCGTTCTCGGATCTCTGATGCTGTTACCGTCTTGGCGCCTCGGGGCGTAGGGCGGGGCAGCGGTCCCAGGATGCGGGGACGAGGTGCCCGTAGACGTCGACCGTGGTTTTGATCGATCTGTGGCCGAGCCAGCGGGAGACTTCATGGATGGGGATGCCGGCGGCGAGGGCGGTGGAGGCGAAGAAGTGGCGCAGGCTGTGCGGCGTGTACTTCGCCCTCCCCTTCTGATTGACGATGCCCGCGTCCTTCAGCGCCTTTCTGAAGTGGTAGGTGTACGTCGTCGCGGTGGGCATGGTGCCCTTGGCCCGCTCCGGTGGTGCGAACAGGACCTCCAAGCCGGACGATGTGACCGTTCCCCACTCCCGTAGGTGGGCGTCGATCTCCTCTGCGAGGAACGGAGGGAGGGGGATGTCCCTGTACTCCCCCTGGGCCCGGTGTTTGAGCGGGACGAACCGGGTCTGACAGTCGCCGCGGTGCGCCTTGGAGCTGACTTGGCGGCGTACGCGGAGGAAGTCGGAGCGGCGGCAGTCTGCGGTGAAGGCAAGGGTCTCGCTGATACGCAGTCCCGCCCCTGCCTGCAGGTACACGGTCAGCCGGTATTGAGGGGAGATCTGCTTGGCGATGAGATCGACCTCGTGCAAGGTCGGGATCACATCCTCGTCAACCGCGTTGGTCGCGCGTCGGGGGAGTTTGACCCCGTCGGTGGGGTCGTCTGTCCGTCACTTCTCCTCGACCGCGGTCTGGAAGATGTGCGTGACCAGTTTCATCCGGTCACAGACGGTGCTGGCGGCGAGTTTCTTGCTCACGGCTGCGACGAAAGCCTCGATGTCCTTGCGCTGTACACCGGCGATCGTCTTGCTGCCGAGGTGGGGGCGAGGTGGTTCCGGATGAAGCTCTCGTAGTTGCGGTACGTGGCGTCGTTGATGACCTGGCGCTCGAGCCACTCGGTGCAGTATGCGTCGAGGGTGAGTTCGCCGCGTTTGGGGTCGAGGTAGAGGCCCTTGTACTTGTCGTGCTCCAGCTTCGGTGCGAAAGCGTCAGCCTGGGGCTTCTTCTCGAAGCTCGGCTGGCGTTCCGCTCCGCCGGGTTCGCGGTAGCGGACCGTCCATGCGTGCCCGCACCGTGGGAGGGTGCAGGGGTAGTGGACACTCCGCTTGTCGCTCTTGCATCTTTGGTAGACGGTGGCCAACGGCTCTCGCTCCTTATTCGCTGTGGCACACGGTCTCACCCGTAGTGCCGGTTTAAGTAGTTGGCGATGTCGCGCTCGCGGAACCGCAGGAGGCGTCCGACCTTCTGGGGCTTGATCCCCCAGGCTCGGTACTTGTTCCTGACGGTGGTCTCACTGACTCTGAGTCACGCCGCGACCTCTTCCACGGTCAGCAGCCGGTTGCTTCCGCCTCGCGTCATACGTACACCGCCCCGTGCGGGTGCACGGTCGTACCTCTCGTTGTCGGGCTTTCGGGCAGCAGTGCATGACGTGATGCGGAACCAGATGCCGTGCCGGGCGTCGACCATGGACGCTCCGTCTCGGGCGTGTCGTCAAGGCCGTGGACTGGCATGTTGACACGCGGCATGAGTGACGGCCGCCAGCCGTGGCCTGCTTCGGCACGGCGGCGGAACGCGGGACGCATGCCTTCGCTGAGCCGGGCCTCCGCGACGAGCGAACTGCGGCAGGGGGATGCCTGCGTGCCACAGAGACGGAGCCGCGCGGCGCCCGGTCGGTCCCGGTGCGTGCGGCGGTCGTGCGGCCGAGCACGGCGGAGATTCCGAGGGTGTGAAGCCGACAGTCTCAGGCGCGTCGTCTTCGGGTCGGCCCGCTCAGTGACCGCCACGGTCGCCGCCTCGCGTACAGGTACGGGAGCGGCATGCCGCCGCTGTGCGGGCGGTTCTGGCCGGGCGCGCCGATGCGCCCCGGCTGTGCTGCGTCGTCTCGGTTCGTGCCTGTCGTGGTCCCGGTCGGGTGAAGACCAGGACGTCCTCGTGCTGGATCACCGCGAGCGGGATGCCCTGGCGGCGGGCATCGCGGAAGCTGCGACGTACCGCCACCACTGACGGGTCTGCTGCACGACCGGAGTTCCGGACGAACAACACAAACCTCACCTCCCAGTCCCGCCCATCCCTCAACGCCCCAGCCGACGGATTCCGCAGCCGGATACGCCCCTGTCCCGGAATGCCCCGTTAGCTCAATCCAGCACGGATCCAGCACCGGATACAGCGACGGGGCCGACCCCGAATGGGACCGACCCCGCCTGACCTGCACGTTTGCCAGATCGCCACATCGATGCTATGGCAGGCACTAAACGTTGAAGCGGAACTCCACCACGTCCCCGTCCTGCATCACGTAGTCCTTGCCCTCCATGCGCGCCTTCCCTGCCGCGCGGGCGTCGGCGACCGAGCCGGTCTCGACCAGGTCGGCGAAGGAGATGACCTCGGCCTTGATGAAGCCCTTCTGGAAGTCGGTGTGGATCACACCGGCCGCCTCGGGGGCCGTGGCGCCCTTCTTGATCGTCCAGGCTCGGGACTCCTTGGGGCCCGCAGTGAGGTAGGTCTGCAGACCCAGCGTGTTGAAGCCGACGCGGGCCAGCGTGGCGAGGCCGGGCTCCTCGGCGCCGACGGACTGGAGGAGCTCCATGGCGTCCTCCTCGTCGAGCTCGGCGAGGTCCGCCTCCAGCTTGGCGTTGAGGAAGATCGCCTCGGCCGGGGCGACCAGTGCGCGCTGCTCGTCCTTGAAAGCGTCGTCCGTCAGCTCGTCCTCGTCGACGTTGAAGACGTAGAGGAACGGCTTGGTGGTGAGCAGGTGCAGGTCGTGCAGGAGCTCCGCGCTCTCGGAGCCCTGGACGATGCCCTGGGAGAAGAGGGTGTCGCCCTTCTCTAGCATCTCCTTGGCCGCCTCGACCGCCGCGACCTTCGGTGCAACGTCCTTCTTGATCCGGGACTCCTTCTGGAGCCGCGGCAGGACCTTCTCGATGGTCTGGAGGTCGGCCAGGATCAGTTCGGTGTTGATGGTCTCGATGTCGTCCTTGGGTGAGACCTTGCCGTCGACGTGGACGACGTTCTCGTCCTTGAAGGCCCGGATGACCTGGCAGATGGCGTCGGACTCGCGGATGTTCGCCAGGAACTTGTTGCCCAGGCCCTCGCCCTCGCTGGCGCCGCGGACGATGCCGGCGATGTCGACGAAGTCGACCGTCGCGGGCAGGACCCGCTGCGAGCCGAAGATCTCGGCCAGCTTGCCGAGCCGGGCGTCGGGGACGCCGACCACGCCCACGTTGGGCTCGATGGTGGCGAACGGGTAGTTGGCCGCCAGCACGTCGTTCTTGGTCAGGGCGTTGAACAGGGTCGACTTACCGACATTCGGCAGACCGACGATTCCGATCGTGAGCGACACGTTGGCGACTTCCTGGAGTGAGGACTGGCTGGTGGCCGGGCCCGGGAGTGGGCCGATCCCCCAGTTTACGGGCGGCCCGCCGGAGTACGTCACGCGTGCGATGTCTCGAACTCTTGACCAAGCTCACCCAAAGGGCGTGTCCCGTGACGTACTGATCGCACATCGCGACCTACGTTGGTCACGTGGAGCAGCAAAGGACTGGTACCCCGTCGAGGCAGCCGCGGCCGCAGGCCCCTCTTTCGCAGCAGGCCCCCCTCTCCAAGGGCGCCCTCATCGAGGGTGCCTCGGTGTACCGGGTCACGGCCCGGCCCGGCAGGGCGGGCCGGGCGGACACCCCGCAACGGCCCGGGCAGCGGCCTGGCGCACGGCCCGCGCGCCAGGGCCCCCCGCTGGTGGCCGCCCTGCGCAGACTGCCGAACCCGCGGCTGACCGGACTGGGCGCCGGACTGTTCGTCTGCGTCCTCATGCTGGTGATCGGCTCGCTCGACCAGCTGCTCTTCGACGGCTCGGCCGTCGTGTACGGGGTGCTGTTCCTGCCGGTGAGCGCCCTGACCGCGTTCTGGGTGCGGAGCGCGGACCTGGTCACGGCGCCGATCAGCGTGCCGATCGCCTTCGCCGTGGGGCTGCTCCCGATCACGGGGGGTTCGGACGGGACCGGCGGGTCCGGAGGCATCGGCGTCCAGATCATGGCCGTGGTCACCGCGCTGGCCGTGCAGGCGGGCTGGCTGTACGGGGGCACGCTCGTCGCCGGGCTGATCGCGACCGTGCGGAAGATCCGGCTGATGACGACCCGGCGCCGATCCCGCCGGCCGTCCGGGCCGCCGCGCCGGGCCTGAGGACGCCCCGCACCTGATGCCGCCCGGCACCTCAGGCCGCCGGACGACGAGGTGCCCGTCGCCCGGGTGACGGGCGCCTCCTCGCGTCTGCCGTCCCGGCCGGCCGGGTCGCCGCCCCGCCGGCACGGCCGGACCGGGCCCGTCAGCCGTGCTCGGCCGCCGCCGTCATCGCCGCGCCGACGATCCCCGCGTTGTTCTGCAGCTGGGCGGGAACGATCTCCGCCCGGATGTGGTGGAGCAGCGGAATGAACTTGTCCGCCTTGCGGCTCACACCGCCGCCGATGATGAACAGCTCGGGCGAGAACAGCATCTCCAGGTGGGCCAGGTACTTCTGGACCCTGCGGGCCCAGTGCTCCCAGCTCAGCCCCTCGTCCTCCTTGACCTTGGTCGACGCCCGCTTCTCGGCCTCGTGGTGGTTCAGCTCCAGATGGCCGAGCTCCGTGTTCGGCACGAGCCTGCCGTCGAGGAAGAGCGCGCTGCCGATGCCCGTGCCGAGGGTCAGCAGCATCACCGTGCCCTTGCGGCCCTTGCCCGCACCGAAGGTCATCTCGGCCACTCCGGCCGCGTCCGCGTCGTTGAGCACGGTCACCGGCAGGCCGATCCGCTCGCGCAGCAGTTCGGCGGCGTCGACGTCGATCCAGTTCTTGTCCACGTTGGCGGCCGTACGGATGACGGAGCCGGTGACCACCCCGGGGAAGGTGACCCCCACGGGGCCCGACCAGCCGAAGTGCCGCACCACCTCCGCCACGCAGTCGGCCACGGGTTCGGGCGCGGCCGGGTGAGGGGTGAGTACCTTGTGGCGGGGCTCGGCGAGGTCGCCGCGGTCCAGGTCCACGGGGGCGCCTTTGATCCCCGATCCGCCGATGTCCACTCCGAAGACGTTCATGGACACAACGTTACGAGGAAGGGCCGACCGTCACTCCCCGACGACGGGACCTTCGCCGGACCTCCCTGGCGCCGCGCCCCCTCGGAAGCGCCGCGGGCCCCACTCCTCGCCCGGGTGGTCAGTCCTCGACGAGCGACGACGCCTCGGCACGGAGGTCGCGGCGGAGCTCCTTCGGCAGCGAGAACGTGATCGACTCCTCGGCCGCCTTGACGATCTCGACGTCCTCGAAGCCGCGCTGCGACAGCCACTCCAGGACCTCCTCGACCAGGACCTCCGGCACCGACGCGCCCGAGGTGACGCCCACGGTCGAGACGCCCTCCAGCCAGGTCTCGTCGATCTCGTGCGCGTAGTCCACGAGGTGGGCGTCGCGGGCGCCCGCGCCCAGGGCCACCTCGACGAGCCGCTTGGAGTTGGAGGAGTTCTGCGAGCCGACGACGATCACCAGGTCCGCCTCGGCACCCATCTGCTTGACCGCGATCTGGCGGTTCTGGGTGGCGTAGCAGATGTCGTCGCTCGGCGGGGAGACCAGCAGCGGGAACTTGGTCTTCAGCCGGTCGACGGTCTCCATCGTCTCGTCGACGGAGAGCGTGGTCTGGGACAGCCAGACGACCCGGGACGGATCGCGGACCTCGACCTTGTCCACGTCCTGGGGACCGTCGACCAGGGTGATGTGCTCCGGGGCCTCGCCGGTGGTGCCGATGACCTCCTCGTGGCCCTCGTGGCCGATGAGGAGGATGTCGAAGTCGTCCTTCGCGTACCGCACGGCCTCCTTGTGGACCTTCGTCACCAGGGGGCAGGTCGCGTCGATGGTGGCCAGCTTCCGCTCGGCCGCCTCCTCGTGGACGACCGGGGCCACGCCGTGCGCCGAGAACATGACGATGGACCCCTCGGGGACCTCCTCCGTGGTCTCGACGAAGATCGCGCCCTTCTTCTCCAGGGTCTGCACGACGTACTTGTTGTGGACGATCTCGTGGCGGACGTAGATCGGCGCGCCGTACTGCTCGAGGGCCTTCTCCACGGCGATCACGGCACGGTCCACGCCCGCACAGTAGCCACGGGGAGCGGCGAGGAGGACGCGGCGGGCGTTCGTTGCAGTCATGTCCCCCATCGTAAGGGCGCGCCTGACGGCCCAACGATCGCCCACGGGGCTGAGACCGGCTCTGGTCCGCGACCAGGCGCCGTGATCCGCACGGGAGGGCGGGACGTACGAGGACGGAGGCTCCCATGCCGGGCGCCGGAGCCGGCCCCGGCGCCGGGAGGGGCGCGACGCGGGGCTCCGGACGGGCCGTACGGAACCGTCCGCGGCGCGGGACCGGACCGTACGGACGCGGCGGTCACGGCCCGGACGGGGCCGGGCGCGCCCCGCCGCCGGCGCGGGCCGCACGGATCCCAGGCGGCGGGAACCGGGCCACCGCGGAACCGTCCGTGGCGGGAAGGAACCGGAGCCTTCGGCCGGCGCAGTGGGCGCGGTGCCGTCGGCCCGGGCGTGTCGGAGGCTGCCGTTACGCTCGCGGGCATGGGTCTCACTACGTCAGCCGAAGCCCCGATGCCCGTCGGCGAGGTGTCGCGGCTCATCGGGGGGTGGATCGACCGGCTCGGCGCGGTCTGGGTCGAGGGGCAGATCACCCAGCTGTCGCGCCGTCCCGGCGCCGGGGTGGTCTTCCTGACGCTGCGCGACCCCGCGTACGACATCTCGGTCAGCGTCACCTGCTACCGACAGGTGTTCGACGCGGTCGCGGACGTCGTTGCCGAGGGCGCGCGGGTGGTCGTCCACGCGAAGCCGGAGTGGTACGCCCCGCGCGGGCAGCTCTCGCTCCGGGCCGCCGAGATAAGGCCGGTCGGCATCGGAGAGCTGCTGGCCCGGCTGGAGCGCCTGAAGCGGTCGCTGGGCGCCGAGGGGCTCTTCGCGCCTGAGCGCAAGAAGCCGCTGCCGTTCCTGCCACAGCTGATCGGCCTGGTCTGCGGCCGGGCCTCGGCGGCCGAGAGGGACGTGCTGGAGAACGCCCGGCGGCGGTGGCCCGCCGTCCGGTTCGAGGTGCGCAACGTCGCCGTGCAGGGCGTGCGCGCCGTGCCCCAGGTGATCCAGGCGGTGAAGGAGCTGGACGAGCACGCCGGCGTGGACGTGATCGTCGTGGCGCGCGGCGGCGGCAGCGTGGAGGACCTGTTGCCGTTCTCGGACGAGCAGCTGGTGCGCGCGGTCGCCGACTGCCGCACGCCCGTGGTGTCCGCGATCGGGCACGAGCCGGACTCCCCGCTGCTCGATCTGGTGGCCGATCTGCGGGCCTCGACGCCGACGGACGCCGCGAAGAAGGTCGTCCCGGACGTCGGCGAGGAGCTGGACCGGGTGCAGGGGCTGCGGGACCGCGCCCTGAGGACGGTCCGCGGCCTGCTGGAGCGCGAGGAGCGCGGCCTGCGGCACTGTCTGCACCGGCGCGTGATGGAGCATCCGCACCGGATGGTGGAGGAGCGGGAGCACGAGACGGACGCCCTGGTCGCCCGCAGCCGACGGGTTCTGGGGCACCTGCTGGACCGCGCGGACTCCGAGCTGTCCCACACCCGTGCGCGCGTCGTCGCGCTGTCGCCGGCGGCGACGCTGGAACGGGGGTACGCGGTTCTGCAGCGCGAGGACGGCACGGTGGTGCGCGCGGCGGGCGAGGTGGCGGCGGACGAGGAGCTGCGGGCGAGGGTCGCCGAGGGCGAGTTCCGGGTCCGGGTGACGGGCGGCTGAGCGGCACGGCGGGACGGCGGGACGGGGAGCGGCTTCGGCCCCGGGGGAATCGGCCTGCGTGCGCACGGCCGGACGACGACAGGCGGAATCGAGGGTGGATCACATGGCGGCCAGGACCGACGAGGGAGCGCTCGGCTACGAGCAGGCGAGGGACGAGCTGATCGAGGTCGTACGCCGGCTGGAGGCTGGCGCCACGACGCTGGAGGAGTCCCTGGCGCTGTGGGAGCGCGGCGAGGAGCTGGCGAAGGTCTGCCGCCGCTGGCTCGACGGCGCCCGCGCGCGGCTGGACGCGGCGCTGACGGAGCGGGGCGAACCCCGGGGCGGGGCGGCTCCGGACGCGGCGGGTGCCGGTGGCGGCCGGGACGAGAGCGACGCGTCCGGCTGAGGCTCCGCGCGGGCCACCGCCGGGGCGCCGCACCGGCATCTGGCGCGGACGGCGGGGGCGCTGCGCCGTTCACGGGCAGGGGCGGGCATAACCACGGACCCGATTTAGTTGAACGTTGAGTTATTGAAAGTTGAGTGACTTACCTCACCCAAGAGGTCGGATAGTTGAATCTTCATCTATTCCGCTCGTACGGTGAGGCTCAGCTCGATCCTCTTTGCTCATCGGAAGGCAAGCAGCATGTCCCTCGTTCTCGACCCCGCCGCCCAGGACCTCCTCTTCCGCGAGGCCCGCACCGCCAACACCTTCACCGACGAGCCCGTGACCGAGGAGCAGGTCCAGTCGATCTACGACCTGGTCAAGTACGGCCCCACCGCCTTCAACCAGTCGCCGCTGCGGGTCGTGCTGGTCCGCTCCGCCGAGGCCCGTGAGCGCCTGGTGCAGCACATGGCCGAGGGCAACCGGCCCAAGACCGCAACCGCTCCCCTGGTCGCGATCCTCGCCGCCGACAACGAGTTCCACGAGGAGCTGCCGGAGCTGTTCCCGCACTTCCCGCAGGCCAAGGACGCGTTCTTCGCCGAGCGGCCGGTCCGCGAGCGGTCCGCCGCACTGAACGCCTCGCTCCAGGCCGCGTACTTCATCGTCGGCGTCCGCGCTGCCGGGCTGGCGGCGGGCCCCATGACGGGCCTCGACTTCGCCGGCGTGCAGAAGGAGTTCCTGGACGACGACCACACCCCGCTGATGGTCGTCAACATCGGCAAGCCCGGCGAGGGCGCCTCGTTCCCGCGCTCGCCGCGACTGGCGTTCGACGAGGTCGTCACCACCGTCTGACCGCCGCGCCGCTCCCGGCGGGCCCGTCCGCCGCTGCCGGGGCGCCCCGCGGCAGCAGGCCGCCGCACCGCTTCGGTGCGGCGGCCTCGTCGTGCCCGAGGAACCGGACCGCGGCCGGAACCGCGGCCGGAGGGGCCGGTACGCGGCGGGCGAACCGGCCTGGGGCACTCCGGACCGTGGACGAACGGCACCCCGCCCGGGGCCGGCCCGGTCGCCACCGCGCCGGGCGGCCGGGACTCGGGCGGGCGCTACCGGGCGGCCGGGGCGGTGAGCACGGTCTAGCGGGCGGGGACGGGTGAGGGCGGCGCGGCGGTGGCGCGGGACCCGGACGCGGGGCCGAGGGGCACGCCCGCTCGGCGGCCGTGACGGGCGACGGCGCGCCGGGCCCCCGATCGGGCCGGCGGCCGCCGAGCGTCCCGGATCACCGGATCAGGACGCGGACGGAGCAGGCGACGGCGAGGCGCCGGACCGCGAGTCGAGCGCCGCGGCCATCTGCGCGAGCCGCTCGTACGAGGCCGTGCCCGTCACCACGGTCGTGGAGCCCTGGTCGGTACGGACCAGCGCGTCGTACTTGGGGCCCTCCCAGCGCTGCCAGGGCTCCCCGCCCACCTGCTGGGTGCGCTCGGTCGGGGCCGCCTGCCGGGTGACCCTCGGGACGTACTTCCTCGGCGGTTCCGTGGACTGCTCGACCGCCACGTACTGCCCGTCCGGGTCCAGGAACCCGATGTGCCAGGCATGGCCGTCCTCGCGCCGGAAGGTCACCGAGGTGGGCTTCCAGCCCGCCGGCAGCCCGGCCGGGGCCGCAACCGGGTAGGGTGCCGCCCGGCGTGCCGTCGTGAGCTCCACGCTGTAGTCGACGGGCCGGATCGGGTCCAGGGAGTCGTCGTGCGGAATGAAGAAGTAGATGACGCCTGCGAATGCGCAGATGACCGTCATCGACTGGATCATTCCGCGCACTGTCTGGTTGCCTCGCTTGCCTGCCACCGCACTATGGTCGCATCAGGGCTGCCTGCTCAAACGTGGACCCCTCTGCTCAATTTGTCGACGTACCGATAGAGTCGCAGCACCCTCTCTCCATCCGGCCGTCGTCGTACAGAAAGGTGCGCTCCGATGACCGAGAATCATCTTCCGTCCCAGCTCGAGGTCTCGCCCGAGGCCCCGGACCGCAACCTCGCCCTGGAGCTCGTCCGGGTCACCGAGGCCGCCGCCATGGCCGCCGGCCGCTGGGTCGGCCGCGGCGACAAGAACGGCGCGGACGGCGCGGCCGTCAAAGCAATGCGCACCCTCGTCAGCACCGTGTCGATGAACGGTGTCGTCGTGATCGGCGAGGGCGAGAAGGACGAAGCCCCGATGCTGTTCAACGGGGAGCGGATCGGCGACGGGACCGGCGCCGAGTGCGACATCGCCGTGGACCCGATCGACGGCACGACGCTCACCGCCAAGGGCATGCCGAACGCGATCGCGGTGCTCGCGGCCGCCGACCGCGGCACCATGTTCGACCCCTCCGCGGTCTTCTACATGGACAAGCTGGTCACCGGTCCCGAGGCCGCCGACTTCGTCGACATCAACGCCCCGGTCTCGGTGAACATCCGCCGGGTCGCCAAGGCCAAGAACTCCTCCCCCGAGGACGTCACCGTCGTCATCCTCGACCGCCCCCGCCACGAGGGCATCGTCAAGGAGATCCGCGAGACGGGCGCGCGCATCAAGTTCATCTCGGACGGCGACGTCGCCGGCGCGATCATGGCCGTGCGCGAGGGCACCGGCGTCGACATGCTCATGGGCATCGGCGGCACGCCGGAGGGCATCATCACCGCGTGCGCGATCAAGTGCCTCGGCGGCACGATCCAGGGCAAGCTGTGGCCGAAGGACGAGGAGGAGCGGCAGCGCGCCCTCGACGCCGGACACGACCTGGACCGCGTGCTCCTCATGGACGACCTGGTCAGCGGTGACAACGTGTTCTTCGTCGCGACCGGCATCACCGACGGCGAGTTGCTGCGCGGCGTGCGCTACCGCTCCGCGACCGCGACCACGCAGTCGCTGGTCATGCGCTCCAAGTCGGGCACGATCCGGCAGATCGACTCGACCCACCGGCTGTCGAAACTGCGCGCCTACAGCGCCATCGACTTCGACCGCGCCAAGTAGGACGCAGCGGGCAGGCCGCGCCCCGCAGGACAGCGGAAGCGGACACGACACAGCGAGAGGGGCGCCCCCATGTGCGGTGGGAGCACCCCTCTCCGTGTGTGCCCGGGTGCCGCGGTCTCCGTCAGGCCGCCGACGCCGCGTTCTTGATCTCCGTCTCGCGCCGCCGGCGACGGGCCAGTACCACCCTGCGCTCGGCCGCGGTCAGGCCGCCCCACACGCCGTACGGCTCGGGCTGGAGCAGCGCGTGCTCCCGGCACTCGACCATGACGGGACAGCGGGCGCAGACCCGCTTGGCGGCGTCCTCGCGCGAGAGCCGCGCGGCCGTCGGTTCCTTGGAGGGCGCGAAGAACAGCCCGGCTTCGTCCCGGCGGCACACCGCCTCCGTGTGCCAGGGCGCGTCCTGGTCTTCCCGAGCGGCAGAACGCTGGGGCGGAACGGCTACCTGCAGGGACTGATGCGGCAGTTGCAGCACGGTCTACTCCTGACGACGGCTTCGCGAGCGAGAGACGATGCAGCAAGGCCTACCCGCTGTACGCGAGCCTATGCACTGAGTGGCCCCGGGTTCCGAACGCCGGAACTGCGGACGGCCGTTCGCGCGCACCCGCCGGTCAGTGCCCCAGATGCTTGCGCAGCCGGTCATGGAGGTCCGCGATGCGCTTGCCGCGCTTCGGCTTGGCCTCCACATTGCCGAAAACGGAATAGCCGTTGACGACCACCACCGGGGCCTCCGGGTCGGCCGCCTCCAGGGTGACGACCTCGAAGTTGCCGAAGACACCGGTGCCGCTGCCGCGCAGCGAGATGTTCTCGGGGACGCGCACCTCCACGTTCCCGAAGATCGAGGTCGCGTTGATGACGGTGAGCCGCTGGCCGAACATGGCCTCGGTCAGATCGATCTCGATGTTGCCGAAGAGCGCGAACGCCTGGGTCCGGGCGCCGACGCGCCAGCGGCCCTTGCGGGTGGAGCTGGAGAAGACCGCGACGAGGTTCTCGGCGGGGCCGGCGGGGGTCTCGGGGCCGTACGCGTACGGGGCGGGCTCCTGACGGGGCGACCCGCTCGCGGGCAGGTCGCGGACGATCGGCTCCAGCTCGCCGACGGTCTTGGCCCGGTAGACCGCGTCGATCCGCTCGGCGTGCTCCTCGGCGTCGAGCCGGCCCTCGGCCAGCGCCTCCCGGAGGATGTCCGCGGTCCTGTCGCGATCCGCGTCGGAGGCGCGGATCGCCCCCGCGAGGTCCGCGGGCCCGGCGGGCGCGACCGGCTTCTGGGGCTGTCCGCGGCCGGGGGCCGCTGAGTCATGCTTGTCGAGGTCCACACCAACACCCTAGCGAAACGCGATAGATCGCGACTAGTGGCCGCGTGCGACACCCCGCAATCCGTCGCCCCGGGCCGTCCCGCCCCGACGCCCCCGTCGCGCCCCGACGCCCCCGACGCCCCCGACGCCAACTGAGCCTTACCTCACAAGCCCGGACGGCAGGGGGCGTCTTACGCTTGTGGGCGCGCTGCCAATGGATGCCAGCCGCCGTCTGCCGAGTGAGGAATGGCCGCAATGCCCCCTGTCTCCCGTCCGACCCGCCCTGCGTTCGAGTACACCGATCTGCTCCCGCTGGGCGAGGACACCACGCCCTACCGCCTGGTGACCACCGAAGGCGTCTCCACCTTCGAGGCCGACGGGCGTACGTTCCTCAAGGTCGAGCCGGAGGCACTGCGCAAGCTCGCCGAGGAGGCCGTCCACGACATCCAGCACTACCTCCGGCCGGCCCACCTCGCCCAGCTGCGCAAGATCATCGACGATCCCGAGGCCTCGTCGAACGACAAGTTCGTCGCGCTGGACCTGCTGAAGAACGCGAACATCGCGGCCGCCGGCGTGCTCCCCATGTGCCAGGACACCGGCACGGCGATCGTCATGGGCAAGCGCGGGCAGAACGTCCTGACCGAGGGCGGCGACGAGGAGGCGCTGAGCCGGGGCATCTTCGACGCCTACACCGAGCTCAACCTGCGCTACTCGCAGATGGCCCCGCTCACCATGTGGGAGGAGAAGAACACCGGCTCGAACCTGCCCGCGCAGATCGAGCTGTACGCCACCGACGGCGGCGCGTACAAGTTCCTCTTCATGGCCAAGGGCGGCGGCTCCGCCAACAAGTCCTTCCTCTACCAGGAGACCAAGGCGGTCCTGAACGAGACCTCCATGATGAAGTTCCTGGAGGAGAAGATCCGCTCGCTGGGCACCGCCGCGTGCCCCCCGTACCACCTGGCCGTCGTCGTCGGCGGCACGTCGGCCGAGTACGCGCTGAAGACCGCGAAGTACGCCTCCGCGCACTACCTGGACGAGCTGCCCGAGGAGGGCTCGGCCCTCGGTCACGGCTTCCGGGACAGGGACCTGGAGGAGAAGGTCTTCGAGCTGACCCAGAAGATCGGCATCGGTGCGCAGTTCGGCGGCAAGTACTTCTGCCACGACGTGCGCGTGGTGAGGCTCCCGCGGCACGGCGCTTCCTGCCCCGTGGCGATCGCCGTGTCCTGCTCCGCCGACCGCCAGGCCGTCGCGAAGATCACCGCCGAGGGCGTCTTCCTGGAGCAGCTGGAGACGGACCCGGCGCGCTTCCTGCCGGAGACGACGGACGAGCACCTCGACGAGGCCGGCGACGTCGTGAGGATCGATCTCAACCAGCCGATGGACGAGATCCTCGCCGAGCTGACCAAGTACCCGGTCAAGACCCGGCTTTCGCTCACCGGCCCGCTCGTCGTGGCCCGCGACATCGCGCACGCCAAGATCAAGGAGCGGCTGGACGCCGGCGAGGAGATGCCCCGGTACCTCAAGGACCACCCGGTCTACTACGCCGGACCCGCCAAGACCCCGGAGGGCTACGCGTCCGGCTCCTTCGGCCCGACGACGGCCGGACGCATGGACTCCTACGTCGAGCAGTTCCAGGCGGCGGGCGGCTCCAAGGTCATGCTGGCCAAGGGCAACCGCAGCAAGCAGGTCACGGACGCCTGCAAGGAGCACGGCGGCTTCTACCTCGGTTCGATCGGAGGCCCCGCGGCTCGCCTCGCGCAGGACTGCATCAAGAAGGTCGAGGTCGTCGAGTACGAGGAGCTCGGCATGGAGGCCGTCTGGAAGATCGAGGTCGAGGACTTCCCCGCCTTCATCGTCGTCGACGACAAGGGCGGCGACTTCTTCCAGGACCCCGCGCCCGCGCCGACCTTCACCACCATCCCGGTCCGCGGCCCCGGCCTGGCCTGAGCCCGCGTCCGGTTCCCGACCGTCGGGCCCGGAGGGTCCCCCGACGCACACCGCAGCACCCGAGAGGGCCGCGCCGCTCCCCGGCGGCGGGGCCCTCCTCCGCGTCCCGCGCCGCCTCCGGTCCGCGTGGCGCGGCTACCGCGCGGTGCCGCCTCCCCGGCCCGGTGCCGCCTCCCCGGTCCGGTGCCGTCGAGGGCTTCTACTGGCCGGTGGCGCGCTCGGGAATACACGGAACCATGGGCGTGCTGACCGTCTCCAGGAGGTTTGAGGATGTCCGACGCGAGCGAGAACGCAGGCCGTCACCGGATCGAGTACGACTCCATGGGGGAAGTGCGGGTGCCGGAACACGCCAAGTGGCGCGCCCAGACCCAGCGGGCGGTGGAGAACTTCCCCCTCTCCGGACAACGGCTGGAACGCGCCCATGTGGAGGCACTGGCCCGGATCAAGGCAGGCGCCGCCAAGGTCAACGCGGAGCTCGGCGTGCTCGACGAGGACATCGCCCGGGCCGTCCAGGAGGCGGCCGCGGAGGTCGCCGAGGGCCGCTGGGACGAGCACTTCCCCGTCGACGTCTTCCAGACCGGCTCGGGGACGTCGTCCAACATGAACATGAACGAGGTCCTGGCCACCCTGGCGAGCGAGCGCCTCGGCCTCGACGTGCACCCCAACGACCACGTCAACGCCTCGCAGTCGTCCAACGACGTCTTCCCCTCCTCGATCCACATCGCCGCGACGGCGGCCGTGACGAGGGACCTGGTCCCCGCCCTGGAGCACCTGGCACGGGCGCTGGAGCGCAAGGCCGGGGAGTTCGCCCGAGTGGTGAAGTCCGGCCGTACGCACCTGATGGACGCGACACCGGTCACTCTCGGCCAGGAGTTCGGCGGTTACGCGGCGCAGGTCCGGTACGGGATCGAACGGCTGAACGCATCGCTGCCCCGGCTCGCCGAACTCCCCCTCGGCGGTACGGCGGTGGGCACGGGCATCAACACACCGCCCGGGTTCGCGGCTGCGGTCATCGCCGAGGTGGCGCGGACGACCGGGCTGCCACTGACCGAGGCCCGCGACCACTTCGAGGCACAGGGCGCCCGTGACGGGCTCGTCGAGACGAGCGGCCAGCTGCGGACGATCGCCGTCTCACTCACCAAGATCTCGAACGATCTGCGCTGGATGGCGAGCGGCCCGCGCACCGGGCTCGCCGAGATCCGGCTGCCCGACCTCCAGCCGGGTTCCTCGATCATGCCGGGCAAGGTCAACCCGGTCGTCCCCGAGGCCGTCCTCATGGTGGCCGCCCAGGTCATGGGCAACGACACGACGGTCGCGGTGGCGGGCGCGGCGGGCAACTTCGAGCTGAACGTGATGCTCCCGGTGATGGCCAAGAACCTGCTGGAGTCGGTGCGGCTCCTCGCGAACGCGTCCCTGCTGCTCGCCGACCGCACGGTGGACGGCATCACGGCGGACGAGGAGCGGGCCCGCGAGTACGCCGAGTCGTCCCCCTCCGTGGTCACCCCGCTCAACAAGTACATCGGGTACGAGGAGGCCGCGAAGGTGGCCAAGAAGTCGCTGGCCGAGCGGAGGACGATCCGTGAAGTGGTGCTGGAGGGCGGGTACGTGGAGCGCGGCGCGCTCACGCTCGAGCAGTTGGACGAGGCGCTGGACGTGCTGCGGATGACGCGTCCCTAGGCGCTCGCCGGCCTCCGCAGGCCCCCTGCCGGCCCGTCGGCGCCCGCAGGGCGCGGCACTAGGATCTCTGCATGACGGGATCGGCGGGCTTTGGGCACTGGGCGCCGGGGGAGCAGATCCTCTGGCGGTATCGCGGCAACGGCTCCTCCGACGTGCACATCTGCAGACCCGTGACCGTGGTCCGGGACACCGAGGAGCTGCTGGCGGTGTGGATGGCCCCGGGCACCGAGTGCGTGAAGCCGGTGCTCGCCGACGGGACGCCCGTGCACCACGAACCGCTCGTCACGCGGTACACGGTGCCCCGGACGACCGTACGCGCCCGCTGGTCCGGGACGGGCGTGCTGAAGCTCGCCAGACCCGGCGACGCGTGGTCGGTGTGGCTCTTCTGGGAAGAAGGCTGGCGGTTCAGGAACTGGTACGTGAACCTGGAGGAACCGCATCTGCGTTGGTCCGGCGGGGTCGACTCCGAGGATCACTTTCTGGACATCGCCGTGCAGCCGGACCGCAGCTGGCAGTGGCTGGACGAGGACGAGTTCGAGCAGGCGCGTACGGCCGGACTGATGGGCGAGGAACAGGCGCGGCGGGTGCGTGCGGCCGGGCTGGAGGCGGTCGAGGTGATCGGCGACTGGGGGCCGCCGTACTGCGACGGCTGGGAGGGCTGGCGGCCCGACCCGCGCTGGCCTGTACCGGAGCTTCCGGCCGACTGGAATCGGACCCCCGCACCCACGTCCGCATGACGACGCCGTGAGACCCTTGATGCGCCCCCGGGGTTCAAACGTAGGATCGTCCTCCGCAAGGCCACATCGCATCAACGATTGAGCGCAGCACAAAAACTGACCGTAAGTCATCACAAGGGGGACCGAACCGTGCCGGATGTGTGCCCGGATCTCCCCCGATCTGTCGACGCCTCGCCCGGATTGGGTAAGGGCTATATCGACCTTCCAGGGGCGCTGCCGTCCCGGGCCGGGGGTGCGTTCGCCCGACGGCCCCGGGAACCGCGGCTCAGCCACCATCGTCACCGCCCCCGGAGGCGCACAGCGGCACCCGAGGCGCCGGGACCCGCCGTGCCGGTCGTGCCGTGCCCGGCAGGATCGGCAGGACGGTTCCCAGCCTCGCACCACCGGCCCGGACGGACGGAATCCCAGGCGTGACGGAGCACCCCACCTCCCACGAAGGCCGGCAGCCCGTGGCTGCCCGGCCGCAGGAGCGCACCCGGCCGCGGCAGGAGGCCGCCGCCCATGCCTCCCTGCCGGCCGCGCCCGCCGCGGTCCCTCCGCAGCCGCCCGCGCCCCCGGAGCCGCCCCGGGATCCCGCGGGCCTGGCGCGCCGCGAGGGCGACCGGCTGCGCTTCGTCGGGGCGGCGACCCGGCGGATCGCCCGCGGAATAGACCTGGACGAGATCGTGCTCGGGCTGTGCCGGGCCACGGTGCCCACGTTCTCCGACGCGATCCTGGTGTACCTGCGGGATCCGCTGCCCGTGGGGGACGAGCGGCCGGTCGCGCCGTTCGTGCTGCGGCTCCGCCGGACCGACCGGTTGCGTTTAACCGATGAGGACACCGACGGCGCCCTGATCGGCGGCGCCCAGGTGCCGGTGCTCGGCCCCCCGGCGGACGTGGCGCCGGCCGCCGAGCTGTGCGAGGTGATCGCCGGCGGTGCGCTCGCGGAGGTGCTGCGGGGTGTGCGCCCGGTATTCGGCGACTCGGCCGCCGCCCGGGCCGCGCTGCCCGAGCTGCTGGGCGACGGCAAGACGCTGCCCGCCGGGCAGCGGGCGATCCTGGCCCCGCTGCGCGGCCGGCGCCGGGTCACCGGTGCCGCGATCTTCCTGCGGCGTCCGGACCGGCCTGCCTTCGAGCCGGACGACCTGCTCGTGGCCGCCCAGCTGGCGACGCACACCGCGCTCGGCATCGACAAGGCGGTCCTGTACGGCCGTGAGGCGTACATCGCGGACGAGCTGCAGCGCACGATGCTGCCCGAGGGGCTGCCGCAGCCGACCGGCGTACGGCTGGCCTCGCGCTACCTCCCGGCCGCGGAGACGGCCCGGGTCGGCGGCGACTGGTACGACGCCATCCCGCTGCCCGGCAGCCGGGTCGCGTTGGTCGTCGGCGACGTGATGGGCCACTCGATGACCTCGGCCGCGATCATGGGCCAGCTGCGGACGACGGCCCAGACCCTGGCCGGTCTGGACCTGCCTCCGCAGGAGGTGCTGCACCACCTCGACGAGCAGGCGCAGCGGCTCGGCACCGACCGCATGGCGACCTGCCTGTACGCGGTCTACGACCCTGTCTCGCACCGGATCACGATCGCCAACGCCGGCCATCCGCCGCCGATACTGCTGCACCTCGGCGGCCGGGCGGAGGTCCTGCGGGTGCCGCCGGGCGCCCCCATCGGCGTGGGCGGGGTGGACTTCGAGGCCGTGGAGCTGGACGCGCCCGCCGGGGCGACGCTGCTGCTGTACACGGACGGGCTGGTGGAGTCGCGGCTGCGGGACGTCTGGACCGGCATCGAGCAGCTGAGGGAGCGGCTGGCCGCGACGGCGCAGCTCACCGGCCCCGACCACTCGCCGCCGCTGGAGGCGCTCTGCGACGACGTGCTGGACATGCTCGGCCCGGGCGACCGGGACGACGACATCGCGCTGCTCGCGGCCCGCTTCGACGGGATCGCTCCGAGTGACGTCGCCTACTGGTTCCTGGAGCCCGAGGACTCCGCCCCCGGCCGGGCCCGTCGGCTGGCCCGCAGGGCGCTGGCACGCTGGGGCCTGGAGGAGCTGTCCGACTCGGTGGAACTGCTGGTCAGCGAGGTGGTGACCAATGCCGTGCGGTATGCGGAGCGGCCGGTGACCCTGCGGCTGCTGCGCACCGACGTGCTGCGGTGCGAGGTCGGCGACGACTCCCCGCAGCTGCCGCGCCAGCGGCGGGCCCGGGACACGGACGAGGGCGGCCGCGGGCTGTTCCTGGTGAACCGGCTGGCCAGACGGTGGGGGGCGACGCGGCTGTCCACGGGCAAGGTCGTGTGGTTCGAGCTGGCCACCCAGGCGTAACCCCGATCGGGGCGAGAACTGGACCTGGTCCAAATGTTGCCGCCTTCGCATGTGAGGAGTTGACTGGGGCACACGGCCGATGCGACCACATTCCCTCGATGGACGGGAGGACGCTCGTGACCGAGTCACCCCCCAAAGCGCCGTACACGACGAACAACCACGGCATCCCGGTGGAGAGCGACGAGCACTCGCTGACCGTGGGGCCGGACGGCCCGATCCTTCTGCAGGACCACTACCTGATCGAGAAGATGGCCCAGTTCAACCGGGAGCGGGTCCCCGAACGGGTGGTGCACGCCAAGGGCTCCGGCGCGTACGGCTTCTTCGAAGTCACCAACGACGTGAGCCAGTTCACCAAGGCCGACCTGTTCCAGCCGGGCAGGCGCACCGAGATGCTGGCCCGCTTCTCGACGGTCGCCGGCGAGCAGGGGTCCCCGGACACCTGGCGCGACCCGCGCGGCTTCGCACTGAAGTTCTACACCGAGCAGGGCAACTACGATCTGGTCGGCAACAACACGCCGGTCTTCTTCGTACGCGACACGATCAAGTTCCAGGACTTCATCAGGTCCCAGAAGCGCCACCCGGCCACCGGGCTGCGCAACAACGACATGCAGTGGGACTTCTGGACCCTCTCCCCCGAGTCGGCGCACCAGGTCACCTGGCTGATGGGCGACCGGGGAATCCCCAAGACCTACCGCCACATGAACGGCTACGGATCGCACACCTACATGTGGATCAACGGCGCCGGTGAGCGGTTCTGGGTGAAGTACCACTTCAAGACCGACCAGGGCATCGACTTCCTCACCCAGGAGGAGGCCGACGAACTCGCCGGTTCCGACGCGGACAAGCACCGGCGCGACCTGTACGACTCGATCGAGGCCGGGGACGCGCCCTCGTGGACCCTGAAGGTCCAGGTCATGCCGTTCGAGGACGCCGCGGACTACCGGTTCAACCCCTTCGACCTGACGAAGGTGTGGCCGCACGGGGACTACCCGCTGATCGACGTGGGCCGGATGACGCTGAACCGGAACCCGGAGGACTACTTCATCCACATCGAACAGGCCGCCTTCGAGCCGTCGAACATGGTTCCGGGCATCGGGCCGTCGCCGGACAAGATGCTGCTCGGCCGGCTGTTCTCCTACCCGGACACCCACCGGTACCGGATCGGCCCCAACTACGCGCAGCTGCCGCCCAACCGGCCGCACGCACCGGTGAACTCGTACGCCAAGGACGGCCCGATGCGCTATGCGCCGTCGTACGCCGCGCGGCCCTACGCCCCGAACTCCTACGGCGGCCCGGACGCGGACTTCGCGCGCTTCGGCGACCCCGCGGGGTGGGCCACGGCCGGTGAGATGGTGCGCGAGGCGTACAAGCCGCACCGCGAGGACGACGACTGGGGCCAGGCGGGAACGATGGTCCGCAACGTCCTCGACGACGCCGCCCGTTCGCGGCTGGTGTCGAACGTCAGCGGCCATCTGAAGCAGGGCGTCTCGCGGCCGGTGCTGGACCGGGCGGTGCAGTACTGGCGCAACATCGACAAGGAGATCGGCGACCGGATCTCCAAGGAGGTCAACGGAGGCTGACGGCCCGCCTCCGTGCGGCCCCCCGGAAGGGCCCGGAGCTCCGGGCCCTTCCGGGTCCTGCGGCTCGCTTCTCGTTCGGGCTGCCCCCCGGCGGGGCCGGCGCCCGGCGTCGGCCGCGGTGCGCTCGGCGAGACCCCGTCGCCGTCGTCAGGCGCCCGCCGGGGATCGCACGACACTCGTCAGGTGTTCTGCGGCCGGGGCCGTACGCCGGCCGTCGTCCCCGTCGTCGTCCCGTCCGTGGTGCCGGAGTCGGTTCCGCCGTCACCCGCTCCGCCCTCCGTGGTGCCGGAGTCGGTCCCGCCGCCCTCGGTGGTACCGCTGTCGGTGCCCTCCGTGGTGCCCGTCGAGTCCCCCGTGCCGGTGGACTCGTCGTCCGACGGCGTCGGGTCGGGTGAACTGCTCGGCCGGTCGTCCGGCTTCTCCGACCGCGAGGGCTCGTCCGAGGGCTCCTCCGGCTCCTCGCTCTCGGAGGGCGATCCGCTGGGACTCGCCGGGAGCTGCTCCTGCACCGGCTCCATGAGCTCCAGGTCGAACCGCTCGTCCGAGCCGCCGCCGAGCGCGCCGGTGGTGTACTGGCGCCAGATCATGGCCGGCACGCCACCGCCGTTGGCACGGCCCTCGTTGATGGTGTCCGTCAGGGTCACCTGGCGGCCCTTGGCGTCCTCCCCGAACAGCCCGACCGCGGTCACCAGTTCGGGCGTGTACCCCACGAACCAGGCCGAGCGGTTGTTCTCCGAGGTACCGGTCTTGCCGGCCGCGGAGTAGTCGCCCTGGGCGTTGCGACCGGAGCCGCTCCGCACCACGCCGGTCATGGCATGGGTCACGGTGTCGGCGGCCTCCCGGCTGATGACGCGGTCACCGCCCTCGGGCGCGGCTCCGGCCTCGCGGGTCCGGTGCTTGACGTCCTTCACGATCGAGGGCACGACCTGCTCGCCGTGGTTGTCGAGGGTCGCGTAGACCGCGGCCATGTCCCAGGTCGAGGCGCCCATCGTGCCGAGCGACATCGCCGGCCGCACCGGCCAGCCCTCGCCGTCGTGCATCCCGAGGCCGACCGCGGTCTCCTTCACCTTGCCGGGGCCGACGTCCACGATCATCTGGGCGTACACCGAGTTGATCGAGCTGTTGGTGGCTCTCTGGACGGTGACGGGGCCGTAGCTGCGGTCGTCCTCGTTCTCCGGCGCGAAGGGCGTGTCGCTGCCCTCCACCGGGCGCTTGCTGTCGCCGTCGTAGATCGTGTCGAGGCCGATCCGCCGGCCGTCCTGGGTCTCGGCCCCGTTCTCCAGCGCGGTGGCGAGCACGATGGGCTTGAACGTGGACGCGGGCTGGTAGTCGCGCCGGGTGGCGTTGGAGATCCAGTGCTCGGTCGCGCCGACCCCGCCGTACAGGGCGACGACCTTGCCGGTCTTCGGGTCGACGGAGGTCGCCCCCGCCTGGACGGTCGCGTCGCGCGTGTCGCCCTCGCGGTCGAGCTTCTCCTCCAGCTGCTCGCCGACGGCCTTGAGGAGGGCGTTCTGGCGCTTCTTCTCGATGCTGAGCGTGATAGTCCAGCCGCCGGCCTCGATCTGGTCCTCGCTGACGCCCCGCCTGGCGAGTTCGGCGTTGGCCGCCTTGACGAGGTAACCGGTCTGCCCCTCCATGCCCGGGGCCGCCTTCGGCTCCTTCGGCACGGGGAACGTGAGGGCCGAACGCGCCGACGCGTCCAGCCAGTTCTCCCCGACCATGTTGTCCAGGACGTAGTTCCAGCGCTCGCTCACCAGCTTCCTGCCGGTCGGCGAGGCCACCGCCCAGTCGTACTGGCTCGGGGCCTGGAGCAGGGCGGCGAGGTAGGCACCCTCGGCGACGGTCAGCTTCTGTGCGTCCTTGCGGTAGTACGCCTGGGCCGCGGCCTGGATGCCGTAGGCACCGCGCCCGTAGTAGCTGGTGTTCAGGTAGCCGGCGAGGATCTCGTCCTTGTCCTTCTGCTGGTCCACCTTCAGCGAGATCACCAGCTCCTTGAGCTTGCGGGTGACCGTCTGGTCCTGGTTCAGGTAGTAGTTCTTGACGTACTGCTGGGTGATCGTCGAGCCACCCTGCTTGCCCCCGCCGGTCAGGGTGTTGAAGACACCACGCGCGGTGCCCTTCAGGTCGACGCCGGAGTCCTTGTAGAAGGTCTTGTTCTCGGCGGCGACGAAGGCCTTCTCGACGTCGTCCGGGATCTTGTCGAGGCCGACGATCTCGCGGTTGACGGAGCCGGTACGGGTCAGGAGGGAGCCGTCGCTGTACTTGTAGACGTTGCTCTCCTTCTCGGCCTGCGCGTTGGCCGTGGGGACCGGCACCAGCAGGTAGACGATGAAGAGCGCGCCCATGCCCAGCAGGCAGAGGGTGAAGAAGGTGCCCAGCAGCTTCCGCCAGGTGAGGAAGCGCCGTATGCCCCCGGCCTTGCCCGCCCGGCGCGCGTCGCGCTGCCGGGTTCTCCGCGCTTCCGCTCGGCCCATCGCTTGGTCGCTCCGCTCTCTGTTCCGCGCTCGTCGTTGGTCGTTGGTCGTGCCGTACCCCGGCGCTCTGCGCCAGATCAGCTCAGAAAGCTAACACCGGTCGTACAGACAAAGGACGACCGATCCGGTCTTTTCCGGACGTGACAATCAGCACCCGTCTCACAAGGAACCGACTCACGAGGGGTGCGCAGGGTTGCCGGTTCAGATAATGTGTAATCACATTGCTAGCTAGTCGGGTCGCCGGTGCGGCCCGCCGAACGGGGGACGAGAATGCCTGTGACCAGCACATCCCTGCGCCACGACGAAGTACCCGAGATGCCCGCGCCGAAGGTCAGGGAGTTCGCCGCGCACAGCATCGGCGGCGGTCTGGCCCTACTGCTCGCCCTGGCCGGACTCGCGGCCGGCATCGCACTGATCGTGACGGGTCCCACAGCGGCGGGGACGGCCGCGGCGGCCGCACTGGTCGCGCTCGGCATCGTCGTGGTGGCCGCATCCGGCCTCTCGATGTGCGGGCTCAACATGATCGCGCCGGGCGAGGCACGTGTGGTGCAGCTCTTCGGCCGCTACCGGGGCACGATCCGCACGGACGGACTGCGCTGGGTCAACCCGCTGACCACCCGGGCGAAGATCTCCACCCGGATCCGCAACCACGAGACCGCGGTGCTCAAGGTCAACGACGCCTACGGCAACCCGATCGAGCTCGCCGCGGTGGTCGTGTGGAAGGTCGAGGACACCGCGCAGGCGATGTTCGAGGTGGACGACTTCCGGGAGTTCGTCTCCACCCAGACCGAGGCGGCGGTGCGGCACATCGCGATCGAGTACCCGTACGACGCCCACGACGAGGACGGCCTGTCGCTGCGCGGGAACGCCGAGGAGATCACCGAGAAGCTCGCCCTGGAACTGCGCGCACGGGTCGAGGCCGCCGGCGTCCACATTGTCGAGTCCCGCTTCACCCACCTCGCGTACGCGCCCGAGATCGCCTCGGCCATGCTCCAGCGCCAGCAGGCGGGGGCCGTGGTCGCCGCCCGCAGGCAGATCGTGGACGGCGCGGTCGGCATGGTGGAGACCGCGCTGTCGAGGATCGCCGAGGAGGGCCTCGTGGAGCTGGACGACGAACGCAAGGCGGCGATGGTGTCGAACCTGATGGTGGTGCTCTGCGGAGACCGAGCCGCACAGCCCGTCCTGAACACGGGCACGCTCTACCAGTGACCCCTCCCGAGCGGAAACAGGTGCTGTTGCGGCTCGACCCGGCGGTGTACGAGGCGCTGGCGCGCTGGGCGTCGGACGAGCTGCGCAGCGCCAACGCGCAGATCGAGTTCCTGCTGCGCCGGGCACTGTCGGAGTCGGGCCGTCTGCCCGGCGGCGTCAAGCCCATCCCCCGCCGCGGACGGCCGCCGAAGGCGCCGTCCTAGGAGTAGCCGGTGGTCCCGGAGGGCGCCCGCCCTCCGGGACCACCGGCCGTACGGGAGCGGGGCACCGGATCGGCGGCGGTCGACGGCACGGGCGGCCGGCCGTCGACCGGGCCGGCGTCACGTCCATGACGTCCACCGGCGTCGGCGCGGTGCTCCCGGTGACGTTCCTCGCCCTGCCGCGGCCGCTAGGGCCGGAAGGTCTGCGGACACCGCGAACCGTCGTGGAGCACACGCACCGGAAGATCCCCCAGCGCTTCCCGGAGCGCGCCCGCGAACTGCTCGAACTCGCCCTGCCGGGCCGCGCCCGTGCGCATCGCCAGGGCGACGCGCCGGGCCGGTGCCGGGTCCGCGAAGTAGCCGGTGGCCAGGGCCGGATTGCGGCCGGTCTCGACCTGGACCGCGGTGCGCGGGAGGAGGGTGACGCCCAGTCCGCCCGCGACCAGCTGGACCAGGGTGGACAGCCCGGCGGCGGTGGTGGTGACCGGTGCCCCCTCGGTGCGGCCCGCCTCCCGGCAGATGTCGAGGGCCTGGTCGCGCAGGCAGTGGCCCTCGTCGAGCAGCAGCAGCGGGAGCTCCCGGAGCGCGTCACGCGGAATGCCCTCGCGGCCGCCGAGCCAGTGGTCGTCGTACGTCACCAGCACGAAGTCCTCGTCGAACAGCGGCAGTTCCGTCACTCCCGGCACTCCGAGGGGGACGGCGAGGAGCAGCAGGTCGAGCCGGCCCGCCGAGAGGCCCTCCAGCAGCGACGACGTCTGCTCCTCGTGGACCTGGAGGTCGAGTTCCGGGTAGCGCTCGTGGACCAGCCGCAGAACGCTCGGCAGCAGGTACGGCGCGACGGTCGGGATCACTCCGAGCCGCAGCACCCCGGTGAACGGCGCACGCACCGCCTCGGCCTCCTCCAGCAGTTCGCCGACGGCGTCGAGGACCGCCTTGGCCCGGACCGCCAGCCGCGCCCCCGCCGGCGACAGGAGGACCTTTCGCGTCGTACGCTCCAGCAGCTGGACACCCAGTGCCTCCTCCAGCGCGGACACGGCCCCGGACAGCGCGGGCTGACTCGTCCCGATTGCGGCGGCCGCGTCCCGGAAGTGCAGATGCTCGGAGACAGCGGCGAAGGCTCGAAGCTGAGCCAGCGTGGGCTGTTTGCCCCGATTCAACCCGTTCATCGCCACCACTGATAACTACCTCCGATCACGGCGACCCAGTCTAGCTATTTCTTTGATCAATGCACTCTGTGCCAGGGTGGAGATCCGTCCAACCCCCCGGAGGCCCTCACGAGGGGCTTCCTGTTGCAAGGAGAGCGTGTGCTCACTGTCGGTGACCAGTTCCCCACCTTCGAGCTGACCGCCTGCGTCTCGCTGGAGAGCGGCAAGGAGTTCGAGCAGATCACCCACAAGTCCTACGAGGGCAAGTGGAAGGTCGTCTTCGCGTGGCCCAAGGACTTCACCTTCGTCTGCCCCACCGAGATTGCCGCGTTCGGCAAGCTGAACGACGAGTTCGCCGACCGCGACGCCCAGGTCCTCGGCTTCTCCGGCGACTCCGAGTTCGTCCACCACGCCTGGCGCAAGGACCACGACGACCTGCGTGACCTGCCCTTCCCGATGCTGGCCGACTCCAAGCACGAGCTGATGCGCGACCTCGGCATCGAGGGCGAGGACGGCTTCGCCCAGCGCGCCGTCTTCATCGTCGACCCGAACAACGAGATCCAGTTCACGATGGTGACCGCCGGCTCCGTCGGCCGTAACCCCAAGGAGGTCCTGCGAGTCCTCGACGCCCTGCAGACCGACGAGCTCTGCCCCTGCAACTGGACCAAGGGCGAGAACACCCTCGACCCGGTCAAGCTGCTGGCCGGTGAGTGAGCATGGCCCTCGATGAACTGAAGTCCGCCCTGCCGGACTACGCCAAGGACCTGAAGCTGAACCTCGGTTCGGTGATCGGCAACAGCGACCTCCCGCAGCAGCAGCTGTGGGGCACGGTCCTGGCCTGCGCGATCGCCTCCCGCTCGCCGATCGTGCTGCGCGAGCTGGAGCCCGAGGCCAAGGCCAACCTGTCCGGCGAGGCGTACACCGCCGCCAAGTCGGCCGCCGCGGTCATGGCGATGAACAACGTCTTCTACCGGACCCGGCACCTGCTGTCGGACCCCGAGTACGGGACGCTGCGCGCCGGTCTGCGGATGAACGTCATCGGCAACCCCGGCGTCGAGAAGACCGACTTCGAGCTGTGGTCGCTGGCCGTCTCCGCGATCAACGGCTGCGGCCAGTGCCTTGACTCGCACGAGCAGGTGCTCCGCAAGGCGGGCGTCGAGCGCGACGTCATCCAGGAGGCCTTCAAGATCGCCTCGGTGATCCAGGCCGTCGGCACCACGCTGGACGCGGAAGCCGTTCTGGCCGAGTAGTGGCGTCCCGGCCGGACGGCCGGTACGTGAGGAGGGCGCCCCGCCCGGCTTGCAGCCGGGCGGGGCGCCCTCGTCGTACGCGGAGGAAGCGCGCCGGCCCGCCCCGTGGTCCGGTCACGCGGGTTGTTCGACCCGGGCCGTCAGCCGCCTCGCGTCCTCGACCACGTGATCACCTGCGTTCCTCGTCCTCCGGGGGCGGGGGCTCGGGCTTCGCGGCGGCCGGGGGCAGGGTCGGGGGCGGGGTGGGGGCGAGATCCACCACCGTCGCCCCGTGCGGAGCGGGACCGATCCGGCTCACCTGGCCCCGGCCGTACGCGCGCAGATAGGTGACCACCGTGTTCGTCACCGCGACCAGCGGCACCGCGACCACCGCGCCGCCGATCCCCGCCGTCAGACCTCCCGTGGCGACGGCGAGGACGACGGCCAGCGGATGGACACGAACCGCGCGGCCGAGGATGAACGGCTGCAGCACGTGCCCCTCGATCTGCTGCACGGCGAGCACCACCAGCAGCACCATCAGGGCGGTGAACACGCCCTGGGTGACCAGCGCGACGACGACCGCGAGAGCCCCCGACACGACCGCACCCACGAGGGGGATGAAGGAGAACAGGAAGATGAAGACGGCGAGCGGAACGGCCAGCGGCACATCGAGGAAGTAGATGCCCAGTCCGATGAAGATCGCGTCGATGAGGGCGACCACCACCGTGCCCCGCACGTACGCCGTCAGCGTCCGCCAGGCGCGCGGACCGGCGCCGGCGACCCCCGGGCGGGCCGCCGAGGGCACCAGCTTCAGGGACCACTGCCAGATCCGCCTCCCGTCGTAGAGCAGGAAGAGGGTCGAGAACAGCGCCAGCAGCATCCCCGTGAGGATCTCCACCATCACGCCCACGCCCTCGAGCCCGGCGGAGGTGATCTCCTGGGTGTTGGTGCCGATGGTGTCCTGGAGGTTGTTCGCGATGTCGTTGATCTGGCGCTCGGTCACATGGAACGGGCTGTTGAGCAGCCAGCGCTTCAGCTCCTCGATACCGTCCTTGACCCGGTCGGCGACATTGCCGAGGTTGTCCATCACCTGCCAGACGACGAACCAGCCGACGAGACCGATGACGACGAAGCCCAGGATCGCCGTGACGGCAGTGGCGAGCCCTCGCGGCAGGCCGACACCCCTCAGACGGGCCACAGTCGGCTGCAGCAGCGCGGTGACCAGCAGGGCCGCGACGAAGGCGAGCACGACGAGCTGGACCGCGCTGATGACACGCATCAGCACCCAGAGCGTTCCCGCCAGGACCAGCAGCCGCCAGCCCGCCTCGGCCGCGACCCTCATGCCCCAGGGGATGGCCTCGACCGGATGGGGCCTCGCCGGAACGGCCGGGGCGTACGCGGGTGGCGGCGGGACGTGCTCGGGCGGGTTCACCTCGCCGAGATCGGCGTCACCCATGCCGTTGTCGTTGTCCGCGGCGGCGGCGGCCCGGCGTTCCTCCAACCGTGCCCCGAGCCGGGACAGTCCGGCCCCCAGCCGACCCAGCCAAGCTGGCGTCTTCGACATCTCGTGCTTCCCTCTCCCCCCAAGGTCCGCCCCGACCGTACACGCACCGAGCCCCCCACCGTCGGACGGTGAGGGGCTCAGCGGGGTCGAGCGGCCGGAACTCCCCGGAATCCGGGGCCCGGTCGGTACCGGTTGTCCGTCTGGTAACGGTTGTCGGGCCGGTACCGACCGTCGGCCTAGTACCAGTTGTTGGCCTGCCAGAACGACCAGGCACCGCAGGGGCTGCCGTAGCGGTCGTTCATGTAGTTGAGGCCCCACTTGATCTGGGTCGCGGGGTTCGTCTGCCAGTCCGCGCCGGCGGACGCCATCTTGGAGCCCGGCAGCGCCTGGACGAGGCCGTAGGCACCGGAGGACGGGTTCTGGGCCCGGTAGTTCCAGCTGGACTCGTGGTCCACGATGTTGCTGAAGCACTGGAACTGGTCGCCGGGGACCATCTGGCGGGCCATCGCCTGGACCTCGGAGACGCTGTACGAGGACTGCGTCGCGAAGCTGGAGGCGTCACGGACGGCCGACCGGCTGGCGCGCTCCTCGGCCTCCTTGGCCTCGGCCTCGCGCTGGGCCTTCTCCTCGGCGGCTTCCTTCTTCGCCTCGGCGTCCTTGGCGGCCTGGACGCGAGCCGCCTCCTCGGCGGACTTCCTCGCGGCCGCGTCGGCGGCGGCCGCCTGCGCGTCGGCCTGCTGGGTCAGGGATGCGACCTGAACCTGGGCCTGCTCACCGACGGGGATGTCCGCAAGGAGCGTCGCGTCCGCCGCGGTCGTCTCCAGGTTGTCGCCGTTCGCGGGCACGGTGTTGCCCGAGGCAACACCCACGACGGCGCCGACAGTGGTGACTGCGGTGGCGGACGCCACTGCGAATCCCCGGACCGAGATCCGGCTCACACGGTTTCCTTCCAGCATCGCCCGCACAGGTGACCTCGCGGGCGCAATCGTGCCCCTGACACTGGCACTCCCTCTTGCTAGGTCACGGGAGGCACGGGCCCGGTGGGCGCTCCTTTGCGGGAGTGCCGCGTGGTGCTCGGGCGGCATACGGCGGCGTCTGTGGAGTTGTGTGGTGCCGCGCCCCTGAGGGTGCAGCTGTGCCGTATGCGGGGCCTGACGGAACCCAGACTCTGCCGGAAGCCGATGCCGCAAGGCAATTCATGGCTGCGTGTGAAAGCTCACACCTCGTTTGTCCCAGGAGTTTTCTGGAAAGAGCGGCACGGCACGACGCCGCCCGGCTAAGCTCCTTCGCTTCGCCGGGCGGCGTCAACTCCCAAGCCGGACAGCTCCCGTCAGATCGGCCCGTCCTCCAGCATTTCGGTCACCAGCGCGGCGATCTGCGACCTCTCGGACCGGGTGAGCGTGACGTGCGCGAAGAGCGGATGACCCTTCAGCTTCTCCACGACGGCGACGACCCCGTCGTACCGGCCGACACGCAGATTGTCCCTTTGCGCCACGTCATGGGTCAGTACGACCCGCGAGTTGGCCCCGATACGGGACAGAACGGTCAGGAGGACGTTCCGCTCCAGGGACTGCGCCTCGTCGACGATGACGAACGCGTCGTGCAGCGAGCGCCCGCGGATATGGGTCAGCGGCAGCACCTCGAGCATGCCCCGGCCCAGGACCTCCTCGATGACCTCGCGGCCGGCCACCGCGGAGAGCGTGTCGAAGACCGCCTGCGCCCAGGGGCTCATCTTCTCGGCCTCGGTGCCCGGCAGATAGCCCAGTTCCTGCCCGCCCACCGCGTACAGCGGCCGGAAGACCATCACCTTCTGGTGCTGCCGGCGCTCCAGGACGGCCTCCAGACCGGCGCAGAGCGCGAGCGCGGACTTGCCGGTGCCCGCCCGGCCACCCATGGAGACGATGCCGACGTCGGGGTCGAGCAGCAGATCGAGGGCGATGCGCTGCTCGGCGCTGCGGCCGCGGATCCCGAAGGCCTCACGGTCGCCGCGGACCAGCCGGACGTTTCCGTCGGAGGCGACCCGGCCGAGGGCCTTGCCCCGCTCCGACTGGAGGACGAGCCCGGTGTGGACGGGCAGATCGGACGCCTCCGGCACGTACAGGTGTTCTTCCTCGAAGAGGATGTCCACCTGCTCCGCGGACAGGGCCAGTTCGGACATACCGGTCCAACCGGAATCCGTGACCGCGAGCTCCGCACGGTACTCCTCGGCGAGGAGGCCGACGGAGGACGCCTTGATGCGCAGCGGCAGGTCCTTGGAGACGACGGTGACGTCGTACCCCTCCGCCTGGAGGTTCCGTGCCACCGCGAGGATCCGTGAGTCGTTGTCACCCAGCCGGTAGCCGGCGGGAAGCACCCCGGGGTCCGAGTGGTTGAGCTCGACGCGCAGCGTGCCGCCGAGGTCGCCCATCGGGAGGGGTGCGTCCAGGCGGCCGTACCGGACCCGGTAGTCGTCGAGCAGGCGCAGCGCCTGCCGGGCGAAGTAACCGAGCTCCGGGTGGTGCCTCTTGGCCTCCAGCTCCGTCACGACGACGATCGGGAGCACCACCTCGTGCTCGTCGAAACGCGAGACGGCGTTGGGGTCGGCCAGCAGGACGCTGGTGTCGAGAACGTAGGTGCGCCTGTCGGACATGCGGCGCTTTGTGCTGTTCACCACGGAAGGACGTACCCCCTCGGCTGAGATCGGGGTGCGACGGCGTCGCGGACTGGGGGTCTCCCCACCGAAAGGCAGGGGACGGGACCGGTGTCCGGCCACGATGCACGGGCCGGGCACCGGCCCCCCGTTCCTTCCGTGCTGGCCGCACGGTCGTCCTGGCGCAAAGGGCCTCCCGGGCGAGCGGCTCGGTGCCGCGCGCTGTAGAACGGCATCCGGAGCGGGTGTCCGGATGTCGACCTGTCAGGGATATTCCCTCGAACAAGCAAGGCCATGCCATGGCATATGACGACGCGTCGATGAACATGCGGTGACCACGCCCGGGGCCGCGCCCACGGACGCGCGAACGCCACCCGTTCGGCTCCTTGCCCCTGGACCGAACGTGCGACCGGTCGTCAAGATCCCGCCACCCGACCACGGAGCTCCACCGCGGTGCGGGACCGCACGCACTCGAACGGGGACGCACGCCCGGGACCTGTCGCGAACGGGGATGCACGCCGCTCGGGCGGCGGCGCGACCGGGCCGCGGACTTCCCGGGCGATCGGACCGTCCCCGGACTGCCTCCGGCGGGGCCTCCCGCCCTCAGGCGCCGTAGCGGCGGTGGCGTGCCGCGTAGTCGCGGAGGGCGCGGAGGAAGTCGACCTTGCGGAAGGCCGGCCAGAAGACCTCGCAGAAGTAGTACTCGGAGTGGGCGCTCTGCCAGAGCATGAAACCCGACAGGCGCTGCTCGCCGCTCGTGCGGATCACCAGGTCCGGGTCGGGCTGTCCGCGCGTGTAGAGGTGGGACGCGATCATGTCGGTGTCGACGATCTCCGCGAGTTCCTCGAAGGTCGTCCCCTTGGCCGCGTGCTCGTTCAGCAGGGAGCGCACCGCGTCCGCGATCTCCTGGCGGCCGCCGTAACCGACCGCGACGTTGACCAGTATCCCGTCGACGCCGACCGTCGACTGCTCCGCCTCCTTGAGGACGGACTGGGTCCTGGCGGGAAGCAGGTCCATGGTCCCCACGTGGTGCACCCGCCACCGGCCGTCGGCGGCCAGATTGCGCACGGTGTTCTCGATGATGCCGAGCAGCGGACGCAGCTCCTCCTCCGGACGGTCGAAGTTGTCCGTGGACAGCATCCAGAGGGTGACGACCTCGACGTCCGTCTCGGCGCACCAGCCCAGCAGCTCGGAGATCTTGTCGGCCCCGGCCTGGTGTCCCTCCGCGGCCGTGCCGCCCGACGCCTTGGCCCAGCGGCGGTTGCCGTCCAGGATGACGCCGATGTGCTTGGGCACCTGGGCGTGGTCGAGGCGGCCCTCCACCCGGCGTGCGTAGAGCCCGTACACCAGGTCGCGCAGGTTCACAGTCCTTAACCCCTCCGTGCTGTGGCTGACCCCCGACGCCCGTCACACTACTGCGGAGCGGCCGAACGCACCCAACCCGGTCTGTCACAAGTCCGTGATAGGGAGGGAAGCGTGAACGACTCCCCCTATTACCGTGCAGCCGAGAACCGCTACGACTCGATGGAGTACCGCCGCACCGGCCGCAGCGGGCTCAAGCTCCCCGCGATCTCCCTCGGCCTCTGGCACAACTTCGGCGACGACCGCACGCTCGCCTCGCAGCGGGCGATCCTGCGCCGCGCCTTCGACCTCGGAGTGACGCACTTCGACCTGGCGAACAACTACGGGCCGCCCCCCGGCTCGGCCGAGCTGAACTTCGGCAAGCTGTTCGCCCAGGACTTCGCCCCGTACCGGGACGAACTCATCGTTTCCACCAAGGCCGGCTATCTGATGCACCCCGGCCCCTACGGCGAATGGGGCTCCCGCAAGTACCTGATGTCCTCCCTGGACGCCTCCCTGAAGAGGATGGGTCTGGACTACGTCGACATCTTCTACTCGCACCGCTTCGACCCGCACACCCCGCTGGAGGAGACGATGGGCGCCCTGGCGTCCGCCGTCCAGCAGGGCAAGGCGCTCTACGCGGGCGTGTCCTCCTACAACGCCGAGCAGACCGCCGAGGCGGCCGGGCTGCTGAAGGAGATGGGCGTCCCGGCCCTCATCCACCAGCCGTCCTACTCGATGATCAACCGCTGGACCGAGGACGACGGGCTCCTCGACACGCTCGAGGCGGCCGGCATGGGCTGCATCTCCTTCGCGCCGCTCGCCCAGGGGCTCCTGACCGGCAAGTACCTCACCGGCATCCCGGAGGGCTCGCGGGCGGCGCAGGGCAAGTCCCTCGACCCGGGCCTGCTCTCCGACGAGGTGCTGCGCCGGCTGCTGGGCCTGAACGAGATCGCCCAGCGGCGCGGTCAGTCGCTGGCCCAGCTGGCGCTCAGCTGGGTGCTGCGCGACGACCGGATGACGTCGGCGCTGATCGGCGCGAGCAGTGTCGGGCAGCTGGAGGAGAACGTGGCCGCGTTGCAGGCCGCACCGCTCACCGGCGAGGAGTTGAAGGAGATCGACGTCTTCGCGGTGGACACCGCCGGGACGAACATCTGGGCCGGTCGCAGCTGATCCGCCGCCCGCTCGCCGCGGGCAGAGAAAACGGGCCGGTCCGTGGGGGGGATACGGACCGGCCCGAGGGGGGGTTTCCACCATAACCCTTCGTGAGGGCAGGCGCGTGCCGCGGCATGCCGCAACTACTCTCCGAAATCGCACGACTGCGGTACGGAAGGGGAAAGGGCCTGGGCAGGGGCCGTACCGGGCCGCCGCTCCCGGCCCCGGCCGTACTCCCCACGGGGGACCCCGGGGATGGGGCACCCGGTTGACGCGCCCGGGGGAGGAACCGGCCCGCGGGCGGCGAGCAGGCCAGGAGGCGGCGAGCGGACGGCATCCCGGCGGTGGACGCCGCCCGGGGTGGACCCTGACCGCCGGCACTCATCGCGTGCGCCTCAGCAGGGTGATGCCTTCGCGTGCCGCGACGCGCTCGTAGCCGTACGTCCGTTGTGCCGCGTCGAGTTCGGCCTGCTGCTGCTCGGGCGGATAGGGCCAGTGACCCGTCTTGTACGGCCACGCCTCCGGGGCCTGTGCGTCGTGGATGATCCATTCCGCGGTGGGCCTGGGCAGCCGCTTCCGGTCGTACTCGTACAGATGCCCTTCGACGGGCCAGGTCGGGAAGAGCACGACGTCGCACCGGGAGGTGAGCTGGGGGACGAGCCGGTTGGAGGCGGCCACCGTCGCCCCGTCCGGGATCCGCTGCAGCAGCGCACGGGCGGCCTCGACGTGGGGGGTGGTGCGCCAGGTGGCCCGCTGCGCCAGCTGGGCCAGCGGGAAGGACGGCAGCATGACCACCGTCACGGCCAGGACCGTGACCAGGGAGGCGCGGACATGGCGGGCCGCGAGCGGATCGCCGGCCCGCCGGTAGCGCCCGAGGGCGTCGACGAGCCCGGCGAGGACCACCGGCATCAGGACGGCGCTGTAGTGGAAGGCGGTCCCCCAGTGGAAGGCGTTCTCCGACAGCATCCGCCAGGCGAGCGTCGGCACGGCGATCAGCGACAGCGGTGACCGCAGGGCGAGCAGGGCACTCGGGGCGAAGACGAGCACGAGCGTCATGGCCTTCACGTCCGGACGGAGCGCGTCGAGCGGTGCGAAGGCCATCGTGGCCAGGAGCGAGCCGTGCCCGTCGGTGAGGTTGCCCCCGTGGGCGTACCCGCCGCCGGGGTGGAAGGCGGGCAGCAGCAGCTTGATCTCGATCGCGCTGCCGACGAGCCCGGCCGCGGCCGTCGCGATCCCCAGCCTCCGGGGCCCCTTCCACGCCACGTACGCGCCGACCGCCGCGAGGGTCAGCCCCAGGTCCTCCTTGATCAGCAGCAGTGGAGCGGCCCAGGCGACGGCCCGCCCCCAGCGTCGCCGGCCGAGCGCCTCGAGGGCGAAGGCCAGGAGCGGTACGGCGAGGGCCACCTCGTGGAAGTCGAAGGCGGCCGCCGAGGCGATGCCCCAGCTAGCGCCGTAACCGAAGGCGACGACGTGCGCGGCGCGGCGGCCGAGCGTCCGCACCGCCCAGCGGGCGAGCGGCACGACGGCGACGGCGAGGAGGACGGACTGGGCCAGGAGCAGACAGAGCGGGGACGGCCAGAGCCCGTAGAGCGGGGCGAGCGCGGCGACCAGCGGGTGGAAGTGGTCGCCGAGCAGATTGAAGCCCTCGCCGCGCAACGGGACGACGGGGGCCTGGAGTTGGGCGTAGGCGCGTACGGCCTGTTCGAAGATGCCGAGGTCGTACCCCGTGGTGCGCAGGAGCTGGTGGCGGCGCACGGCGACGGTCGCGTAGAGCAGGGACAGGACCGCCGCCCAGCCCCAGGGGAGGAGGGCGACGGCGGGACCTTCCGCCGGCCGGGCGTCCGCGGAAGCCGGGAGCGGCTTCGTCTGCGCACGCAAGACCGTTAGATTGTCAAAGAATGTCCGCATACGTCCGCATGCTAGAGGCCGTCGCTGGCAGCGCCGTCCACATGACCTGGGATCTCCCCCTCGTGGCGGTCACCCGTGGACCTCGTGACGGTCGTCGTGGACATCGGGATCGCCCCTTCCCGGACGCCGACGGCCGGCCCCCGGCGCGCGTCCCGGCACGACGGACGTGTCTGCGCGCGTGGGGCCCGACCGGTGCGCTGCGGTCGCCCCGTGCCGTCCGCATCGCGGCACCGTGGCGGTCGTCCCCAGGAGCCGGTCGGACCCGCGGCTCGGGGCCGAGCCGGTCGGGGCCGAGCCGGTCGGGACCGAGCTGGTCGCGACTAGACGGACAACGCCCCCAGCAGCAGCCCGATCAGCGTTCCCGAGATCATGAACGGGCCGAAGGGAATCGCCGTCCCGCGCCCCGCCCCGCGGAGGACGACGAGGCCGAGCCCGTAGAACGCTCCCAGCAGGAACCCCGCGAAGGCGCCGACGAACAGCACCTCCCAGCCGTACCAGCCGAGCGCCACCCCGAGCGACAGGGCCAGCTTCACATCGCCGAACCCCATGCCGTTCGGGTTGACCAGGAAGAGCACGAGGTACGCGGCACCGAGCACAAGTCCTCCGAGCAGCGCGACCGGCCATGATCCCCCGGCACCGGGGAGCAGCGCCGCACCGCCGAGCAGCACGGCCGCCGCGGCGGCCAACGGAAGCGTCAACCGGTCCGGGAGCCGTTGGACGTTGAGGTCGACGAGGGCGAGCAGTACGGCGACGGGCGCGAGCAGCAGCCATGCGGCCAGCTCCGGGCGGGGCCCGACGGCCGCGGCGAGCGCGGCGCAGGCGAGCGCGGCGACCACGGGCACGACGGACGACGGCCGGTACGGGACCGGCTCCCGGACGGCGGCGACGGGCGAGCCCCTGCCGCCACGCTCGGCCACGGCTGCCGGCCCTCCCGCGCCGCCCCGCTCGTTCGTGCCCGGCCGGTCCGCCGCCCCCTGCTCGCCCGGCACTTCGTGCGCGCCGGACCCGGTCGCCGCCCCGGCGGCGACCGGCGCGGGCGGCACGGACCCGGGCGGCACCGCACAGCCGGTGCAGCGGGCCGTCCCCAGCCAGCCCTGCACGGGCCCGGTGATCGGATGACCGGCGGGACAGGCGTCCCGCCACGGATCCTCGGGTTCGACGGACATCCGGTAGGCGGGGCGCAGCACGAACACCCCGGCCGCGGCCCCCCAGAGGGCGGCGGCGGCGATCAGCGCGAGGCGCACGTACTCCACGGTCCGACCCTAGGACCGCGAGGCCCAGGGGTCATGGGCCCACGGGCCCACTCTCCGGCGTCCGGGGCCCATGACGACCCGACTCCCACTACGGTCAGGGCACATGGGCGGATGGCAGGACGGCAAGGGCACGCTGACGGTCCCCGGCCGGGAGGACCCGGTCGAGCTGCTGGTCGCCGCGTCGTACGGGACACGGTACCGAGGTCTGCTGGGCCGTGACGGCCTGGACGGCGCGCTCATGCTGACGCCGTGCACGAGCGTGCACACCTTCCGGATGCGCTTCGCCATCGACGTGGCGTACCTCGACAGGGAACTGCGCGTCCTCGACGTCCACACGATGCGCCCGGGGCGGCTGGGGCTGCCGAGGCTGCGCAGCCGCCATGTCCTGGAGGCCGAGGCGGGGGCGATGGCGCAGTGGGGCGTGCGGCCGGGCGTCCGGCTCGCGATCTGCGGGCCGGGTCGCGGGGCGCCCTGACCCGTGGGCGTCACGCCGGGGCCGGGAGCACCGGCTCAGGGCGGTCCCGAACCGAGCAGCGTGAACGCCCCGTAAGCCCCCGAGGCGACGGCGAGGAGCGCCACCACCACCGCGGCCGTCGTCCGGCGGGCCGGCCGCGCCAGCGCGACCGCCGCGGGCAGCAAGAGCGGGAAGGCGGGCATGATCAGCCGTGGGCGGGAGCCGAAGTACGCGGCGCCGATCAGTGAGATGACGACGATCCCCGCTGCGTACACCAGCAGCGGCAGCGGCTGGCGCTGCTTCACGCACAGCCACACCACCCAGAGGAGCAGCCCGATCACGGCGACGAGACCGATGCCGGCGAGCGGGGCGGGGCCGCTCAACTGCGCGCCGACGAAGCGGGCGAGTGCCACCCCGCCGTCGATGTTGTTGCCCCACGCGGCCTGGACGTCGAAGTATGCCGTGGGGCTGCCCTGGCGCACGGCCACGAAGACGACGTACCCCAGCCATCCGAGCGGCGCGACGACCACGCCCACGACCGTCCGCCACGTCAGGTCCCTCCTGAACAGCCGCACGAGCCCGGTGACCCCGACGGCGGCGACGAGCGCGGCGGCCGAGGGCCGGGTGAGCCCTGCCAGTGCGCAGAGCGTCCCCGCGGTGATCCAGCGGTCGGTCAGCACGGCGTACAGCGACCAGGCGGCCAGCGCGGTGAACAGCGTCTCGGTGTACGCCATCGACTGCACGAAGGCGGTCGGGTACACGCCCCACAGCACCGCCAGCAGCACCCCGGCCCGCTGCCCGGCCACCTGCGCGCCGACGGCGTAGACACCCCAGGCGGCGGCGAACGCCGCGATCCAGCCGATCACCAGTCCCGCCGTGGCGGCGCCGACCGGCAGCACCTCGGAGACCGCCCGCTCCAGCGCGGGCAGCAGCGGGAAGAAGGCCAGATCGGAGTGGACACTGCCGTCGGGGAGCGTCACGTCGTACCCGTATCCGTGCTCCGCGACCCTGACGTACCAGACGGAGTCCCAGCGCCCGTTCAACCGGTGCAGGGCGTCCTTGCCCTGCACCGCGGCGGCCACCGCGAGGATCGCCATCCCCAGCACCCGGACGGCCGCGTACCCCAGGAGTGCGGGGGCGGCACCGCGGGGCCCGGGCGGGACGGGCGCCCCGTGCGGACGAGTGCTTCGCGGCTCGGGAGCGGGCTGGTCGGACATGCGCACGATTATCGCCGCGGGGTGGCAGTGACCGCGCTCACGGTGCCGGGACGGCCTGCTGTGACGGGGTCACCACTTGGCGCGGTCGTACGGCACGGGCAGTTCCTGCAGGGCCCCGGCGGACCGAAGGACCCGGTTGGCCGTGAGGATCGTCTCCACGGCCGGATCCTCCTCCCCTCCCCGGGTGAGGTCGATGACCAGTCCGTCGTGCGCGGTGGGCGTGTACGTGCCAGGCAGCCCTTCCGGGGCCAGGGCCGCACGCCCGGCGGACAGATAGCCGGAGCGGCCGAAGCGGGGGGCGGAGTTCGGAAGGCCGAACTCGGTCCTCACCGCGGTGAACTGGGCCCGGGTGGCGGCCTGGCCGGAGTCGACGTCCCAGGACTCGGCGATGATCCGCAGGACGTCGGCGGTGCGCCGGCACACGGGCACCGACTCGTCGAGCGCGCGCGAGCGCAACGTCACGGCGACGGAGTTCGTCACGTACTCCGACGTCCCGCCGGCGTGGATCGCCACCGTCACCCGCGGCATTCCCGGGTTGCTCGTCAGGACGGACGTCGTGAACCCGATCTTCTCCGCGTCCGGTTCCCGGTTCTCCCGCTCGATGTAGTCGGCCAGCGCGGGCGCGGACGCCGGCAGCGGAGGCGCGGTCGTCACGTCGTCGGTCGCCTCGCGCCAGGCGCCGAAAGCCGCTCCGTCAACGGATTCGAGGGCCCGGAGGGTGTCCGCCCACCGCTCGGCGACCTGCCCGGCGGTCTCCCGGCGCGTTCCCCAGAATCCGTTGACGACGACGTTCAGCACGACGTGCTCCCTCTGCCTCAGCCGACCACGTTGCTCGGGGTGGACTCCACCGTAACGTCGATGCCCCGGGTCTCGAACATCTCCCGGGCCGCGTCCGCCACGTCGGGATCGGAGAAGTGCCACACCACGGGCTTGCCCCGGGCCGCGTCCACCTGCCGTTGCGCCTGCTTGGCCCAGCGGTTGGCGATGTCGGGCTTCAGCTCCCCCGCGTCGGCGTCGTAGTACTTCGGGCTGCGGTACCCGTACTTCGCCTCGAGAAAGGTCCCCTTCGCGGAGTCCCAACCGTCGAAGTTGACGGGCCTGCCGTCGAGTTCGTCGAGCGGGACCTGGTACTCCTTGCCCCGGTTCACCCCGGAGATCTGCTCCTGGTAGCGCGCGCCCATCTCGGACTCGTAGCTGAAGAGGGCGGGCTTGATGCGCTCCCACTTCCCGTCGCCGCCGTCCTTGGTACCGGCGCGCGGGTTCTTCAGGCTCTCGTACCACGGCGGCTTCGGCTGCTGCTGGGCCCGCTCCAGACCGGCCTTGCGCCTGGCCGCCTCGGCTGCCTTGCGCGCCTCCTCGGCCTGCTCGGCGGCTTCCTCGGCGGCCTGCTTCTTCTCCGGGTCGACCTCGTCGCACTTGCCGGCGAACAGCGCGACCGGTACGGCGGTCGGTCCGCCCGCGACGACTCCGGTGCCGCTGCCGGGCACGCCCGGCCCGCCGCCGTACGGGATGTGCGTCCGCGCGCCCATCCCGATGGTGCAGCCGGTGAGTCCCGCGTCCCGGGCTGCGTCGTCGGCGTGCCGCTGCGCTTCCCTGGCGGCCTGCTCGGCGCCGTCGACATCGCCGGCCCTGGCCGCCTTGCGGGCCTTCGCCGCGGCCTCGGACGCCTTCTGCGCGAGTTCGCCGACCTTGCCGAGTTTCCCGAGCTTGCCCAGTTTCCCGAGCTTGCCGACGAGCTTCGCCTCGCCGTAGCCCGGGATGAAGAGGGAGCCGACGTTCCAGAGGACCGTGCCGACCGCCTGGCCCTCGTCGCCCCGGTTCCACGTGTCGCGGACCTCGTCCCCGACGAACACGTCGTCGAGAACGGTCACTCCGGTGTTGACGGACGCCGAGCCCCAGTCCCAGAGGGCGCCCAGGTAGTCCCCCTCGGACCACCTGTCGCCCGCCCCCGCACTGTTTCCGAGCCACTGGTCGCCGAGCTGGGATCCGTAGTCCTTGATGCCTTCCCAGGCCTCGCCGGGATTGAGGATCGTCTCGAACGTGCCGGTGATGTCGCCCCAGAGGCCGTCCACGACGACGCCCTCGAAGAAGCCGCCGACCTGCTCGGCACCGCAGGAGAGGAAGGCGCCGATCCCGGAGGTGCAGCTCTCGCCGTCGTCCTCACCGTCACCGGCGTCCCCGCCGTCGACGTCGTCGAGGCCGTCGTCCGGCACACCCGGCTCGCCCGTCTCGTCGGTCTCGTCGTCCTCGTCGTAGACCGCTTCGTCGGCCGTCCCGGTCCCGCCGGTGCCGCCCGTGGCACCCGTGGCGCCGTTCGCACCGCCGGGGCCGCCCGTGCCGCCCGTGCCGCCACTGGCACTCGTACCGCCGTCCGCACCGCCGTGCGTGCCCTCGGGACCGCCCGCACCGCCGTCCGCACCGCCGTCCGCACCGCCGGATCCGCCCGTACCGCCGTGCGTGCCCTCGGGACCGCCCGCACCGCCGTCCGCACCGCCATCCGCACCGCCGGAGCCGCCCGTACCGCCGTGCGTGCCCTCGGTGTCGGCACCGGTGCCGCTGCCGTCGCCGGCTTCGACGTCCGCCGGGCCGCCGTCGTCACCCCCGCACGCCGTGCCGGTGATCTCGCAGACCGCGGACCGCAGCCCTCCGGCGATCCGGCCGCCGACCCCGGTGGCGACCAGTCCGACGACGACGGCCGCGACGAGCACGATGAGCCCGACGTACTCGGTGGCCGTCTGGCCGCCGTCCCTGCGCCACCTGATGAGGCGGGCGAGCTTCAGGGGCCTCCGCTCGACCCGGCGCGTACCGGGCAGGAGGAACCACTCGCGCACCGAGGGCCGGAACAGCAGCACGATCACGGCGACGGGGACGAGCAGTTGGGTCAGCCCCCGGCCACTGCCGTCGACGAGTGCGCTCAGCGCCCCGAACAGCAGCCACGCCTGCACCGCGAGCAGCGCCCGCCGCACCCACACACCACCGGTCCACACCCGCAGCGCGAGCAGGAATCCGGCCACTCCCGGAGCGGCGGCGTACACCAGAAGACCGAGGAGTTCCCCGTCGACCCCGTCCACGGCCGCGGCCGTCACGAGCAGACCGAGAGCCCCCAGCAGCGTGAGCCCGAACAGCGCGTGCAGCAGTACGAGCACGGCCTGCACGGCCCGCGGCATGGGCTGCCGCCCGTTCCCCCGGACGGGCGGAAACATCCCCGTCCCCATCCCTCCGGAAGCGCCCGCAGGCGCAACTCCCGCCGTTCCCCCACCGGTTGCAGCCATGCTCCGGAGGCTAGGGCCGCCCAGGAAGAACGGTCATGGGCCCGTGGACCCAAAGTCCGCAAGCACGTACGACTGGGCCCGCACCCGCCCGGGGCGGCGGACCGGATGCGCAGGGCGACCACGCACCGGACGTTCGCGGGCCGGCTCGCCGCGGACTTCCCGGACGTGGAGGTGGATCCCGGCGTCCTCTTCGTCGACGACGGCCGGACGCTCACCTCGGCGGGAATCGCGGCGGGACGCGACCTCTGTCCGCACACGGTCCGCCGCGACCACGGCGCGGCGACGGCTTCCCGAACCGCCCGGATGATCGTCATGGCCCCACGGCGCGCGGGTGAGCAGGCCCAACGGGTGGCGCTCCAGGGCCGAGGAGCGGTCTTCGGAACTGCCCGGTGCAGCCTTCTGACGCCTCAGACCTCCCGGCGCGGCCAGTCGAGCAGACGTGCTCCGATGACCGCCGTCTGCAGGGTGTAGCGGTGCACGGGATCACCCGGATCCGCGCCGGTCAGCCTGTGGATGCGGTCGAGCCGGTAGGTCAGCGCCCGCACACTGAGGTTGAGCCGGCGGGCCGCCTCGGCCGCCACACAGCCCGCGTCGAAGTACGCCGTGAGCGTGTCGAGCAACGGCAGAGCCCCGCCGCGGGCGTCCCTGAGCGGGCCGAGGACGCTGAGCACAAGGTCCGCCATCGCCTGCCGGTCGCGGGTCAGCACCGGATACACCAGCAGGTCCGAGGCCAGCAGCACCGGATCGTCCAGGCCCATGCGGTCGGCCAGGTCCAGGGCGTTCAGCGCCTCCTCGTAGGAGTGGACCACCCCGCCCGCGCCCGGATGGGGGCGTCCGACGGCCACCCGGCCGCCACCCGTCGCCCCGTACGCCTGCTTGGCGAAGTGGTTGAGCACGTCGGACTGGTCGCCCGGCGCGATGCAGATCAACCGGCCGTCCTTCGTGGTCAGGAGGATGCGGCGGTCCCCGAAGCGGGCGACGAGCGAGGTCTCGATCCGGCGGATGAGGGGATGGCCGTCGTCGTACGGCTCCGGGCCCTGGGCGACGGCCACCGCGTGGGCGTGGGAAAGCAGCAGCCCGAAGCGTACGGCCCGCTCGGCGAGCCGGCCGAGGTCGCTGCGACCGTAGAGCAGGTCGTCGACGAACTCACGGCGGGCCGCCTCCTCCTGGCGCACCGCGAGACGCTGTGCACGCTCGTGGCCCTCGGCGAAGGCGTCCACGGCCTGCTCGACCGCCGCGAGGAGGTGGTCGGCCGCGGCCCCCGTGAGTCCCGGCCGTATCGCCCGGGCGGCGGCAAGGTGGGCGTGCACCATCGTGCGCAGTCCGATACCCGCCTCCGCGGCCCGTTCCCCCTGGCCGCGGAGTGATGCCAGTTCGTCGCGGGTGAGCCTCCGGCCGGTGGCGCAGGCCCCCGCCAGCGCCTCGGCGTACCCCTCCAGATACGACGCGGTCTCCTGCACGGTCATGATCGATTCCCCCCGCTCGCCGGCACGCCGACGACGATTCCTGCTGCCGGCGTCCGGATCGGCTCCGGAGAGCAGAGACGGCTGACGCCCGGCGAACGACGTCCGGCATCAAGGATACGTAAATATTGCCGGTGATCGGCAATGCGTACGCCGCCACGAGGCTGGGAGGATCGGGCCACGCGGGGGAGGGCGAGGAAGAGCGAGACACTGCCTGCCGGAACCGGGAAACGGGGGAGCCGGGTTCGGTTGCCGGGCCACGACTGACGGCCGTGGGCCGGCCGGCGGGCGGGCTCGGTCCTCCTCGCCCGCGCCGACAGGTCCGGTCTTCGCCTGCCGCTGCTTCGCGGCGACCGACGCGGGAAGTCCCGTGGTGGACGTCGGGCATGACGTCCACCACGGGACTTCGAGCAGCCGGCAGCGGAACCCAGTGCGCCGGGCCCCGGCCTCAGCCCTGCGAGGCGCCACCCTCGCCGCGCGGGAAGGAGACCTCCACCCGGCGGTTCTTCTTGCGGCCTTCCTCACTGCTGTTGTCGGCGATCGGGTACTGCTCGCCGTAGCCACGGATCTCGTAACTGATCCCCGAGCCCGCCAACTGCTGGGAGAGCACCCTGTGCACGGCGTCCGCCCGCTGCTTGGACAACACGTCACCGTGCGCGGCCGAGCCGAGGTTGTCGGTGAAGCCGAAGACGCGGACCTTCTTGGCCCCCTGCTTGCGGATCTCGGACGCGATCTCGGCGATACGGGCATTGGCGGCGCCGGAGAGCTTGGCGCTGTCCTTGCCGAAGAGCACCTCCGCCTGCAGCGCGAACTTCAGGTTGGAGCTGGTCTCCTCACGGCGCTCCTCACCGCCTTCGGACTCGACGACGGAGACGATGTCGAGCACCCGGGCGGGCGCGAGGGTCGCGCCGTCGCGGAGCTTCAGGCCCGGCGAGTTCCCGTCGACCTCGGGCGGCGGCGAGGTCGACTCGGTACCCGGCGGCGTCCCCGGGGCGGGCGTCTCATCGGCCCAGGCACCACCGGCGACGGTGAACTGCATGCCGGCGACGAGCGCGGCTGAGAGGAGGGTTGATGCCGCGGCCCTGCGGGAGCGGGACATGGTGGCGGCCATCAGGAGATCTCAATCGTGGCGGTGGGCATGGCCGGAACCTGGATGTCGACCTGGGAAGTCGAGTCAGGCGGTGACGGGAACTGGGCGAAGAATGCAACCGACGCACCCGCATCGACGTTGAAGATCCCGGTGGTCGTCAGCGGATAGCCCTCCGTGTCGCGCAGGACGTAGTAACGCTTCTTGCCGACCTTGTCGACTAGCGTGATCCCACCGAGTGACCGACCCGTGCGACGCACCTGGTTCTCCTGACCGTTCCACTCGATCGGGGCGACCGCCCGTTTTCCGCTGGTGTTATTGATGGCTCCCGTCACGGTCAGGAAACCGCCGTCCTCACGGGTGGCGGTGTGGACGATGATCTGAAAGCCGTTGGTGCCGTTGATGGTTGCCAGCGTCTTGCTGGTATCCGGCACGTTGTTGCCGCCGTCGTTCTGGGGCTTGCTGTTCCCCGTGGCCGCAGGCGCCGAACTGCTCCCCTTGTCCTTCGCCGACCCTCCGTCGTCCCCACCGCAGGCGGTGAGCGAAAGGGTCAGCCCTGTCGCGAGGAGAGCGACGGTCGCCGCCCTGCGCGTGGTCACTCCGGGCCGGATACTCATGCGTGTCATTCCTTCTGCGTTCGTTTCGCGGTCAGTTCTCGGTCAGCCGGATGTCGAAGAGGTCAGGCCCGTCCGGCGGAGGACCTTCGCCCACCAACCAGGGAACCGTCCCCTCGCACGTCAACGTCCCCAGCGGCTTGGGGACCGGCTTGTAGAGGCATCGGGACATGAGTTCGGCCGTGGCCCCGGCCGTCGCCTTCTTCGTCTCGGTCCCCGGCAGGACGGTGTCCCCGACCGGCTTCCTCGTCTCGACCTCGACGGTGAACGCCCAACCGCCGTTGAAAGCCGGGCTGCAGCCCCCCGGCTTCACGACGGTGTCGTTCTGCTGTGCCATGGGGTAGGCCGCCTCGCAACCCCGAAAACTTCCGAACTGACCCAGATTGAAGATCGCCGTCAGAAGCGCCGGGTTGGGGGTGGCCAGCAGCTCCAGCTCGAACTGGTCCCGAGATTGCTTGGCCGCCGCAAGCGCGGCGGCATCGGCGCCCGTCTGCGCGCCATTGCGTGTGGCGCCGGCCTGACCGACCGCGAAAAACGCAAGCGCGAGAAAGAGCAGGCTCGCTACCACCACCACATAGGCGGGAGCGACCTGCCCTTTCTCGCGGACATCGAGCTGCATCAGCCGCCGATGATCTCGTTGACCGTGTTCGACAGACCGGTAGCGATGGACTCCGCCACGCCCGAACCCACCAGCGCCGCGATGATCAGCGCGACCAGCACGATCACGCCCACGTACTCGACGGCACCCTGGCCCTTGTCGCCGCGGCGCTGGATCGCCTCCGCGGTCGTCTTCGCCCAGCTGCCGATGTAGACGCGGGCGTTGGTCGCGGCCTTGAGAGTGATGTTCGACATGGTGTTCCCCTCCTGGTCCGGCCGGCCGCTTGCCGGCCGACTCGTACGAGTCCTCGGCGCCGCTCGCGCTTCCGGCTTCCTCCTGGCCGGTCTCGCTGGCGACATGGGAAACGTACGGGGGGAGAACTCCTCTCGGCATGGGCCTCAGGGCCCAGCCGGGGGCCCATTCCTGGGATTGGGTCCTCGATCGTCCGGGCGTCCCGGTCGTGCACCACGTTGCGGCCACGCCGATCGCGCCCGTCGTCCCGGGCGTGTCAGCCATGGCTCGCAGGCCCCCTTCGGGCCAGGCCGTGCCAGATGGCGATGGCCTCGCCCCGACTGCCGGCGTTCAGCTTGGCGAAGATCCGGTTGATGTGGTTCTTGACGGTCTTCTGGCTGATGAAGCAGGTGGCGGCGATCTGCTGATTCGTCATGCCCGACGTGATCAGGTCCATCACTTCCACCTCCCGTTGGCTCAGCTCGGTCAGCAGCCCCCCGGAGCCCGGCCCCGGGGCGACCCCTGCGGGGGCCTGCCCTACAGAAGAATGTGCCACATTCGCTTGCGAAAGCGAAGAGGGGACATCTAATTGCTGCGGGGTGGGATGACTGGCAACTGAACTCACCTGCTGATTTGTTGATGATGTGTAGACAGATGACCGACTCGTGTCGTGTGCGGTTGCAGACTTGGAGGGCTGGTACCTCGGGTCGCCAAACGCCGTGCCCAGATCGTCGGGCAGGGGTGATGCCGGCTGATCCGGGAGCCCGGTGGTACCACGCACCGCGGCGAGCAGGGCACTGGAGGCCGAGGACGTGAACGAGGCCCGGCCCTCCTTGATGTCGCGGACCGCGGCGACGAGCTGGTCCGCCGTGAACTCGCCGTGGACCAGATAGCCGCCCGCGCCGAGGCGCAGGGCCTCGTGCACGATCTCGCTCTCGCGGCTGTACGTCATCATCAGCACCGGCGCGAGACGGACCAAGTGCGGAAGGGCGGAGATTCCGTCTACACCGGGCATGCGCACATCGAGCAGAACGACGTCCGGCCGGTGCCGGACGGCCGCGTCGTACGCCTGGCGTCCGTCGGCGGCCTCCGCGACGACATGGATGTCCTGGCGGCCCTGGAGCAGCACGGTCAGACCTGCTCGTACGACCGGGTTGTCGTCGGCGACGACAACCCGGAGCGTCGGGGCGGAGACGACGGGGGCGGGCAGGGCAGGGAAGTCACCGGACGCCGACTCCGCCGCTCCTCGGGGAGCGGGTAAGGCGGACGGTCCGGAGGAATGGTCGGAGGTGAGCGGTGCGGCATGCGAGGACGTGTGCTGTGACACATGCGGTTGCTGTGTCCACTGCTGCCCCGATGTACGGGAGATGTCGTCCGGCATGGTTGCGGCCTCCTCTCGGAGTGGGGCGGTTGTCGGGGAAGGTCGGGCACTCGGGACGGGGCGGTCGGTCCGTCGGTCGGTCCGTCGGTCGGTCGGTCGGTTGGGCGGTCGGTCCGTCGGTCCGTCGGTTGGGCGGTTGGGCGGTTGGGCGGTCCGTCGATCGGTTGGCTGGTCGGTCGGTCGAAAGGTCGGTCGGTCGAAAGGTCGGACGGACGGTCGGTAGCTGGGTTGACTGCCGGCCGACGGTCGGTCGACCAGGCGCGAACGCCGTTCAGTTCAGGAGCGGAGCCGTCCGCTGCTGTCCCTGGAGCGCGTCCAGAGGCACCGGGGAGATGGCCGTCAGCGGAAGTTCGAGCCGTACCTCCGTGCCCCGTGCGTGGCGTCCGCGCCCGATGCGGATACGGGCCCCGACCGACGCGGCGCGCTCCACCATGCCGACGAGGCCGAAGTGGCCCGCACGGCGGAGGCCGTCGAGTGTCGTGCCCGGCGGCAGTCCCCTGCCGTCGTCGTAGACGCTGATGCGCAGGACGTCGCCCACCACGCCGGCCGAGACGTCGAGGTACGTGGGCCGCCCGTGGCGGTGGGCGTTCTCCATGGCCTCCGAGGCGACGGTGAGCGCCTGGCGGGCGACGATCTGGGGGACGGCCGGTACGGAGGCCCGGCCGAGCCGGCGAAAGCGGGCCTCCACGCCGTGCCGCCGGGCGAAGTCCTCGGTGCGAGCGGCCAGTTCGGCCAGTACGTCGACACCGCCGTCGAGACCTGACTGACGACGGAGGTCCGAGAGCAGCTCGCGGGACTCGGCCGCGGCCCGACGCGCCGAGCGGGCGACGAGTTCCGCCTGGTGCTTGACGGTGGGCGGGTCCATGCGGTCCGCGGATGCGGCCAGGCCGTCCGCGGCCAGAGCCAGCCCGTGGAGCGTCTTGGCCACCGAGTCGTGCATCTCCCGGGCCAGGCGGGCGCGCTCCCCCTCCACCGCCTCGTTGACGGCAAGACGGGCGCGGGCCTCGGTGAGCGCCTGGGTGGCGCTGCCGAAGCCGAGCACGAGGTTGCGCAGGGTGCTGCCGACCGCGCCCGCGATGACGCACAGGCCGGGGAGCAGCAGATCGCCGAGCCCGGCGCTCACGTCCGGGTTGACGGCGAACGCGCCGCCGATGATGAGCGACTGGAGCACGGCGAAGACCGCCGCCCCGCGCCAGCCGTAGACCAGCCCGGCGAGCAGTGGGGTGCAGAGGGTGACGTACGCGAGGATCGACTCGGGCGAGGCGGTGGCCAGGAGCAGCGCGCCGAACAGAGAGTCCACCGCGAGGAGCGCGGGATGCCGGAGCAGGAACGGGCCGAAGCGCTCCCAGTCCCTCAGGGGGATGTACGACACCATGAAGGTCACGATCACGGCCGAGCCGACGAGCCAGGTTCCGAGTCCCGGCCGGGTGTTGTCCAGGGCGAACGGGGTGGCCAGCGCGATTGTCGCCAGGCGGAAGCCGAAGACCTGACGGCAGAGGGCCTGGAGGGCGTTGACCTGGATGGGCAGCGGCGGCACGTGCCGGGAAGCGTCGGCGGCGTCCTGCGCCGGCGCTCCCCCGCCGATGCCGCCCCGGATCTCGTCGGCGGCCGGGCCGCGCGGGCCGTCCCCGGCCCCGCCTCGGGATCGTCCGGTGCTGCCGCCGCTTCCTGGGACGGGGATCCTCAGGCCCATGTGGGTCACCTCCTGTTCCGGTCCTCGTGCTGTCGTTCCGGTGGTGCCGGTGGTGCTCCGCCGGTGCGGTTCCGCCGTCGCACTCGTGGTCGTGCCCGTCCTCGTGCCCGTACTCGTCCTCGTGCCCGTACTCGTCCTCGTGCCCGTACTCGTCCTCGTGCCCGTACTCGTCCTCGTGCCCGTACTCGTCCTCGTCCTCGTGCTCGTGCCCGTACTCGTCCTCGTGCTCGTGCTCGGGTTGCCGGTAGGTTCCCGGGCCGCCCCCGCTGTCCGTCCGGGCCTCCCGTCCCGCAGGCCCGCTCAGGTGCCGCTCAGGATGTCGGCGAAGTCGACCCCGGAGCCGTAGTAGAAGCTCATGACGATGAGGATCATGGTCGCGGGGAGCATGACCATCGTGACCACGAGCGTCGTCTTGGGGACGGCCTTGGAGGCGGAGCGCCTGGCGTTCTGCGCGTCCGTACGCCGCATGTCAGTCGCGATCTGGATGAGCGTGTCGACGATGGGGGCGCCGAGCTCCTCTCCCTGCTGGAGCGCGGTGACGAACATCGACACCTGCTCGGACGAGTTCCGCTTGCGCAGTTGCTCGAACGCCTCGCGCCGGCTGACGCCCATGTCCATCTGGCGCAGGGTGATCCGCAGCTCGTCGGCCCACGGTCCCTTGTACTTCTCGGCGACCCGTTCCAGCGCCTGCCGGAAGCCGAGCCCCGCGGACACGACGACGGCCAGCACGTCGAGGAAGTCGGGAAGGGTGCGCTCGATGTCGTTGCGCCGGCGGCGGATGGCGGCGCGCAGGACGACATCGGTCCAGACGAGTCCGTACACCAGCGCCATCAGGCCGATGACCGGCTGCCCGCGCAGGACGAGGGAGAAGGCTGCGGCCGCGCCGAGCATGCCGTAGACGGCGCGTCGGGCTGCGTAGCGGTCGACGGTCGTACCGCCGGGGTTTCCCGCCATGTCGAGCCTGCGACGCAGGGCGTCGACGCGCTTCGGCCCCATCATGGAGAGCACGGTCGGGGCGAAGCGCATGCCCATGCGGTCGATTCCGGAGCCGACCGCGGTGGTGCGGGTCGAGCCGACCTCGAGTGCCACCGCGAGGTCGCCGGGCAGTTTGGCGTCGGCCCGGTACATCCGGATGCCGTGGAAGGCCCCGTACACCGCGAGGCCGACGACGGCCGCCAGCAGAAGTCCCATGGCTAGTTCCCCTGTTCCCTTGGTCCGATCCTCAGACCCGGATTCGGGACATACGGCGGATGAGGAAGAAGCCGACGGCGTACATGCCGAAGGCGATGACGACGGCGAACTGGCCGACGACCGAGGCGGTCATCTTGTCCAGGGCGCCCGGACGTATGGCGTTGATCATCAGCAGGAAGCTGAGTCCGAGGAGGGGGACGGCGAGCGCGGTCACCTTCACCTGCGAGAGCAGGGTCGTGACCTCGCGCCGGGTCTCCTTGCGTTCCTCCAGCGTCTCGGTCAGGTTGCGCAGCGAGCTGACGACCTGACCGCCCGCCCGGTTGGAGAGGACGAGGGTCGTGACGAGGACGACCAGTTCGCGGGAGGGCAGTCGCTCGGCGAGCTCGCCCAGCGCGTCGTCCAGGGTGTGGCCCACGGCGAGCTGGTCGGCGACGCGCATGAGTTCCTCGCCGGCCGGGTCGTCCAGTTCCTCGGCGGCCATGGCGAGCGCGGTGCGCATCGCGAGTCCGGCCTGGGTGGCGTTGGCGAGGACGCGGGTGAACTCGGGGAGCTGGTTGATGAACGCCTCGGTCCGCTTGGCCCGCTGCCAGTTGAGGAAGGCGTTGGCGCCCCAGAGGCCGATGAATGCGGCCAGGACGCCGAAGAACGGTGCGAAGACGGCCCCTATGGTGAAGTAGACGGCGAGCAGGACCCCGATCGCGTAGACGACGTACTCGCCGGGAGTGAGGTCCAGACCGGTCATGGCGATCTTGCGCTCGATCCGCTTCCCGGGTGCGGTGCCGCGCAGCCGCCGGTCCACCCAGCGGAAGCGGCGCCGCCGTCCGGCGGGAAGGGCGATCTGCCCCGTCTGGGACATCCGGTCGACGAGCGCCTGGCGCTGGGCCTTGCCCGCGGAGTAGACGTGCACGCCGATGACGCCGAGGACGCACGCGAGCAGGGTGACGCCGATCGTCAGGAGCGGGAGATCAGCCACGGTCTGCACCTTCTGTCGCGGTCGCGGTCGCGGTCGGGGACGGCGCGGGGCTCGCGGGACGCGCCTGACGGAGCGAACGCGCCAGGCTCGGGGAACGCGCCAGGCTCAGGGAACGCGCGTCCAGGATCAGGGAACGCGCCAGGCTCAGGGAACGCGCGTCCAGGATCAGGGAACTCATGCCACCGCCCTGCGCAGCGTGAGTTGGTCCTCCGAGTCGGCGACGCCGAAGGCCGGTGGGATCGGCTCGTTGTTCATGTACAGCCGTTCGGCGACCCGTCGCGGCAGCGGCAGGTACTCGAAGGAACCGTGGATCAGACCGTCGGCGGCCATCGGCTGGGCGTTGAACCGGCAGACCGAGACGATGCGGTACTCCTCCCTGCCGTGGGAGTCCAGGATGGCGATCTCGGTGATCCTTCGGGAGCCGTCGGCGTGCCGGGTGAGCTGGACGATCACGTCGACCGCGCTGTTGATCTGGTCCTTGATCGCCACGAACGGGACCTCGACCTCGGACATGGAGCCCAGGGTCTGCAGCCGCATCAGCGCGTCCTCCGCGCTGTTGGCGTGGACGGTGGCGAGGGAGCCGTCATGACCCGTGGACATCGCCTGGAGCATGTCAAGCGTTTCGCCGCCTCGGACCTCACCGACGATGATCCGGTCGGGGCGCATGCGCAGCGAGTTGCGGACCAGGTCGCGGATGGTGATCCGCCCCTTGCCCTCGACGTTCGGAGGCCGGCTCTCCAGCGTGATCACGTGGTTCTGCTGGAGCTGGAGTTCCGCCGAGTCCTCGATGGTGACGATCCGCTCCCCGTCGGGGATGAGCCCGGACAGCGCGTTGAGCAGCGTGGTCTTGCCGGTGCCGGTCGCCCCGGAGACGATCACGTTGAACTTCGCCCGGACGAGGCCCGACAGCAGCACCGTCATCTGGTCGTCGAGGGACCCGAGTTCGATCATCTCGCGGAGCGTGAACGCGCGGGGGAAGCGCCGGATCGTGAGGATCGGGCCGCTGAGGGAGAGGGGCGGGATGATCACGTTGACGCGCTCCCCGCTGGGCAGCCGGGCGTCCACCATCGGATTGGCCTCGTCCACGCGGCGGTTGACGGTCGAGACGATGCGCTCGATGGTCTGCATGAGCTGTTCGTTGGAGCTGAACCGCATGGGCAGCAGTTCCAGCCGGCCGCGGCGCTCGACGAACACCTGCTCGGGTCCGTTCACCATGATCTCGCTGATGGAGGCGTCCTCCAGCAGGGGCTCCAGGATGCCGAGACCGAGGGCTTCGTCCACGACCCGACGGATCAGCTGCGAGCGCTCGACCGAGGACAGCACCGGCCCCTCGCGGCTGATGATGTGGCCCAGCACGCGTTCCAGCCGCGCGCGCCGCTCGGCGGCCTGCAGCGTGGACATCTCCGCGAGGTCGATCTCCTCCAGGAGCTTGGCGCGGTAGATCCCGACGAGCTGGCTGTCCGACCCCTGACCGGGGCCCGGTTCGGGACTGTTCATGCGCGCCCGGAGGCTCATGAGTGCTCGACTCCTTCGAAGGATTGACCGGACGGCGTGCCCGGTGGCGCCGGAGGGCGGTGGTCAGCGGTCGGTGACGGGCATGGTCGCGGAACGGGTGGCACGGTCGAACGCAAACACGGGGATGAGGGAGGGGATGTCGACGTGCGCGGTGGCGGTCACCTCGTCACCGGCCATGCTTACGTCGACGTCCGTCCCCTCGGCCAGCCAGTCGCTCATCGCCGCCTTCCCCGCCTGCGCTCCGCTCCCGTTGTCGATCGACGCGGTCCGCGCCGCCGCCCGTGCCGCCGTCCCCGCCTGCTGGACCGCGTACACGGCGATGCCGAGCTGGATCGCGGCGAGTGCGACCAGCAGCAGGATCGGGAGCCAGCCGAGGTACTCGATCGCGGTCTGACCCCGGTCGCGGCTCCCGCCTGCACCGAGCCGCCGCCCATGGACGGGTTTCCGCATGGTCAGCCCTCCCACACGGCGGAGGCCCGCCCGGGTGCGGTGAACGAGAAATCGATGAAGCCCGGGTAGAGGACCGGGACCACGACGTCGACCTCCACGTCGTACAGGTCGCCGCCGAACGACGGGCAGCTGACTCTGGCCTCCCAGGAGTCCGGCAGGTTCTTCCGCGCCGCCTGCTCGCACGCCTGGGCCGCACCCCCGCCCGCCGCCGCGCCCGCCCGGGCGCCCTCGTCCGCCGAGTTCCCCGCGAGCGAGAACGAGTACCCGACGAGGGCCGCCTGCCAGAGCAGGACCAGCGTCGCCAGGACGATCGGCACCATCCCGGTGAACTCCACCGCGGTCTGCCCACGGTCGTCCCCCATCAGGCTCCGGTTCCCGAGGGCACGCCTCCGGCCGGCCGGCCCGGACCTCCGGCCCGTCACCCGGCCCCCGGCGCCCCGCACACCGGCGCGACGCCGGTCGGCGGGGCGCCCGTCGGTAAACCTCCGGTCCGTACCTGCCACGATGTGCATCGCTTCAACTCGCCCCCTCGGTCTCCGGCCCCTCAGGACCTTCTCCTGATGCCCAGGGCACCCCGGTCGCCCCTCAACCTTCCCTGTTTCTGGGCCGGTTCGCTCGCCTTCACCAGTCCCAGCTCCCCCGCCAGTCCCCACAGCGCCTGCTTGACGGTGGACCTGGTCTCCAGGTCCTGCATCCTGCCCGCGTCCACGAGGGCCTGCAGTTCCTTGAAGTTGGCGGGAACGACGACCCGGGAGACCCGGGTGGAGGTGATCCGCTCGATGAGCGGGGGCTGTATCTCCGTGTTGCGCACGTAGCGGTTGACGACGGTCACGGTCTCCTCCGCCTTGCGGATCTGGAGCCGGTCCCAGAGCCTGACCATGCGCTTGGCCGCGCGTACGGCGACCACGTCCGGTGTGGTGACGAGCAGCGCCGTGTCGGCCATCTCGATCGCCGCCGCGTTGGCGCCGTTCATATGGCTGCCGCAGTCGACGACCACGACCTCGTAGCGGTTCCGCAGGGCGCTGACGATCTGGCGCACCGAGCGTTCGGTGACCTCCTCGCCGCGCTCACCCTCGCCGGGGGCGAGCAGCAGCCCGATTCCGGTCTCGTGGGCGTAGACCGCGTCCTGCAGGACGCGTGGCGAGATGTCCTGGATGCCCGCGAGGTCGACGATCGAGCGCCGGAACTGGACGTCCAGGTACGAGGCGACGTCACCCGACTGCAGATCGAGATCGGCGAGGGCGACGGTCTTCCCGCCGGCCGCGGCGGCCAGGGCGAGCTGGACGGCGGTGAGCGTGGTGCCGACACCGCCCTTGGCACCGCTGACCGTGACGACCGTCCCGCCGGGGCCGGTGAACACGTCGCCGCCGGAGCCCAGATGGCGCCGTACGCCGACCGACCACGCGGCCGCCGCCTGCACTCGCTGGACGAGTTCCTCGTAGGAGAGGGGCAGGCCGACCAGGCCGCGGGCGCCGGAGTCCATCGCGGCCGAGTACAGGCCGGGGCTCGCGTCGACGGTGACCAGGACGACCCCGACCGCGGGGAAGCGCAGGGCCACCTCCCGGATCAGCTCGAGTGCGGGCACCGGACCGATCCGCTCGTGGACCAGGACGACCTCCGGGAGCTCGTCCACGGACTCCGCGGCGAGCCGCGCCAGGGTGTCGATCAGCGATGTGGAGTCACCGACCGGCCCCGCCGGCTCCGCTTCCGGGAGCTGGCTGAGCAGGGTGGTGATGGACCGGGCGGCGTCGGCGTCACCGACGGCCGGGAGGATTCTGGTCGTCATTCTCTCACTTGTCCCCTTCGAGGGTGTAGGTACCCTCCCCCGGGCGCAGCTGGGTCGAACCGCCGTCCGCGAGCAGAGCCAGCCGAACGTTCACCGCGAACGACTCGGCGTAGGCGACGCGCTGGACGTCCTTGGTGTTCAGCGCGAAGGTGATCGGGACGGCCTCGCGCAGCGCGCCCCGCCTGTCGTCCTCCCTGGGCTCCAGTGCGGTGAGCCGGCCGACGTCGATGACCCGCGCGTTGGGGACGATGACGCGGGACTGCGCCTTCGCCCCGCCCTGGTCGTCACCGGCGAAGGTGGCGTAGATGTTGACGGAGTCGCCGGCCCTGATCTTGCCCGCCACGCCCGTGGCGGCGTCGATCATGATGGCTATCTCCTGCTCGTCGCGGTCGAGGGCCGGGCGCCTGACGAACATGTCGTCCTGGAGCAGCGAGCCCTTCTTGAGCTGGGTGACGGCCACCTTCCCGTCGACGACCGAGACGTCGGTCACCGCGTTCTCGGAGAGCCAGCGCTTCGGCATGGTGATCTTCTCGAACTGGTTCGGCTGCAGTGCCTGGTACGGAGCGACGTCGGACTTGACCCGGTACGCGGCGACCTCGGGCCCGACCTTGGAATTCACGTCGCTGATCACCGAGAGCACACCGGCGAACGCGCCGAAGGCACACAGGACCGAGAGGAGCAGCAGGATGACGCCGCGGCGTTGGCGCGAATTCATGAACGGGGCAACCTCGATGGAAGACGTGGGCTGATGAGCGGACTGGTACGTGCGGTGGGGCGCGCATACGGCGGGGCCGCCATCGGTCCGCGCCCACCGCACCGGCGGCGCACTACGACCCGTGGTGCATCGGTGTTCCTTCGCCTAGGACACCCGTGGGATGCGTTCGGTTCTCGGCCGGGGCGAGGGGGGCCGAGCAGAAACCGCAGCGGTCACCGATGAGTTCGATGCCGCACCAGGTGCACACCTCCCGTCGTACCGAGGAAACCAGCTGGTAGATCACGGAGATGTCGGGGAGGAAGGCGGCGAATTCGATCATCCGTGGAGTGCCCCACCATCTCGGGGAATCGGCCGGCAGCGCGGTCTCCTGGATTCCCTGGACCTGCCATGCGGGCGCGAGCGTCGTACTGACCCATTCCGACTGGAGCTGCCCCCTGGCCACCAGCAACTGGGTGGCGAACTCGGGTCCGGTCAGCTCTCCGTGGCCGATTCTGACCAGCTGGGGGCCGGGGTTGGCCACGACGCCGAACTGCGAGCCGGGAACCCACGACTTGGCGTGGGACTTGAGGCTCACGGGGACGCGGTCGAGTTTGGTGACCGAGTTGAGCAGGGCGCCCGCGTGGATGTAGTGGGAGAGCAGCCGGGCGGCGGAGGCGACCACTCCGGCGCTGAAGTCGCAGACGGACAGCTGGCGCAGCTGCCGGACCAGCACGGACACCCCGAGCGGCGGCAGATCGAGCTTCAGCAGCGCGATCCGGTCGCTCTCCAGGACCGAGCGGACCGCGTGGAGTCTGCGCTCGTGGGCGGCGGGGACGGAGGCGGGGTAGAGGGCGATCACATAGCCGTGCTGCTCCACCAGGACCTGCATGTCGGCGAGTGCCGCATCCAGCGGCTGGGTGTCCGGGGGGTGCAGCAGCGCGGCGGTGGGCGTATGGCTGTCCGTAGGCGGCAGCACCAGGTCGGCGCTGGTCACAGCAATCGCGGTCGGCACGCTGATTCCCCGTTCGGCTCCGGCCACCGCAGTGACGGCGACCGCAGTTCCCCTGCTCTTCGTGCTTCTCCTGCATCAGCCTTCTCCTGCATCAGCACTTTATCCACGTCCAACAGGTTCGGAGAACAGCTTTCGGTACCCGGCAACCCAACCCTCACGCAATACTCACCGGTCAAAGCGGACGAAGCCGCCAGAGGTTAACTCCTGCATCAGCGAAGGGATTTCGGGAATCGTTTCCTCGCTATTCGGAACTTCGGCCCTTCGCATCCCCACGCCACTCCTGCCCGCATGTCCCGCGCGCCGCCCCCGATCGGCACGGGGCGGGGCCCAAGCCTCCGTCTGGGCCCGGATCGGGGCCCCAGGGCCCATGCCCCGGGCGCCCGGCATCCGTACCGTCCGGTTCCGGTCAGTGGGAGCATCGGGCCCGCGGCCGCGACCCCGGGGCCGAGCGCAGCCGGTTCACCGCCGCCGCCACGGCAGCGATGAAGCGACGACCCGGCGACGCCCCGGCGACGCCCCGAAGAAGATCTCGGATCGGTCGCGGTCGGGTGGGCAGGGCAGGTCGGGCAGTGCCGGTGTCCGGCGCACCGCGCGGTGGGCCGCCGACGGGAGGCGGAGGACGATGACGAGGTACGGCTCCCCCGGGGCGTCCGCCCGGGAGGACGAGGGGCCCGGAGCTGCACTGCTCGCACTGGCGCGGGCCTGGGCGGCCGGGGTCGTCGTCCTGCTCTTCACGGAGTACGTGCTGGCGAGGGTGGTGTACGAGCACCTGGCGACCGCCGCGCGGATGGAGACGTTCGGCGGGCGGCTGCTGCTGATCCATCTGCCGAACGCGCTGTGCGTCGGGCTCGCCGTCTGGGCGGCGGCGCGGATCCATCGCGCCCCTTTCCGGGACTCGACGCCATGGCACCTGACGGCGGCGCTCACCGTACCGACAGCGGCCCAGTTGCTGGACATCGGCCTGCACTGGGAGCGGCTGTCCGCCGAGGGACTGTCGATGTCGAACGCCGTCCTGGCGGTGGGGTGTGTCGCGGGCTGTGCGGCGGACCGGTTGCAGGAGGACGACTGAGGGGTGCCGGGCGGCCGGGGGAGGTGCCCGGTCCCGTGGGATCGGCACGCTTTCGTATACGGGGTTCCGCCAGAGGTCTTGACAACCCGATTGGTCTGGACCAGCTTGGGGCCAGCGGTGGCCACCGTTTTCGTACCTCCTCCCCAACTCCCCCACGGAGGCAGCAAAGTGGACCGCACCACACGCAGACGCAGATGGCTCGGCGGAGTGCTGGCGCTGGCCGTCGGCGCCGGGCTCGGGCTGACCGGTGGGGCCGGCACCGCGCTGGCCGCCGATGTCAACAACGCGAAGAACGCCGGGTTCGAGTCGGGACTCACCAACTGGACGTGCTCCGGCGGGAGCGGAGCCGTGGTGTCGTCGCCGGTCCACGGCGGGACCTCGGCGCTCAGGGGCACGCCCTCCGGGCAGGACAACGCGAAGTGCTCGCAGACCGTCTCCGTGAAGCCCAACTCGACGTACCGGCTCAGCGCCTGGGTGCAGGGCTCGTACGTGTACCTCGGCGCGAGCGGGACGGGAACGACCGACGTGTCGGTCTGGACGCCCGGCGGCTCGGGCTGGTCCCAGCTCAGCACCACGTTCACGACCGGCGCGGGCACCACGTCGGTGACGGTCCACACCCACGGCTGGTACGGACAGCCGGCCTACTTCGCCGACGACATCTCGGTGTTCGGGCCCGACGGGGGCGGCGGCGGCGACCCCGACCCGGTGGTGCCCCCGGCCCCGGGCGGGCTCACCGCAGGCGCGGTGACCTCGTCCTCCGTGGCGCTGAGCTGGTCCGGCTCGTCCGGAGCGACCGGCTACCACGTGTACCGCAACGGCACCAGGGTCCAGTCGGTCACCGGGACCTCGACGACCGTGACCGGGCTGGCCGCCTCGACGTCCTACCAGTTCCAGGTGTCCGCCACGAACGCCGCCGGAGAGTCGGCGAAGTCTGCGGCGGTGACCGCGACGACGTCCGGCGGCGGCACCCCGGGCAACCCCGCGGTTCCGAAGCACGCGCTGACCGGCTACTGGCAGAACTTCGACAACGGCGCGACAGTGCAGAAGCTGCGGGACGTGTCGCCGCAGTACGACATCATCGCGGTGTCGTTCGCCGACTCGACCGCTACCGCCGGCCAGATCGTGTTCAATTTGGACCCGGCCGTCGGTTACGCGTCCGTGGACGAGTTCAAGAGCGATATCGCCGCCAAGAAGAGCGCCGGTAAGTCGGTCGTCCTCTCCGTCGGCGGTGAACGCGGCAACGTCACCATCAACAGCGACGCGTCCGCGACGGCTTTCGCCGACAGCGCCCACGCCCTGATGCAGAGCTACGGCTTCAACGGGATCGACATCGATCTCGAACACGGCATCAGCTCGGAGTATCTGACGAAGGCCCTGCGCCGGCTGTCGCAGAAGGCGGGCCCCTCGCTGGTCCTGACGATGGCGCCGCAGACCATCGACATGCAGAACACCGGGACGGAGTACTTCAAGACCGCCCTCGCCGTGAAGGACATCCTCACCGTCGTCAACATGCAGTACTACAACAGCGGTTCGATGCTCGGTTGCGACCAGAAGGTCTACTCCCAGGGCTCGGTCGACTTCCTCACCGCGCTCGCCTGCATCCAGCTCGAGGGCGGACTCGACCCGTCCCAGGTGGGGATCGGCGTGCCGGCCTCCACCCGGGGTGCCGGGAGCGGCTACGTCGATCCCCAGATCGTGAAGAACGCGCTGGACTGCCTCACCCGGGGCACCAACTGCGGCTCGTTCAAGCCCTCGCGGACGTACCCCACCCTGCGCGGTGCCATGACCTGGTCGACGAACTGGGACGCGACGGCCGGCCGCGCCTGGTCCAACGCGGTTGGACCGCACGTGCACAACCTGCCCTGACCCCGGGCGCGGGGTCGCGGGTACCACACGCGGTCCACCCGTCCTCGCGGTCCTGCACCCGCCCTCACCCGTCCGCCATCCGTCCTCCCCGGACAGGCAGCGCCACCGTCCCCACCGGTGGCGCTGCCGCCTTTCGGACGGGCTCCCTCACCAGGGGAGTTCACGCACCTGCTGGACACACAGCACGACGAAGAGCAGCCCCGCAACGCCCAGCATGGCGTTGCTCAGCATCCCGTTTCGCCACTCCCGCGGGGTACGCGAGGAGTTGAGCAGCCACACCAGCGTCAGCGCCAGGAACGGCATGAAGAACGCCCCGATCACTCCGTACACGATGACAAGACCGAACGGCTGGTCGAGGAACAGCAGCGAGATCGGCGGGAAGGTGAGCCACAGCAGATAGGCCCGGAACGCCGGCGACTTCTCGCGCGGTGTCCCGGCGGGCGCGAGCGACGGCCGGTAGTGGGCGACGAAGTCCGCGAACAGCAGGCTGACGCCGTGCCAGACACCGATCAGCGAGGTGAACGACGTGGCGAAGAAGCCCACGAGGAAGAGCTTGGCCGTGGCGGCGCCGTAGCGGTCCTCCAGGATCGTGCCGAGGTCCAGCAGGCCCTTGTCGCCCTTGGTGATCGCGATACCCGAGGAGTGCAGCAGCTCGGCACCGACGAAGAGCATCGCGACCACGAAGACCCCCGTGGTGAGGTAGGCGACGCGGTTGTCGAGCCGCATGACCTTCATCCAGCCGGCGTCCTTCCAGCCCTTGGCGTTGACCCAGTAGCCGTACGCGGCGAGCGTGATGGTGCCGCCGACGCCGCCGATCAGACCGAGCGTGTAGACGAGGGAGCCCTCCGGGAGGACCGGCACGAGCCCGGCGAACGCGTCGCCCAGGTTCGGCGCGACACGCACCGCCAGATAGACGGTGACCACGAACATGACGCCCACCAGGACCGTCATGACCTTCTCGAAGACGGCGTACCGGTTGAACCAGACGAAGGCGAGCCCGAGGAGGCCGCAGAGGACGCCCCACCACTTGAGACCCATCGCATCGGGGAAGAGCGCACCGAGCGGCAGCGCGCTGGACGACATCGCGGCCGCTCCGTAGACGAAGCCCCAGACGACGACGTAGCCGATGAAGTAGACCGTGGTCCAGCGGCCGAGGCTGCGCCAGCCGTCGAAGAGGGTGCGGCCGGTGGCGAGGTGCCAGCGCCCGGCCGCCTCCGCCAGTGAGATCTTCACCAGGCAGCCGACGACCGCCGCCCACAGGAGCGTGTAGCCGAACTTGCTGCCCGCGATCAGGGTGGCGACCAGGTCCCCCGCGCCGACGCCGGTCGCGGCGACGACGATGCCCGGGCCGATGTGGCGCCAACTCGCCTTGCGCATCACCGGGGCCGCCGCCCGTCCTTCTCGCTCTTCCGTCGTGTCCGCCATGCGTGTGGTCCTGCCTTCCCGTTCGTGCCGCGCGTCCCGTACCTCAGCCAACCCGTGACCGGCATGTGCTATTGACCGGGGCATGCCATACCCCGACCATGTGCCCGACACACCAGAAAAACCGGCAGCACATCCGCACGTCGCATCCAGCCACCCCCACACTCCCCACCCAGGAGACAGCATGCGACTTCGCACACGCGGCATCGGCACTCCCGGCCGCACCGGCAGACGCCGCGACCGGAGGTCCGCCACCCGGTCCGCCACCCTCGCCGGCCTGCTGGCACTCGCCGTGGCGGTGCCCTTCACGGCGACCGCCTCACCGGCACCGGAACCCGTGGGCTCCGCAGCCGCCACGGCCGCCGCGGCCGACGAGCAGACCCGGCAGTACGAGATCCACGGCCCGTCGACCGTCGCCGAACGCACGGCCGTCGCGGCCACCGGCGTCTCGATCGACGAGGTCCACGACCACACCGTCGTCGTCAGCGCCGACGCCGCCCAGGCCAAGCGGCTCCGCGCCCTCGGCCACCGCCTCGAAGCGCTGCCCGCGCCGCCGTCCCGCAAGGCGGTGGGCGCCTCGGCCGAGCCGTTCGACTTCCCGTCCGCGGACTCCCGGTACCACAACTACGCCGAGATGAACGCGGAGATCGACCAGCGCATCGCCGCCCACCCGGACATCATGAGCAAGCGGGTGATCGGCAAGTCGTACCAGGGCCGGGACATCATCGCCGTCAAAATCAGCGACAACGTCGGCATCGACGAGAACGAGCCCGAGGTCCTCTTCACCCACCACCAGCACGCCCGCGAGCACCTCACGGTGGAGATGGCCCTCTACCTGCTGCGCGAGCTGGGCGACGACTACGGCTCGGACTCCCGGGTCACCAACGCCGTCAACGGCCGTGAGATCTGGATCGTGCCCGACCTCAACCCGGACGGCGGCGAGTACGACATCGCCACCGGTTCCTACCGCAGCTGGCGCAAGAACCGGCAGCCCAACTCCGGGTCGTCGGCGATCGGTACGGACATGAACCGCAACTGGGACTTCAAGTTCGGCTGCTGCGGGGGCTCCTCCGGCTCGCCCGGCTCTGAGACCTACCGCGGCCGGGCCCCCGAGTCCGCCCCCGAGGTGAAGGTCGTCGCCGACTTCGTGCGCTCCCGCGTCGTCGGCGGCAGGCAGCAGATCAGGGCGGGCATCGACTTCCACACCTACAGCGAACTGGTGCTGTGGCCGTACGGCTACACCACGGCGGACACGGCCCCGGGCATGACCCAGGACGACCGCGACGCCTTCGCCGCGGTGGGCCGGAAGATGGCCGCGAGCAACGGCTACACCCCCGAGCAGTCCAGCGACCTGTACATCACGGACGGGTCGATCGACGACTGGCTGTGGGGCAGCCAGAAGATCTTCGGCTACACCTTCGAGATGTACCCGAGGGGCTTCGGCGGCGGCGGTTTCTACCCGCCCGACGAGGTGATCGAGCGGGAGACGAGCCGCAACCGCGACGCGGTGCTGCAGCTGCTGGAGAACGCGGACTGCATGTACCGGTCGATCGGCAAGGAACAGCAGTACTGCTCCTGAACCGTGCGGTGCCGCCCGAGTGGGCGGCACCGGCGCGGGCCCCCGGGGGGGGGCCCGGGGCGGCGCCCGGGCCCCCCCCCGCCGCCCCCCCACCCCCACCCCACACCCCACCTCCCCGGGGGGGGCCGGCGGCGGGGGGCCCCCCCCGGCGCAGGCCCGGCGGGTTCCGCCGGGCCTGCGCCCTTCCCCCCTCCCGGACGCCACCCACGCCAGTGTCCATGGGCGGGTCGTCTTAGTGCCCGACGACGGGGCGGTCCGGGAGCGGCCAGGGGCGAACCGGACGTGGGCCTGGCTCCGGGCCTCGACGCCTGCCGGGCGCCGACCGGGCACGGACTGCGCACGGGCCAGGTGCCGACCACGTACCCGCCAGGCACGGGCCGCGTACGGACCAGGTGCCGACCGCGTGCGCGAGGGCGGCGACGCGAGAACCGATACGGAACCGGGCCTCCCCGGCGACACCCGGCACACGACACCACCGCGCCCAGTGTGCTGTCCGCCTACCCCTGACGCGCCCACGGCGGCCGCGGCCTGGTCTGATGGGTCCACTGCCCCCGGCACCCCGCCGGGGTGTCGGCCGGTCCGAACGTGCTGCGCGACGATCGGACCGGCGTCGCGCAGCAGGCAACCCCATGCGGAGGAGGCACACCATGCCCGCCGACAACACCGTCGAAGGGCTCGACCGGCTCGCCCGCGAGATCGTCGACCACCGTTTCAAGGCGCTCCCGCCGGACGCCGAGGGCCTCACCGTCGGCGAGCTGGCCGCCCAGCGGCGCAACCTCTTCACCGGTGGCTTCACCACTCCCGTGCTCGCCCTCTCCGCGGAGTCCCTGGAACACAACCTCGCAGTACTGGAGACCTACGCCGAGCGCCACGGCCTCGCGTTCGCCCCGCACGGCAAGACCTCCATGTCGCCGCAGTTGTTCGCCCGCCAGCTCGAACGCGGGGCGTGGGGCATCACCGCCGCGGTCCCGCACCAGCTCCGCGTCTACCGCGCCCACGGCATCCGGCGCGTCTTCCTCGCCAACGAACTCGTCGACCCGGTGGCACTGCGCTGGCTCGCCGGTGAGCTGGAGCGGGACCCGGACTTCCGGTTCATCTGCTACGTCGACTCCGTGCGCGGAGTGGAGCTGATGGACGAGGCGCTGCGCGGCACCGCCAGGCCGGTGGACGTCGTGGTCGAACTCGGCGCCGGCGAAGGCGCGCGCACCGGTGCCCGCAGCGACGCCGACTGCGCGGCCGTCGCCGGCGCGGTCGACGCGGCGGCGAACCTGCGGCTGGTCGGTGTCGCGGGCTACGAGGGCGAGGTCCCGGACGCGACGCCCGAGCGGGTGCGCGACTGGCTGCACCGGCTCGTCTCACTGGCCGTCACCCTGGACGAGGACGGCCGCTTCGCGGCCACGGACGAGATCGTGGTCAGTGCCGGCGGCAGCGCCTGGTTCGACACGGTCGCCGAGGTGTTCGCGGAGCTTCCCGAACTGTCCCGCCCGGTGCTCAGGCTGCTGCGCTCCGGTGCGTACGTCTCCCACGACGACGGCCGCTACAGGCAGCTGACGCCGTTCAACCGGGTGCCCGAAGAGGGCGCGCTGGAGCCGGCGTTCCGGCTCTGGGCCCAGGTCCTGTCCCGGCCCTCCGGGCAGCAGGCGTTCGCCAACGCGGGCAAACGCGACGCCGCGTACGACCTCGACCTTCCCGTGGCCCAGGTCGTCCGGGACGCCCGCGACGGGTCGGTGCGCCCGGCCGCCGGCATCGCCGTCACCGGACTGTCGGACCAGCACGCCTGGCTGCGGACGGACGAGGACGCCGACCTGGAGGTCGGGGACTGGGTGGGGATGGGCCTGTCGCACCCGTGCACGTCGTTCGACAAGTGGCAGCTGATCCCGGTGGTCGAGGCGGACGGCACGGTCACGGACTACATCCGCACCTTCTTCTGATCCGCCTTCCGGACCCCGCCCGTCCTTCGGCCTGCATCCCGCACGCACTGATCCACGGCACGCTCCGGCACGGCGGACGGCCCCCTCGCACGCGCGGGAACCCCGACACAGGACACCCGCGTCCCCGTCGACCGGCGACGGGGGTGGCAGCAGGTGCACGTTCGCCACCCCGGCCCGACGGGCGCGGTACCGGGGTGGCCGTGCCGGGCGGCTACTTGAGGTAGACGAGGCCGTCGGTGGTGATGGTGGGACGGCCGCTGGTGCCGACGACGACGATCTTGATGGTGTGTTTGGCGCTGGTGGTCCAGGTCTTGGTCCAGATCGCGTCTCGGTACTTGGTGGTGGACGACTTCAGGTCGACCGTGGCTGCCTTGACGCCGTCGACATAGACGTACGCCTGTCCGGAGCTGGAGGCACGGGAGACCGCCCAGGCCGCGGACCTGCCGGTGAAGGTCCAGCTCAGGCTCGCGTTCTTGGCGGAGCTGGAGTAGGACTTGCCGCCCAGGTAGCTGCTGGACGACTTTGTGGTCCAGGTGCCGGTCTTGACGGCCGAGGTCTCCTGGAGGATGACCGGGGTGCCGGTGACCGCGGCGGTGGCGGTGTTCCCGGCCTGGTCGTGGGCGGTCATGGACCAGGTGGTCGCCGCACCCGACTTCGCCGTGTGGGCGGCGCTGTACGTGGAGGGGCCGTACGTCTTGGCCAGGGGTGCGGTCAGGCGTACCTCCTTCAGCGCGGCGGTGTCGGTGGCCTTCCAGCTGAGGGTGAGGGGGACGGCGGTGGTGTTGACGGTGCCGGTGCGCAGGGCGAGGGAGGGCTTGGTGGAGAAGGTGGGGGCGGTGGTCTCCGCGACGACGGTCGCCGCGGCGGAGGTGGCGGTCCTGCCGGACTGGTGGACGGCCCGGACGCTGACCTTGCGGGTGCCGGCGGCGAGGGTGGCCTTGGCGGAGGTCGCGGTGCCCGCGGTGGTCGCGGCGACCTTGCCGTCGACGAGCAGCTCGTACTTCGAGATCAGCGAGGACGGTGTGGTGGCCGACCAGTTCACGGTCACGGACGCCTTGGTGTAGTACGTCGTCCCGGACACCCCGGCGCCCGTGATCGATTTGATCGCCAGGCCGGTGACGGGCCCGCCGGCCCAGGAGCGGAGCGTGCCGAGCTGGGTGTAGAGAGCGTCGCCGGGGCACTGGGTGTTGTAGCCGTCGCGGTGGCCGTGGATGACCGGGAAGGACAGCTTTGCGCCGCTTGCCCAGGTCTTGCCGGTGTAGCTCCGGCCGTCCGCGCCCGCGGTGAGGGTGGTGGTGCCGGTCGGGTCCACGCCGTACTGGCCGAGCTTCCATGCGGCGATCCGCGCGACGGAGGCCATGGCGGCCTGCGAGGGGGCGGTGTCGGTGTAGGTGCCCAGGACGGAGATGCCGGTGGTCTCGGAGTTGAAGCCGTAGGCGTGCGCGCCCATCACGGGCCGGTCGACGCCGCCCTTGCGGCCCTCGTAGACCGTGCCGCACTTGTCGACGAGGAAGTTGTAGCCGAGGTCCTTCCAGCCGAGTTGCTTGACGTGGTAGGCGTAGATGCCGCGCACGACCGCCGGGGCCTGGTCGCAGGTGTAGGAGTTCGACTCGGCGGTGTGGTGCACCACCACTGCCTTGATCTTCTCGCCGGGCAGATAGCCCGGCTCCTCCGGACTGATCGACTCGTCCGCACCCCAGCCGGCCCGAGACGTGATCGGCGGCTGCGGCGCCGTCGACGGAGGCGCCGGCGGCACGCTCACCGTGGAAGTGGGACTCGGCGTCCCGGACGCGGATTCGGACGGCGGCGGGGAACTGCTCGGCGTCTCGGACGGGGCCGGCGACTCGCTCGCGGAGGGCTCGCCGGCGGGAGGAGTGGTCGGCGGCTCGCCGCTGGGAGATGCCTCCGGCGAGGGCGAGGTCTCGACCCCGTCCGACGGCGAGTCCGTGGGCGTGGGCTCTTCGGTCTCCTCGACGGAGAATGCCGCCGGCTCCATTCCGGTGACCTTGCCGCTTCCGGGGTCGACCATGTCCAGCCGCAGCCCCGCGGGAAGACCGGACGTCGTCGACGCCCCAGCGCGTACGCGCACTTCCACACCGTTCGACGCGCCGACCCAGGCAGGCTCGGTGCCACCACGCACGGCACCACGCTCGCCCTGCCCACTGTCACCCTCGAGCCGGAGCCAGCGTGACCATTCGCCGGAATCCACCGACCGGGTGCGGACCTCGACCGTACCGGCGAAGCGCGCCGCGGGATCGGTCCACGTCACACCCAGCATGCTGAAGCGCTCGGTGTCGCGCTGCGGCAGAGCCGCGGAGCGGCCGTCGTCGCTCGCCGTCAGCCGCTCCGTCCGGGACTGGGCCTTGACGGGGCCGGGCATGCCGTCCGCCTGGCTCTCGCTTCCCGAACCGCCGGTCACCTGCTGGAAGACCAGCACTCCGGTCAGCCCTACGACGGCAGTGGCCGCCGTGCCCCATAGCCGACGCCGCTTCATTCAGCCCACCCCTCATCCACAAACGCCCGGCAATGGGCGATATGGGTGCGACCGTGACCGCACCCCCTCCCCTGCAGAGCGAGAACGTACACCGTCACGCGCCGGCGCCTGCACCCAGGAGGCGCCGAAGAGGCATGAACGTCCTGATTCCGGGCAGCGGACTACGGATCTTCATCACAAGTCGATGTCGATCACACGATCTCGGTGCTCAAAACCACTCTGGCAGAGGCCAGTTGAGATGGTTTGGGCCCCTCTTGGATCTCTGCACGGTCACACATGCACTGCACAGGCAGTGCCCACTTGCGATGAAGAGACCGAGGAATCATGACGACAGCTCCGAGCGGGCCGACCTGCTGGCCACCAAGTCGGTCTACGACGAGACTGGCACCCGTGAGCTGGAGGAGTTCGACCCGCTACGACGGACCGACCTCACCGCCGACCTGAAGTCCGGCGGCACCACCCTGGTGTCCTCCGGCACCTCGGTGACGGCCCGTTCATGGACGGTCAACGAGTAAGACGCAGGGCCGCGTCATCAAGCAGCGGCCGCCCGGCGCCACGGGCACCGACGCCGCTTCCCGGGTGACCACCAACTTTCGGTTCGTACGCTGGGGTGGCTGGCGCACCGTCTGGAAGGTCGGCGCCATCGGTGTCGGCGTGGCTGCGGCTCCGGGATGAGGCCGTGTCCATCGTCTGCGGACTGGCGGCCGGAGCCGCTGTAGGTGCCATGGGCTACTGGGGCAGCTCAGAAAGAAGGACCTGGAGAGGCACCGCCGCGGCGGCCGGACGGGGAGCCGCAGGAGGCTTCTTCGGCCACACCTGGACCAATGCCATCAAGGTGGGCATGTCAGGCACGTTCGGTGGCGCCGCCGATAGGCGAGTACGTACAGCGGCTGGCGCTCCTCCGGGACATGCGGTTCTGGAGGACCATGACCTGAGCATGCAGTTAATCGATCCAGTCCAGGGGAAGGGGGCCTAGTCCCCTGCCCCTTGACCCGCAATCCACTCATCCGAGGAGTCATCATGAAAAAACTGACCGCATGCGGATTCATCGCCGCAGGGGTCGCGCTTCTGGTTCTCTACGTGTCTGAAGTTATCATCACCGTCCCGTACTCGATCTTCGCCATCCTGGCAGGCACAGGATTTGCAGTCGAGGGAATCCGGCGCGTGATCCAATCGCGGCGGATGCAAGAACAGCAGAGTCTTTGAGGTTAAAGTCCGGCGAGCCCGCCCGGATCGTCACTGAGATCTTTCAGCGCGGGGAGCACTCGGCTTCCTGGTTGCAATCGCCTTCCGGACCATGTCGGGGAGAGGCCCAGCGGCGGCAGTCTTCACCTGCCCATGCATCGCGCCTGCTGGCGCTTGGTTCTTTGAGCGCATCACGAGGCGAAGTGAGGACGGCCAGTACTGGGCGAGCGGACGCGGTGAACCCATAGCCGGCAGAAATCCGCTGCTGTCCGCCAAAAATGGCATCTGAGAAAGCTCGTGAGCCTGGCGAACGTGTCGGGCTCATGAGCTGTGAAGTTTCTGCAGTTCTGCTGCCCCCTGTCGCCACTCATGCCTGCGAGATGCGAGACCGATCTCCTTTTCCATGCGAATCTCTCCGCGCCTGCGGTTGTATCGCTGCACAGACGCCCCTGCGGGCGCGAGCCGTGCGTTGCGCCAGCGGGCGGCGTGGACGAGACAAAATGCGGACACTATGAAGCGCCGATGTCGCTGGCCCGCACGCGGACTCCTCGGCTCACGCCAAAAGGATTCCGCGTTCTCCTGTTCTCAGGTTCAGCATCATCCGGCAGGATTCATTCACGCAGCATCTCGCCCGAAGCAACCGATCTATTAAGGCATCCACCGCAGCATAGGCGCCCCCTGGCTAGTCGCGGTGGTTCCGCATTGTCGATATAGTCTGAGCGGTTCCGGAGAGCCGGAGTCCGATGTCGTTTGGGGTGGGGAAGTGTCGAAGCACCGGTTGTCCAAAAAGGCCCGTTACATCGCCCTGGCGGCGACCGGCGTCGCCGTCGTCGCCGGTGCCGGGATCGCGGCGCAGACCTCGATGGCCGCGCCCGCGTGGCCCGCGCAGAAGACCTACACCGGCCGGGCGTTCGACGCCTGCACGGCGCCCTCGCTCGCCGCGATGACAGCCTGGAAGAAGAACGCCTACTACGGCGGCGTCGCCGTCTACATCGGCGGCAAGAACCGCGGCTGCGCCCAGCCCAACCTCACCAAGCCCTGGGTGAAGTCGGTCGACACGCTCGGCTGGCGGATCATCCCCCTGTACGTCGGCGCCCAGCCGCCCTGCCAGAAGAGCCTCAACAAGGAGCGGTTCACCGCGTCCACCGCCACCTCGGTCGGGGCCGCCAACGCCAACGACGCGATCGCCAGGGCCGCGGCGCTCGGGATGAAGCCCGGCAGCCCGATCTACCTCAACATGGAGTCGTACGACATCGCCGACAAGGCCTGCAACGACGCCACCCTCGCCTACGTCCGCTCCTTCACCAAGACCCTGCGCGCCAAGACCTATCGCGCCGGTCTCTACGGCTTCAGCACCTCCAGCGCCAAGGCGATCGCCACCGCCAAGGACCGCACCGACCTGCCGGGCAACCTCTGGTACGCCCTGTGGAACGGCCAGGAGACCACCACCAAGGACTGGCCTTGGAACCCGAAGCTGTACACCGACCACAGCCGCGGCCACCAGTACAAGGCCAACAGCAAGGAGACCCGGGGCGGTCACACCATCAACGTCGACCGCAACGCCTGGGACGCCCCGGTCGCCATCGTCGGCTGACCGAAAGCTACTGAAAGCCAATCGAGCCCTCGCGTTCATCGCTCGTGTCCTGAGTCAGTAGTTCATTCGGCCCACCCCTCCTGCGGCGTGCCTACCGAACCTGCTCACGCAACCGGCGAACCGGAGCCAGGTGTGCCGGCATGGCCTGGGGCGGATACGGTACGTACCGCTACACGCGCGAATACATCCGAAAGTTGCGGTACTTGCGAGAGTGCAACTCGCAACTGACGTACCGGGGGAGGCAAGACGTCTGCCGACGCTACACCGGATACCGAGGGCGCGGTAGCCGCACCTGACCCAAGCGGCTGCGCCGGCCGCACGGCCGGCGCAGCCATCTACCTTGCAGAGGGGAGCACATGGAGGACATTGCGAGCTCTGCGCTGCGTGCTCTGAGAGGAATCGCAAGAGCGGTGGGAGCATTCCTCGAGTACATCAACCTGCGCGACGGATTCCGTTCGCTCAAGCGCGATATTCGCCGTGCACGGCGAAAGAAGTCCTCACATTGAGGGAAACGTCTAGTAGTTCGGCTCGCAGACTACCTGCGGGTCGACCGTTGCTTTCCTATATAGCCTCTCGCTTGCCTCAACCTTGATCCACCGCGTGACCGGCTACCTATGGACAGGGAGCGGGGATGACGGGAACTCCGACGACCGCACCAGCCCTACGAAGCAAGGCAGCTCTTGCCGAGCCGGGCCCGACAGGTTCCTATTGGATGATGCAGCGGCGTATGGGCCGCTGAACCAGCCGAACATCTCCGCCGCCTGGCCATACATCCGCACCCGACCCCACCCCGTCGCCTCCACGACGCGCAGCCGCAGATCCTCCTGCGCGGCAGGCGCCTGCCGCGCACGCCCCCGCTCTCGATCACACCCGACCAACAGGCCGACGCCCCATCAGCTTCGGCTCGATCGCAGGAGTAAACGTGAGGGAAGAACCAGTACGGCAACACGCCACCACTCGTTTCCTGCTGAGGATCGACCAGGCGCTTCTTTCACACTGGGGAACCATGGCGATGATCGTCCTGATTCTTGCCGTTACACTCGCCCACCCTCCCGTGAGCCTCATCGGATCCGCCGTCCTGTTGGGCCTGTGGGGAGCTGTCGGGTACGTCGGCAGGAAGCACCGGCAGAGCGGTGACGCCTCCTGACCCGAGAGCCGGGGGACGCCCTGGGGCACGTCCGTCAGCGGAGACGGGAAGCGCGCGGACGGCCCGGGGCGCGCGGGGCTGCCGGTGCCGGTGAGGCAGGGCTTCCGTCCACGGTGACGCCCGGGCCGAAGCCACCCGGCTGGACACCTCCCCGTCCCCCGGGTCCGTCGGGCCCGGTGAGACCCGGGCCCCCGGTATCCCGCCGCAGGGCGACGAGCGCCACCGCGCAGGCGATCGCACCCAGCACGAAACCGTACGACGGGGTGTGTCCCGAGGGGGCCGTCTCGTACACCAGCCCGGCGGAGAGCACCATCAGCACCCGGACGACCGGGGACTCCCGAGCGGGTACCGTCGCCGCGACGGCTGCCGTCCCCCACAGCAGGTACCACGGCTGCACCATCGGTGAGAGCGCCACCAGCGCCAGCAGCGACATCCCCAGGCCGTACACCGGATCGAGAGGCCGGCGACCGCGCCACGGGGACACCGTCCTGAAGGCGAGGAAGGCGATCACCGCGAGCGCGGCGGCGAGGCCGATCGTCTGCACCGCGCCCTTCACAGCGTCGAGTTCGGCACCCGCGAGGGCCCGCGCCGCGAGACCCGCGCCCTGCCCCAGGTCACTGGTGATCGACAGGGGCGTGTGTATGGTCCCGGCGACGCTCTGCGTCCGCAGCCAGCCGAAGCCCGTGCCGCCGAGCAGGGACGCCGCGGCCACGACGGCGGCGGCCACCAGCGCGGATCCGGTCAGGCCCTTCACCAGGCGCCGTGCCAAGGGCCCTTCGCCCCGGCGCACCACGATCAGCCCGATGAAGAGCAGGGCGAGCGCCGCCGGGGACTTGACCATCACGGCGAGGGCGACCACCGCGCTGCCCGTCAGCGGCCGTCCGCGCAGCGCCAGCAGCACCCCGGTAAGCATGAGACCGATCATCAGGCCGTCGTTGTGCGCACCGCCGACGACATGCAGCAGCAGAAGCGGGTTGAGCACGGCCAGCCACAGCGCCCGGGACGGCTCCGCCCCGCACTCGACGGCCAGACCGCGCACCGCCCAGGCGACGAGGACGAGCGCGGCGACGGCGAGCAGCCGCATCCCGAGCACGGCGGGCACGAGGGTGCCGCCCGTACCCGCCACCACGGCCTTCGCCAGCAGCAGGAACAGCGGACCGTACGGCGCCGGGGTGTCCGTCCAGTGCCCGCCGACGCTCGCCGCCGCGTCGGCTCCGGACGAGTCCGGGCCGAGCACCGACGGCCCGTGCGCGTACACGTCGTGGCCCTCGAGGACCATCGCGCCCTGGGCGATGTAGCTGTAGACGTCGGCGCTGTGCAGCGGTGGCGCGAGCAAGAGCGGCGCGGCCCACCAGCCGAGGGTGACGAGGGTGTACCGGACGCCCGGGCCCCGGCCACCGGCGAGCAGCCTGCCGTACGCCCACCAGGCGAGCACCAGCAGCGTCAGCCCGGTGTACGCGAGGACGGCGCCCGACGTGGTCACGACGGACCCATACGTGCCCCACAGCCCCCATGGCTCGCGCACCGGCAGGGCTCCGGCGACCGTACCCCCGGCCGCCACGGCCAGCGCCCCGGCCGTACCCAGCCGGCGCGCGCCGGCCGCACTCCGCATCCACATGAGCAGCAGGTCCGTCCCCACCAGATCGGCCGGCCGGCGCCGGGTCGCAGCCGGGCACCCAGCCGGGTCGCAAGGACTGCCGAGCCTACAGCGCTCTTGCCCGCGGGTTCGGCGGGCCGCTCACGGGGCCGTCCGCGCGGGTCCGCCGGCCGCTCACGGACCGTACTCGGGACCGGGCCGACCAGCAGCCGGGGCCGCTCAGCGGGCGTGGAGCATGTACGTGTTCTCCAGCTCGTCCTGTACGACGGTGGCCTTCTTGTCCGCCGTCCTGACGTGCATGTCCTCGTTCGGGGTGTGGGTGCGGAACCGCCAACCGTCCGGCAGCCGCAACCGGTCGCCCAGGGAGGCCAGGGAGGCCATCGTCTGGCCCGGGTCCACGGTGTGGGAGTACGCCTGCAGCACGAACGTCCGGCCGTCGGAGTCATCGAGCGCGTACACGGGCCTGCCGGCCTTCAGCACGTACTCGGTGTCCCGGTCCACCGTGGTGGTCACGTAGTGCTTCTTGCCCGTACCGGCGGAGACGTCGACGCCCGGCGGGATGCGGACATCGGCGGCCCAGCGGGCTTCCAGGCCGTCGAACTTCTCGACGTCGCCCCAGTTGTACGTGGTGACCTCGTCGATCGTCCAGAACCGGGGGCCGTTCAGGAAGACGGCGGGGACGCCGAACTGCGCCGCCAGGGCGCCGGCGTCCAGCGCGTTCCACTTGTCGAGGGGGCAGTCGTTGAGGCCGTAGGTGTTGTAGACGGCGCCCTTGAGGCCGCCGTTCCCGTCCGGCGAGATCAGCACGACCTCGCCATAGCGCTCGTCGCGCATGCCGCTCAGGTGCCGGGAACGCTTCGCCGGGTCGGACATGGCTCCTCCTTGTCACGGCCCGTCGTCCACGGCTGCGGGAACCGTGGTGGCGGGCCAGGGCCCGCCGAGAGGCGGGCCCGGGTCGTGACGCGCGTCGTCCACTCCCTCCAGATCAGCACACCCGGAGCGCCCCCGCACGCCGTCGCCGATCTCGAACCAGACCGTCTTCCCGATGCCGCACTCCCGGGGGTGGGCACCCCACGCGTCCGCGAGCGCGGCGACCAGCGCGAGTCCGCGTCCCGCCTCGTCGCCGGGTCCGGCGGTACGCGGGCACGGCAGCACCTCGCTCGCGTCCGACACCTCGACCCTCAGCACACCGTCGCTCCCCAGCACGCACCGCGCCCGCACCTCACGGCCGGGCGGGACGCGGGCGTGCCGGCAGGCGTTGGTCACTAGCTCACTGAGCAGCAGCACGGCCGTCTCCGCCACCTCGTCGGGGAGCTTCCACTCCCGCGACTGCTCGGCCAGGAACGCACGGGCCCGGCCCGCGCTGCGCGGGCTGCGGGGCAGCCGCCACTCGATGTGCTGATTCATGGCTCATACGCTGCTGGCGCCGCCCCGGCCTGATGAAGTAACGACATGAGTACGCACGGTGGTTGTACCCGACGCGTACACCTGGGACGGGGAGGGCGAACAACCATGACGGAGACCTGGCGGTACTGCGGCAACCAGATCAAACTGTGGCGCACGGAGGCGGGCGTCAGCCGCGAGGAGCTCGGCAAGGAGGCCAACTACGAGTACGAGACGGTGAAGTCGATGGAGCAGGGGCGCCGCAAGCCGAGCGCCAGGCTGCTCCAGGTGGCGGACCAGATGTGCGGGGCGCAGGGGAAGCTGCTGGCGGCGCTGGAGTTCCTGAAGCCGGAGCCGTTTCCGGCGCGATCGCAGGAGTACATGGCGATCGAGGCCGAGGCGATCGCGCTCCACTGGTACGAGCCCCTGTTGATCCCCGGGCTGCTTCAGACCGAGGAGTACGCACGTGCTCTCATCAGCGAGAGCTGCCCGCCGCTGGACGACGAGACGGTCGAAGAGCGGGTGGGCGCCAGGCTTCGGCGGCAGGAGGCACTGTCGCGCAGGTCGAGCACCATGTTCAGCTTTGTGCTGCACGAAGCGGCCTTGCGCAGCATGGTGGGCGGCGGCGAGCCGATGAAACGACAGCTCCTACGACTGCTCGAAGCAGCCGAATTGCGGAACGTCTCCGTCCAGGCCCTGCCCATGGGCCGATGCAGCGGCCTGGCACTGGCGGGCCCGTTGGTCCTGCTGGAGACTCCCGACCATGAGCGCTACGCCTTCGCGGAAGGACAGACGACCAGCGCGCTCTACGCGGAACACACCAAGATCAGTGAGCTGACCCAGCGTCATGACATGATCCGCAGGCACGCCCTCTGTGTCGAGGACTCAGCCGAGTTCATCAGAAAGGTGGCCGACGAGCTATGAGCGACATACTCACGTGGTTCAAGTCCAGCTACAGCGACGACCAGGGAAGCGCCTGCGTCGAAGTCGCCCTCGACTGGCGCAAGTCCAGTCACAGCGATGACCAGGGCGGCGCCTGCGTCGAGATGGCCGCCTGCCCCCACAGCGTCCACATCCGCGACTCCAAGCTCGGCGAGGACGGCCCGCGCTTCGCCGTTGCCGGTGCCGCGTGGACGCGGTTCCTCGGCGGTGTCGGGGCATGACGACGAGCACGCGCGTACCCGGTCCGGCCGGTCTGCCCCTGCTGGGGTCGATGTTCGACCTCAAGCGGGACTCCCTCGGCACCTATCTCGCCGCCCGCCGGGCGCACGGCGACGTCGTCCGCTTCACCGCCGGTCCTCCCGGACTGCGGATGGAGCTGTACGCGGTGTTCTCCGCGGAGGGCGCCCAGCAGATCCTGGCGACCGACTCGGCCAACTTCCGCAAGGACAACGCCTTCTACCAGGAGGTCCGGGAGTCCTTCGGCAACGGGCTGCTCACCAGCCAGGACGAGGACTACCTCCGGCAACGGCGGCTGATGCAGCCGCTGTTCACCCGCAAGCGGGTGGACGGCTACGCCGCCGCCGTCACCGACGAGACCGCCGGGCTCCTGGACCGGTGGTCGACCGCCCCCGACGGAACGGTGGACGTCGTCGACGAGATGACCCGGCTGGCCCTGCGGGCGGTGGCGCGCATCCTGTTCGGCACGGACGTCGAGGCGGCCGTGCCCGTCGTCGAGCGCTGCTTCCCGGTCATCGGCGAGTACACGCTGCGGCGCGGGTACTCCCCCGTCAACCCGCCCCGCGACTGGCCCACTCCCGGCAACCGGCGGGCCGCGGCCGCGATGGAGGAGCTGTACGGGGTCTGCGACCGGATCATCGAGGAGCGGCGCGCGGAGGGGGACGCGGCCAAGGGCGACGACCTCCTGACACTGCTCGCCCGGGCGGAGAGATCCGCGGAGAGATCCGCGGAGAGATCCGAGGAGAACTCCGAGGAGAGCTCCGCGGACGGGGCCCTGGACGCGTCAGAGATCCGGGACCAGGTGCTGATCTTCCTGCTCGCGGGGCACGAGACGACGGCCACCTCGCTGGCGTTCGCGCTCCATCTGCTCGCCCGGCACCCGGAGCAGCAGTCCCGGGCGCGCGCGGAGGCCGTGCGCATCCTGGGGGGCCGCACGCCCGAGGCGTACGACCTGAACGCGCTGCCGTACCTCACCCAGGTGCTGAAGGAGGCGATGCGGCTCTATCCGGCCGCGCCGGTCATCGGCCGCCGCGCGGTCGCGGACGCGGTCGTGGACGGGCACACCATCCCGGCCGGGGCGGACGTGGTCGTGGCGCCGTGGGTGACGCAGCGGCACCCGCGCTACTGGGAGGACCCGGACCGCTTCGACCCGGAGCGTTTCGCCCCCGGCGCGGAGAAGGACCGCCCGCGCTACGCCTGGTTCCCCTTCGGCGGCGGGCCGCGCGCCTGCATCGGCCAGCACTTCTCGATGCTGGAGTCGGTACTCGCGCTCGCCATGGTCCTGAGCGCGTACGAACTGGAGGCGGTGGACCAGCAGGTCCCGGTCGACGCGGGCATCACCCTGCGCCCGAAGGGCCCGGCGCGCTGCCGTCTGCGCCGCGTCTGACCATACTCGCCGCCGCGGCACTGCCCTGGCCCGTTCGGGGCAGGGCAGTGTGCACCTGAGTGACGGCTCGGAGCGGCGCCTGAACCTTCCCCTCGCGGACGCGGATAGTCGACGGCGGACGAGGCCGTGAAGGTCGTGCGGGAATTGTCCCCCTCGGGGACGACGCGCCGGTCTGCATTCGCTCGAAGGTGCACCGGCTCGTCCCTCTCTCCCGCATGTCCGCCGGACCTCGCACGTGTCGAGAGGAAGGGCAGTATGAGAAAGCTTGCTTTGGCCGTCGGAAGCATTCCTGCGGCGACCGGGATCGTCCTCGCTGGACTCGTCACCGCACCGTCCGCAGCGGCGGACGAAGTCCCCGTGTCGATCATCCGCGTCGATGACATGTTCGACGGGATCGGCGTCATGGACGGGCGACGTTGCGAGCGCACCGAGCGCGACATCAGCTCCACCGTCGTGGACTATTCGGGCGCCGATCTGTTCGAAACGGTGTTCCGCGCGACGACGAACCGGCGGGGTGACGCCTACCTCAACGACAGCAGGAACCTCGGAGAGTGGATCCCCCTCAAGCTCGTCCCCGGGGCTCCGGACTGCACGGAGGACACCGCCGTTTCCGTGACGGAGGAAGACCCCGGTCATCTCTTCGTCACCCTGCTGGCCGGCAGCGGAAAGATCTACCAGGCCCAGTGCGAGGTCTCGAACGCCACGCCCCTGAACTCGGCGAACATCGCCACTGCATGTTCCCCCGGGTTCACGCAGATTCCGAACACTCCCGTCTGACCGCCCCGGCGGCCCGGTTCCGGCCGGGCGGAGGAGAAGAGGAAGGGCCCGTCGCCCGCCGCAATCCGGCCCCGGCGACGGGCCCTTCCGTCATCCCCGCCCTGGCCCGCCCGAGCGCTCAGTTCACCCCGCGCGGCCGGAACTGGACGCTGATCCTGGCGCCCACCGCCCGGCTGGTCTTGGGCACGGCGTGTTCCCACGTCCGCTGGCAGGAGCCGCCCATGACGACGAGGTCGCCGTGGCCGAGGGCCTTGCGGACCGTGGGGCCGTGGCCGCTCCTGGGCCGGAGCGCGAGGTCGCGCGGGGTCCCGACGGAGAGGATGGCGACCATCGTGTCCTCCCGGGAGCCTCGGCCGATGCGGTCGCCGTGCCAGGCGACGCTGTCGTGGCCGTCGCGGTAGTAGCAGAGCCCGGCCGTCACGAAGGGCTCGCCGAGTTCGTTCGCGTAGTGCGCGCCGAGTGCGTCGCGGGCCTCGGCCAGGACGGGGTGGGGCAGCGTGTCGCCCTCGCGGTAGTACGCGAGCAGCCGGGGCACGTCGACCTCGCGCTCGTACATCTGCCGCCGCTCCGCGCGCCAGGGGACGCCGTCCGCCAGTTCCCGGAACAGCGCGTCGGCGCCGCTCAGCCAGCCGGGCAGGACGTCGAGCCAGGCGCCCTGGCCGAGCACCGTGCGGCGGACGTCCGTCAGCGGGCCGAGGCGGATCTCGTCGGTCTGGTCGAAGAGCGAAGCCTGGAGATGGACTGACGGCATGCCTCCAGAGTACCGGGAAACCGAACAGATGAGCTATTCGAGAAGCGCCTGCCCGCCCTCCCGACCGGCCCCCGCCCCGGCCCCGCCGACCCCGAGGGTGTCCCAAAACACGGAGCGCGTCCCGCGGCGGGCCCGTAAGCTCACGTCATGCAGGTGATCCAGTCGACCAAGCTCGCCAACGTCTGTTACGAGATCCGCGGCCCGGTGCTCGAGGAGGCGATGCGACTGGAGGCCGCCGGGCACCGCATCCTCAAGCTGAACACGGGGAACCCCGCCGCCTTCGGGTTCGAGTGCCCGCCGGCGATCCTCGAGGACATACTGCGGAACGTGGGGGACGCCCACGGCTACGGCGACGCGAAGGGCCTCCTGAGCGCGCGGCGCGCGATCATGAGCCACTACGAGACCAAGGGCATCCCGCTCTCCGTCGAGGACATCTACCTCGGCAACGGCGTCTCCGAACTGATCCAGATGTCGATGCAGGCACTGCTCGACGACGGGGACGAGGTACTGGTCCCGGCGCCGGACTATCCGCTCTGGACGGCCGCCGTGTCGCTCTCCGGCGGGACGGCCGTGCACTACCGGTGCGACGAGCAGTCCGACTGGATGCCGGACCTCGCGGACATCGAGCGGAAGATCACCGACCGCACCAAGGCGATCGTGATCATCAATCCCAACAACCCCACCGGCGCCGTCTACGACGACGAGATGCTGCGGCAACTCGCGGACATCGCCCGCCGGCACCGGCTGGTGGTGTGCTCGGACGAGATCTACGACAAGATCCTCTACGACGGCGCCACGCACACCCCGACGGCCGCGATCGCGCCCGACCTGCTGGTCCTCACCTTCAACGGCATGTCGAAGAACTACCGGGTCGCGGGCTATCGCAGCGGCTGGCTCGCGGTCTGCGGACCCAAGGGGCACGCCGCCTCGTACATCGAGGGCCTGACGATCCTGGCGAACATGCGGCTGTGCGCCAACATGCCCGCCCAGCACGCGGTGGCCGCCGCCCTCCAGGGACGGCAGTCGATCGAGGAGCTGGTGCTGCCGGGCGGGCGACTGCTGGAGCAGCGCGACGCGGCGTACGACCTGCTGACCCGGATCCCGGGCGTGACGTGCGTGAAGCCCAGGGGCGCGCTCTACCTGTTCCCGAGGCTCGACCCGCAGGTCTACAAGATCAAGGACGACCGGCAGATGGTACTGGACCTGCTGCGGGCGGAGAAGATCATGGTCGTCCACGGGACGGGCTTCAACTGGCACGAACCGGACCACTTCCGGATCGTCACCCTGCCGAACGCGACGGACCTGGCGGACGCGGTCACCCGGATCGGGAACTTCCTGGACGGCTACAGCCAACCCTGACGGCGGGGGCCTCCGGGGCGTGATCGATCCGGAACCCCCAGCTTCCGGACGCCACTCAACTTTAGACGCGATCTAAGCTAGGATGGCTCCAGAGCTACTGCAGGAGGCCGTCCCATGTACGAACCGATCCGCTCCAAGTCGGTGCACTCGATGGCCGGCGAGTCGGACTTCCCCCATCGCACCCGCGAGGAGGAGCTGGACATCCAGCTCGCCGGGCATCTCGCCGCGCTCCTCGCCGTCACCGACGAACTCGGCCTGCTCGCCGATGCCGAGCGCATCGCCGAGCAGGTCGGCCGGCTGCGTGGGACTCCGCCCGTCCGCCATGCCGGACGCACCGACGCCGACCCGGCCGCCCTGCACCGCCGCGCCCTGGCCCTCGCCGGGCGCGCCCTGGTGGTCGCCGCCTCGCGCGCCGACACCGCCGCCGCGATCCTCGCCGCCGAGCGGATGGACGCGCACACCGCCGCCCTGCGCGACACGCGGTTGGTCGGCGCCCCCTGACGGCCCCGGTCCGCGTGCCACGAGACGCGCGGACCGGGCGCCCTCCTTTCACCATGCCGTTCATGACGCAGCCGACGACCCGCGGCTCGCGGCACGGCATCCGCCGCCCATAGCCGAGGCCCCGGCCCAGTGCGGTCTGAGGCCCCCGCCGCGGCGTGCGTCCGATGACGCAGGATCTCCGCTGAGCAGGCGGCTTCATGTAGTGATCAACCTTCGCGCCGGTCGCGACCCGAGCACGTAGGCAGCCCAGAGGGCGTTTTCGAGCACCGGTGTCCCACCCGTTCGGACGGTCGCGACACGGCTGATGAGTCGATCGATCGGCGCGCCTGTCACCACGCACTCGAGACACGGCCGAATCATGGCGGACGGCACACCGCAGGGCCTCCGGACCGGGTGGCGAAGCACGGACGACGCTCACCCCTTGAGCCTTTGGGCGACGCAGGCACTGCACCACTCACCTCGCGCGTGAAAAGGTCGTTCTCAAGAAGGAAGGTCGTTTTATGAGTCCTGAGTTCAGGACTGGATCCGGGCTGGGCCCACAACCGTACGGGCGCAGACGCCTCGTCGGCGGCATGGTGACGTCGCTGGCACTCGTGATGTTGGGTCTTACCAGCCCTGCGATGGCAGCGGCGCCAAGCAACGAGGCGCCGGTATCCACGGAAGACGCTTCTCCGGACGCCGAGAAGTGCTATATCCAGGCGGGCCCCAACGTCCTGCTGGACCGAGGAGACAAGTGCCGGGGCAAGGACGGACCCCCCGGGCCCCCCGGGCCCCCCGGACCTCCCGGACCTCCCGGACCTCCCGGACCTCCCGGACCTCCCGGAACCGGAGCGTGTGTCGACATCGACAGCTACGCACCCAGCGCCTCCGAGGAGTTCAGCGCGTTGCTCACCACCGACGGGAGCTACTTCGTCGGCCGGCGTCCCCACGACGGCGGGGTGGACCTGGACGGTGACGGGGTCACCTTCGAGGCCACCGGGCCCTACGTCTGGCAGAACATCAGCGACGGAGCCCCGAACACCGGCTTCCCCGAAGACCCATGCTCCGTGTCCATCACCGCTCAGGGCAACTCGGCCTACGCGAAGGTGCTCACACTCGACAACGAGGTGTGGGAGACGCACGGTGACATCCAGGGAGGCACCTTCGTCTGGGACGAGCCCTGGGTCGAGCTCACAGAGCCGTAGACACGCGCCATGAGTACCTGCCAGAGCGACAGGGCCCTCCCCGGCGCTCCTGGAGAGATCGCCAAGAGCCGGCACGGCTAACCGTCGGTAGCCGGACGGTCCACACAGTGCCGTGCCCGTCACCGTCCGGGCACGGCACATGTGTGTGCACCACGTGCGGTCCGGCTCGCGCAGCGGGGGAACGGCCGAAGCGCACCTGGCTGCTTCCTTCCCGAAAAGGCCGGGGCCCGCTCCGTACGCCGTTGTACGGTGCGGGCCCCGGTCTCAGCTCCGAGTGGGGGTTCAGCCCAGTCGGGCCACCAGCGCGCGGTACTCGTCCCACAGCTCCTTCGGGGTGTGGTCACCGAAGGTGTTGAGGTGCTCGGGGACCAGCGCGGCCTCCTCGCGCCAGACGTCCGCGTCGACCTTGAGCAGGAAGTCCAGGTCCTCGTCGGCCAGCTCCAGGCCGTCGGTGTCCAGGGACTCCCGGGTGGGGAGGATGCCGATGGCGGTCTCGACGCCCTCGGCCTTGCCCTCCAGGCGCTCCACGATCCACTTCAGCACTCGGCTGTTCTCGCCGAAGCCCGGCCACACGAACTTGCCGGCGTCGTTCTTGCGGAACCAGTTCACGTAGTAGATCTTCGGGAGCTTGGACTGGTCGCCCCGCGCCGAGGCGGCCTGCCCGACCTTGATCCAGTGGGCCATGTAGTCGCCCATGTTGTACCCGCAGAAGGGGAGCATCGCGAACGGGTCGCGGCGCAGCTCGCCGACCTTGCCCTCGGCGGCGGCGGTCTTCTCGGAGGCGACGTTCGCGCCCAGGAAGACACCGTGCTGCCAGTCGAAGGACTCCGTCACCAGCGGGACGGCGGAGGCACGACGGCCGCCGAAGAGGATCGCCGAGATCGGCACGCCCTTCGGGTCCTCCCACTCCGGCGCGATGATCGGGCACTGCGCGGCCGGGACGGTGAAGCGGGCGTTCGGGTGGGCGGCCGGGACGCCGGACTCCGGCGTCCAGTCGTTGCCCTTCCAGTCGGTCAGGTGGGCCGGAGTGTCCTCCGTCATGCCCTCCCACCAGATGTCGTTGTCATCGGTGAGCGCCACGTTGGTGAAGACCGCGTTGCCCCACAGGGTCTTCATGGCGTTGGCGTTGGTGTGCTCGCCGGTGCCGGGCGCGACGCCGAAGAAGCCGGCCTCGGGGTTGATCGCGTAGAGGCGGCCGTCCTCGCCGAAGCGCATCCAGGCGATGTCGTCGCCGATGGTCTCGACGGTCCAGCCGGAGATCGTGGGCTCCAGCATGGCCAGGTTGGTCTTGCCACAGGCCGACGGGAAGGCGGCGGCGACGTACTTCGACTCACCCTGCGGCGGGGTCAGCTTGAGGATGAGCATGTGCTCGGCGAGCCAGCCCTCGTCGCGGGCCATGACGGACGCGATGCGCAAGGCGTAGCACTTCTTGCCGAGAAGGGCGTTGCCGCCGTAGCCGGAGCCGTAGGACCAGATCTCACGGGTCTCGGGGAAGTGCGAGATGTACTTCGTGGAGTTGCACGGCCAGGGCACGTCCTCCTGGCCGGGCTCCAGCGGTGCGCCGAGGGTGTGGACGGCCTTCACGAAGAAGCCGTCGGAGCCGAGCTCGTCGAGGACGGCCTGACCCATCCGGGTCATGGTGCGCATGGCGACGGCGACGTAGGCGGAGTCGGTGATCTCGACGCCCAGCGCGGAGAGCGGCGAACCGAGAGGTCCCATGCAGAAGGGGACGACGTACATCGTCCGGCCCTTCATCGAGCCGCGGAAGATGCCCTTCTCACCGGTGAAGACGTCCCGCATCTCGGCGGGGGCCTTCCAGTGGTTCGTCGGGCCGGCGTCCTCCTCCTTCTCGGAGCAGATGAAGGTCCGGTCCTCGACGCGCGCCACGTCCGTCGGGTCGGAGGCGGCGTAGTAGGAGTTCGGGCGCTTGATCGGGTCCAGCTTGCGGAACGTGCCCTTGGCGACCAGTTCCTCGGCCAGGCGGTCGTACTCGGCCTCGGACCCGTCGCACCAGACCACCCTGTCCGGCTGCGTCAGAGCTGCGATCTCGTCGACCCAGGCGATCAGTTCCTGGTGGTTGGTGGGTGCCGTGCTGGGAGCCGCGATGTCGCGCGCCACGATTGCTCCTAAAAGAGGGGTTTGAGGTTGTTGCCCCGTGGGGGCTGCGACCCGGATGCTTCGTAGCTGCTCATCCGGTGCCGACCGCACTCATCTGATCATCCGTGTCCGGTGCCCATATGTCCAGAGGACCTCTCACGTGAGCATTGCCACTCGGGGTCCGTCACCTACGGCCCCGTAGGTAGCATGCCGCCATGACTGCAGCTCCGCCCGACGTGCACGAGATCGATCCACCGCCGGTGAAGCCGCGGTTGCGGGGCTGGCTGCACGCGGGGATGTTTCCCGCCGTACTGATCGCGGGAATCGTGCTGACGGCACTCGCGGACTCGACCCGCGGCAGGATCGCCTGCGGCATCTACGTGGTCACCGCCTGTCTGCTCTTCGGTGTGAGCGCGCTCTACCACCGGGGCACCTGGGGCCCCCGCGCGACGGCCGTCCTCCGCCGGCTCGACCACGCGAACATCTTCCTGATCATCGCCGGTACGTATACCCCGCTGACCCTGCTGCTCCTGCCGGACTCCACCGGGCGGGTGCTGTTGTGGGCGGTCTGGGCGGCAGCGGTTGCCGGAATCGCCTTCCGGGTGTTCTGGGTCGGCGCGCCGCGGTGGCTCTACACGCCCTGCTACATCGCGATGGGCTGGGCCGCGGTCTTCTTCCTGCCCGACTTCATGCGCAAGGGCGGCATCGCCGTCCTCGTGCTCGTGATCGTCGGCGGGCTGCTGTACAGCGCCGGCGGGGTCGTCTACGGGATGAAGCGGCCGAATCCGTCACCGCGCTGGTTCGGCTTCCACGAGGTCTTCCACTCCTTCACCCTGGCCGCCTTCGTCGTCCACTACGTGGGGATCTCCCTGGTCGCCTACCAGCACGCCTGAGCGAGGCCGAGGGGCGCCACGGACCGTACACGTCGGTGGCCGGTGCCCGACGGTGGCGGCCGCCCTGCTCGAGGCCGCGCTCGACCGGGCGGAGCGCGACCGGCGGGACGACCCGGCCGCGCTCCTGGACGGTCCCCTCGTCACGCCCGGGGGACGGGCCGTCCTCCGGGCGCGGGAGGACCGGCTACCTCCTCAGGTCCCCCTTCCCGCAGGTCCGGCCGTCCCGGTCCGGGTCGAGCCGGAGCGGGTCGTCCTTGCCGTTGACCTTCAGCCGGGCATAGCCGTGCGCCGTGAGCCAGTCGCAGCGGGACTTGGTCGTCGCCTTCACCGGCGCCGGGAAGGTGAGCGGCACACAGACGCCGGCCGAGCCGTAGTGCCGGTCACAGCCCGCGATCTTCGAGCCGACCGGGGCCGAGGCGCGCTTCTTGCCGTTCTTCTTCGGGGACTTGGCGAGATCCCCTGCGAAGTCGTGCACGTGCGCCGAGGGGGCGTCGTACGCGGCCCGCGCCGCCGCGGGCGGGGCACCCAGGTGCACCCACTCGGCGACCGACGGGATCCCGGCGGCGTCGACGCCGAAGAGCATGTACCAGCCGGGCGGGGCGAGGTTGGGGTTGCTGGTGACGTTCAGGTCGATCGTCCGGTCGTCCACCACGCTCATCGGAAGGTCCACGAACCGCTGGTTGGGGTCCGAGGAGTGGGTGACCGCGGCGGGGCGGATCAGCTCCGCCCTGGCGATCGGCCGGTCCACGGTGATCCGCTGGGTGTCGCCGTACTGCCACTCGCCGTCGATCACCGAAGTGATGCGCGGACGAGGGCCCTTCAGCAGGTACGGCGGGGTGTAGATCGACACGTTGTGGTTGTAGGTGCCGTTGCCGGGGTTGTCGCCCACGGCCATCACCCGGCCGTCCGGCAGCAGGAACGCCGACGAGTGGTACGTGCGCGGGATCGGGTCGGCCGCGAGGCCGTCCTGGTAGGTGTCGGTCACCGGGTCGAAGAAGGACGCCTCGTACACCGGGTCCGCCCGGTCGTGCAGACCGCCGCCGGTCTCCAGCACCTTGCCGTCGGGCAGCAGCACCGCGGAGACGAACATCTTGCCCTCGTCACCGGTCTGCGCTCGCTTGCCCTGGCCCTGGTCGACGAGGCCCTGAGGCAGCGGCGGACCGGCCGTGTACTGCGGGTTCGGCTGCTTGAGGTCGATGATGTCGGTGAGCCGGTTGGCGGCCGGGTTGGTCTCGTTGTTGCCACCGCCGATGGTGAGGACCCGCTGGTCCTGCGCCGGGGGGAGCAGCACGCTCGCGCTCTCGTCGCGCTGGTCCTTGTTCCGCAGACCCGGCACGTCGGTGATGGTGTTGGCGTCGTAGTCGTAGATCGAGGCGCCGGTGCCCGGGGTGCCGTTGCCGAAGACATGGCTGCCGGAGTAGAAGAGGCGGCCGTCCTGCATCAGGATCATCGACGGGTACAGGCCCCAGAACGACCAGGTCTGGTTGACCTGGTGGAGCGGCAGCCACTTGTTCTCGGCGGCCGAGAACTTCTCCGCCGTCACATTGCCCGTCGAGTCCTCCTTCAGCCCGCCGAAGGAGATGACGTCACCGTTGCCGAGGATCGTCGCCGACGGGTACCAGTGGCCCCCGTTCATGTCGTTGGTCCGCGTGTAGGTCTCGGTCTGCGGGTCGAAGATGTACGAGTCCTTCAGGCCCTGGTAGCCGATCGAGCCGTCGGCCGACGGATAGCCCTTGTTGCCGCTCATCACCAGCACCCGCCCGTCGGACAGCTGGACGTGCCCGGCGCAGAACATGTCCGCGGGCGTCGGGATGTTCTCGTACGTCCCGGCCACCGGGTCGTACAGGGCGGAGGTGAAGGTGCCCGCCTCGAACATCCCCGGGTCGTTCCCGGAGCCGGCGATGAGGAGCACCTTGCCTCCCCCAGGGCCTCCGGCCTGGGAGGTACCCCCGTGGAGCACCACCGAGTGCACCGAGCGCACCGGGTTCTGCGTCGGCATGACGTCCCACCGGCCCTTGGCGCACTCCTCGGCCGTGGCCGTGCACACCGGGTCGGGTGGCGGCGGCGCGACCTCCTCCATCGCGTAGTCGTCGGTGGTGACGCTCCCGGTGCCGAAGACGGAGACGCCCCAGGTGATCTGGTCCGTGTCCGGTGGGATGGCCGGGGTGCGGACCTCGCTGCGGGTCCAGTCCCCCTCCATGGGAAGGGTGCGCAGGTCGGTCCAGTACTGCCAGCCGGCGGTGGTGTCGTGGCGGAAGAGGGTGAGGGCCGTGTCCGGGGTCGTCGACTTGTACCAGAAGGACAGGTCGTACTGGCGCTCCGGGACGACGTGCGGGGCGCAGGCGGCGGACTCCGTGATGAGCGCCTTGCGGTCGCCGTCCACCCGACGGGTCAGTTCGACCTTCATCGCGGCGGAGCCGCTGTGTGCGTCCGCGGTGGTGGTGAAGGTGAAGTCGTTGTCCCCCCAGCCCGACTTGGCCCAGCAGAAGGGCATGTCGCCGCTGCCGGGTGTCTCGAATCCGGGGTTCTTGACGAGGTTGGGCCCCGCGGTGGCCGGCTGCTGTGCGGCGAGCAGCAGGCCCGCGGTCATGGCGGCGACGGCCAGCAGAGCGGTCGTCCTGCGGGTACGGCCGGTGGGTCTGCGGGTACGTCCGGGTGGCTTCAACTGGTGCTCCTTGCTGTACCGGTACGGCTCCTTGTGGAGCGGCCTCCGCGCGGCAGGTAGACGAGCGCCTCGGTCCCGGCGAAGCGCAGGACGAACGTCGTGAGCAGCGCGAGCGTGGTGGCGGGCAGCACGGCCAGGTGGAACTGCCCGACGAGCAGGGCGATCAGCGGGATCCGCAGCACCAGGTCCGCGTTGGCGAGCAGCGCGAACCGGCCCACGCGGTCGGCCCAGTGGCGGTGGTGGCGCCGGTCGCGGAACAGCAGCACCTCGATGAGGAGAAAGTTCCACAGCACGCCGAACTGGTTGGCGAGGATCTCGGCGGGCAGATAGTGAAGACCGGCGGTCACCAGCGCGTGCAGCGCAAGCAGGTTGGGGACGAAGCCGGTGAGCCCGATGAGCCCGAAGGCGGCCATCCGGGCGAGCGGTGCGGCGGTGCGCAGCCCGACCAGGTGCCGCAGGAAGCGCAGGCCCTCCCTGGCCGTCGACTTGGACTCGCCGGCGAACCGGTCCTGGAAGACGAACGGCACCTCGGCGACCCCGCCCGGCCGGCAGCGCACGGCCAGCTCCAGCAGGATCTTGTAGCCGAGCGGCTTCAGCGCTTCGGCGGTCACCGCGGACCGGCGGATGGCGAAGAAGCCGCTCATCGGGTCGCTGATGCCGTGCAGGGCCCGCGGGAAGAGGCCCTTGGCGAGCCAGGTCGCGCCGCGGGAGACCGCAACCCGGTAGCCGCCCGCGAGCCCCGCGCGGCTGCCGCCGGGCAGATAGCGGCTGGCGACGACGAGGTCGGCGGACTCCTTCTCGCCGGTGGCGACGAGGTCGGGGACCAGGGACGGCGGATGCTGGAGGTCGGCGTCCATGACCACGATCCAGTCCGACCCCGCGGCCTTCATCCCCTCGACGACCGCGCCGCCGAGTCCGCCGTCGGGCGAGTCCCGGTGGATGACCGTGACGGGGAAGGGGCAGTCCTGCGCCGCCTCGGCGATCACCGCCGGGGTGTCGTCGGAGGAGTCGTCGACGAACACGACCTCGCAGGGGAGCCGCGCCGGCACGGAGTCGGTGAGCCGGTGCAGCAGTTCCCGTACGTTCGCCGACTCGTTGAAGGTCGGGATCACCACGGTGACGGCCGCCGGTTCGGCGACCCCCGCGGTCTCGCCGAGCGTGCCCTCGAACGCTCCCGGACTGAACCCCAGTCCATCGGCCGAAGGTGTGTGATGGCTCGTCACGTGTGGTCAGCTCCCCCGATTTCGCGGATCTCGATACGGTCCTCGCCCTCGCCGAAGACGGCGACGGGCGTGGAGTGCTCCAGCGCGGCCCGCACATTGGGCAGATCGCGCGCGTCGCGGCGGACCGTCGGCGAGGCGACCACGTAGTCCAGGTCCCGCCAGCCGCGCGGCATGGTCTTCGTCACCGCCGGGTCGAGGTCGGCCTTGTAGAACCAGATGGCCCCGAGCCCCGGCTGGTACCCGGCGTGCACCAGGTCGAGCCAGAGGGCGTCGTCGACGAGCACCCGGGTGCGGGCGGGTTCGTCGACCTCGGTGCTCAGCCACTGCGCGGCGGCCCGGTACGGGGCGTTGGCGTCGGCCGTCATCGCGGTGCGGTCGCCGTCGTACCAGCGCGGCACGACGTACACGGCCGCGGCGAGGGCGAGCACGGCGGCCGCGGACCGGCGGGCGAGCGTGAGCGGCCGTCCCTCTCCGGGACGGCGCCACCGGCTGAGCACCGCGTGCCCGACACTCGCCGCCCCGCCCGCCAGCACCAGTGCCAGGAACGGCAGCGCCTGGATGACGTACATCGCGGGCAGGTAGCCCGACGGGCGCATCGCGACGGCCGCCAGGATGGCCACGGCCAGCGCGGGCCCGGCGAGCGCCCGCGCGGTCACCGACCAGCGGAGTGTGAGGAGGAGCAGCGCGGCGCCGGCGAGCCCGCCCATCGGCAGCACCCGGTCGTAGTAGAGCCAGGACCGGAGCACGCCGTTCGAGCCGGTCCCCTCGCTGAGGACGAACCCCGAGCCGGGCCGGCTCATCTGGTAGGTGATGCCCTCCCACAGCGACACATGGCCCTCGCCCGGCAGCAGTTCGCCCTTGAGGAGCGCGAACAGCGGGTAGGAGAAGCCGATCAGGGCGCAGGCGGTGACGGCGCCCGTGACCGCGAACTTACGGGTGTCCCGGTGGCTGAAGCGCCACATCGTCACCAGCAGCGCGGGAAGGACGACCAGCATCGTCTCCTTGGTGAGCACCGCGGTGGCGGCGGCGAGCCCGGCCCCGAAGTGGTGCCACAGATGCCGGCTGGGCGAGGCCGCCAGGCAGAACGCCAGCAGCATCCACATCACGGCGAGGTTGTCGAGGAAGATCTCCCTCTGCAGGACCACGGACAGCGGCGAGAGCCCGAAGAGGACCATCGCCAGCCCGGCCGCCCAGCGAGGCAGCCAGAGCCGCCGCGCCAGCACGTAGAGCAGGACCGCGGAGGCCGCGCTGATCAGCAGCATCGCCCCGCGCATCGTGGCCACCGTCATCGCGTCCGGTGCGACGAGCGAGGGTATCCAGGTCAGACCGGCGAGCTGGATCCAGCCGAGCGGCGGATGGTCGTACCAGTACGTGTAGTGGGCCAGGCCCTCGCCCTGCTGGACCGCCCACGCCTGGGCGAGGTAGGTGCCCTCGTCGTCGCTGAGGGTCGGGAAGTGCTGGATGTTCCAGCCCTGCACCAGGAGGATCGCGGTCAGCAGCGCAGCGCACAGCAGCAGGTCGGGCCGGGAGGACCGGAAGCGGACGACGGGCCGGACGGTGAGGCGTCTCGCGGGATCGGCGGAGCGGGCGGCCGCCACCGGTGGCGCCGCCGTGAGGGTGGAGGTCACGCGGGGACGTCCTCTCGGGTGAGGTGCGCGCCGACATGGCTGGTCAGCTCCCACTCGTTGCGGCCGCGCTGCTCGCGCCACACGGCCCGCACGGCCGCGCCCGCGAGAAGCACCTGGTAGAAGGGGCCGCCGGCGATGAGCTTGAGGTAGTGCGGGAAACGGACCCGCAGCCCGTACTGGGTTCCGAAGTCGTGCAGTCCGACGATCTCGAAGACGAAGGTCACCATCGCCGTGATCAGCGGCAGGAAGGTGAGGAAGGCGACGCCGACCGGCACGTCGAGGAGAAGTGCGGCGGCGGCGTTGACGGGGATGACCACGCCCGTGAACGCCTGCATGAACGGGGTCATCAGCGTGTAGCGGGCGAGCATGCGCTGCCCGAGTGTGGGCAGTTGCCGCCAGTCCCTCTTCCGGTACACCTGCAGGAAGCCCTGGTTCCAGCGGGTGCGCTGCTTCAGCAACGACATCAGCGTGCCGGGGGTCTCCTCCCGGGTGACCATGTCGGCGTCGTAGGCGACGACGACCTTCTTGCCGCGGCTGGACAGGCGCACGCCGAGGTCGCAGTCCTCGGCCAGGCAGTTCTGGTCCCAGCCGCCGGCCTCGCGCAGCACGTCGGTGCGGACGAAGACGGTGTTGCCGCCGAGCGGGATGAAGCCCTTGGCGGCATGGAGGTGGAGACGGGAACGGAACCAGAAGAAGTACTCCAGGCAGTTGCGCAGCGCGTACCACGAGGAGTGGAAGTTGATCAGCTGGACGCCGCCCTGGACGACGTCGGCGCCGGTGGCGGTGAAGGCGTGGTCGACATGGGCCAGGAGTTCCGGGTGGACCTGGTCCTCGGCGTCGAAGACCCCGACGACGTCCCCGCGGCAGTGCGGGAGGGCCGTGTTGAGGGCCTTCGGTTTGTTCTTGGTCTCATGGGTGTCGACGACGACCCGTACCCGGTCGGGATCGCGGGACGCGGCCCGCGCGGCGACCTCCGTGGTCTCCGGGTCGTCGTGCCCGACGATGACGATGATCTCGAAGTCGCGGTGGCTGGACTCCAGCAGCCTGCCGATGGTGTGTTCCAGCACCAGCTGCTCGTGCCGGGCGGGCAGCAGCAAGGAGAACGACAGTCCCTCCGTGCCCGCCGGGCTCTCGAAGCGTGTCGAAGCGAGCGTCTCCGGTGTGCGCCAGGCGTGCATCTGCCACCAGAGTGTGAACGCCGCCATCCAGAAGAGCGCCAAGGAGATGGCGCCGATGAACAAGGACGTGAGCAATTGGCCCCCCAACGACAGGGGCGACCGCCACGGCAGGCCCCCTCGCCCACCGCGCTCCTGCCCCTGAACCCCCCTGCGCGGGCGCGGCGGGACCGCAGCGCGGACCCGCCGCATACGCAGCTGCTGTGTCAGCGGTGAAGAGAATAGGCGGATTGTGTGACCGACGTACGCCTGTTTCGATGAATGGCGCGTTTCGGGCAGGCCACCGAAATCGTCCGCCGACGTTCAGCCTCGAGGCGTCAACTCCCGCCGTAGCTCCTCCACTTCGGTGACCGGGGCGGCACAGACGAAATGCCGGCAGACATAGGCCGCCGGCTGCCCGTCGACCAGCGGGCGGTCCGCGAGCAGCGGGAACTCATCACTGCCCGGCCCACCGGCGGCGACCACGGCTCCCGGCGCCGTCCCCAGCAGGGCGGCCCGGTGCAGATTCCGCATCCCGGCGTCACCGGGCGCTCCGACGACCGCCACCTCCCGCGGGCCGTCGAGCAGCGCCTCCGCGGCGGCCAGTCCCCACCCGATGAACCGGGGGGCGCGCGGGCCGAGCGCCTTCACCACGCCCAACGCCCTCTCCGCCTCGGTGCGGTGGGCCTCCGAGCCGGTGTGCGCGGCGTAGGAGAGCAGCGCGCAGGCCGCGGCCGTCCAGCCGGAGGGGGCGGCGTTGTCCGTGGGGTCCTGGGGCCGCCGGATCAGCCGCTCGGCGTCGCGAGCCGTGTCGTACAGCTGCCCCTCGGGTCCCGTGAACCGCTCCAGGACGCCGTCCAGCAGGAATCCCGCGAACTCCAGCCATGCGCCCTCGCCGCTGACGGAGGCGAGGGCCAGGAAGCCCTCGGCGACATCGGCGTAGTCCTCCAGCACCCCGGCGTTGGCGCCCGCACGGCCGTCCCTGGAGGTACGGGCCAGCCGCGCACCGTCGTCCAGGTGGAGCCGGACGAGCAGATCGGCGGCCTCGGTGGCGCGCTCGACGAGGTCCGGTCGGTCGAAGTAGCCGCCCGCTTCCGCCAGCGCTGCGATCGCGAGACCGTTCCACGCTGCGACGATCTTGTCGTCGCGGCCCGGTCGCGGCCGTTGCTCGCGCGCCGCCAGCAGCCTCTCCCGCACGGACGCGACCCTCTCGGCGTCGGCGACGCCCGCGTCCTGCGGAAGCCGGAGCACCGAGGAGCCGTGCTCGAAGGTGCCCTCCTCGGTCACACCGAAGTACCGCATGGCGAACTCGGCGTCGTCCTCACCCAGTACCTCCCTCAGTCCGCCGGGCGTCCAGACGTAGTACGCGCCCTCGGCATGCTTCCCGGAACCGTCGGGAAGAGCGCTGTCGGCGTCGAGGGCGGAGGCGAAACCGCCTTCCGGCGTCCTCAGTTCCCGCACCATGAAGTCGGCGGTCTCCAGGGCGACCCGGCGGGCGAGATCACTGCCGGTGATCCGCCACAGATGGGCGTACACCCGGCAGAGCAGGGCGTTGTCGTAGAGCATCTTCTCGAAGTGGGGAATCACCCACTCGCGGTCCACCGAGTACCGGGCGAAGCCGCCGCCGAGCTGGTCGTAGATCCCGCCCCGGGCCATCGCCTCGCAGGTGTCGGCGGCCATCTGCAGCGCGCCCTCGGCGCCGGTGCGCGCGTAGTGCCGCAGCAGGAACTCCAGGACCATCGACGGCGGGAACTTCGGCGCCCCGCCGAAACCGCCGTGCGCTGGGTCGTACTCCCGGGTGAGGCCGAGCAGAGCCTGGGCCAGCTCCTGCTCTCCCGGGGTCCCCTGTCCCCCGTACGCCAGGGTCCGTCCCGCCAGATCGCGGACGATCTTCCCGGCCATCTCGTCGACCTCGCCTCGGCGGTCCGTCCAGGCGGCGGTGACGCCTTCCAGGACCTGGCGGAACGACGGCATGCCGTGCCGAGGGGCGGGCGGGAAGTAGGTGCCGAAGTAGAAGGGCTGCGCCCCGGGCGTGAGGAACACGGTCATGGGCCAGCCGCCCTGGCCCGTGGCCGCCTGCACGGCCTCCATGTACACGGCGTCCACGTCGGGACGCTCCTCGCGGTCGACCTTGACGGACACGAAGTGCTCGTTCAGATACGCCGCGGTGTCGTCGTCCTCGAAGGACTCGTGGGCCATGACGTGGCACCAGTGGCAGGCGCTGTAGCCGACGCTCAGCAGCACGGGGACATCGCGCCGCCGGGCTTCTTCGAACGCGTCGGGTCCCCACGGCCACCAGTCGACCGGATTGTCAGCGTGCTGAAGCAGATAAGGCGAGGTCACACCAGCCAACCGGTTCATACACTCCAGCCTCTCACAGCGCCTGGCACGGCAGACGAAACCCTCACGGCCCCTCCTCGCTCGGCCGAATCGCACGTGGCGCCGAGTCGAGCGGCCCGACACCTCGGAACAGCAGGCTGGGCGCAGCAGCACCGGACCTGCGAAGGCTCCCCGAAGGAGGTACCCCATGACCAGCCGTGGCGGTGGCCCGCGTGGACGCATGCGCAGATCAGCGCGGAACCGTACGGCTCCTGGTCCGAGGAGCGGTGCGACGGCATCGAGAGCGGGTCGCACCCAGGGCGTGTTCCCCGAGCCGGGGCCGGGATCGCCGGCCGCCGCACGCGGGAACTTCCGGGCCGCTCTCCCTCACCCGGGCTGGTGCTCCGGCGCACCGGGGGCAGTCGACTCCCCATGCCTCCGAGCGTTCTTCGCGGTGGGAGCCGGCCGGTAGGCGGTCCTTGGGGCGTAGCCCAACCAGGGGCAGGCGCTACCGGTTCGGCACCCCACGGGTGGTCGTCCCCGCAGAGCGAGACACGGCCGTCGGGCCGGAACCTCGTCACGGCGGGCCTCCCGGTGGGAACACGAGGAAGCCGCCCCGGACGGACAGCCGGGGCGGCACATGAGCGACGGGAATCGCGACGGTGACGCAATGGTGAAGTGATGCAGTGATGCAGTGATGCAGTGATGCAGTGACATGCGGAGCAGCCGATTGCCCCGGAACGGGCACGTCGCGCCGCCGCCTTCGTCGAAGGCCTCCGGCGCGCCGGGCCACCACTCACCTTTCACGGCGGAGCGGGGAGAGACCCGCATCTCTCCCCGCTCCCGCCGGGCCGGGTGGCGGCCCGGCGCGCCGGAGGATCGGCTGCCGTCCGGCGGCCGGCGGAGCGGCTCCCGGGTGGCCGTCGGCAGGAAGCAGCGCAGCGAGACTTCGTGATGACCACCCGGTGCCGCCACTCATCTGGCGGTCCTTCTCCTCGTGGTGTCCTCCTTCTCGCAGTCGGGACGGGGAACTCGGGTGTCTGCCAGGGGTCCTCCCTTCGTGGTTGCCGGTCCGATACCGTCCGGCTGCCCTGACCGATTAAGGACAAACGTCCGCTGATCGGGTGAATCCGGCCGCAGCGGGCGTCTCCGCAGGCGTGCGGGGGATCCCCGATGAGGGGGCTTGATCGCCGGACTCCCTCGCGCCGCCGCGCGTCCCGCAGGACACTTGGCACCGGAACGAAAGCGGAGGCTCTCGGAGGGGGACCCACATGCGGGACAGCCATCGGGCGGAAGCCGAGAGGCTGTTGGTACGTGCCGTCGAGGAGGAGGTGCGCCGCTCCGGCGGCAGAACGGACTCCGGCGCGCTGCTCTCACGCGGCCACGAGGCACTGGAGACGATGGCGGCGAGTGCGGACGAGGAGTACGCCGCGTACCTCCGTGCCGTGGAGGAGGCCGAGGCGGGGCACTCGTCCCTGACCGAGCGGTTCCGCCGGGAGGACATGTCGACTCCCGTACTCGTCACGGCGGTTGCCGCAGCCGCCGCGATCGGGGCGGACATGGCCCTCGGTACGGCCACGGGTACGGCGCTGGGCGCCGGTGCCGTGGTCGTGGTCGCCGGGGCGGCGGCGACCGTCGCCAAGGTGACCGCCTCCCACTGGCCGGCGGCGCACCGCAGGGCCGGTGCGCTCGGACAGCCGGGCGGGCCTGAGCAGTTGCGGCTGCAGTGGCTGACCGCGCTGGAGGTCCGGGGCATCCGGCCGTTCCTGGACCGGCAGCGAATGCTGACGGCCGCCGCCGCCCGCCCCGTGAAGAAGACGGCCGCGGGCCCGCCGCTGCGCGGGGCGGACCGCAGCCAGGCGGCCCGCCGGCGCAATGTGCTGGAGCAGTCCTTCGCCCATCTCCCCGAGCCCGGGGGGCCGTTCGCCGGCCGCCGGGAGGCGATGGCGCAGATCGCTCGGTGGGTGCACGCGGCGCGGGCGTCGACGGAGACGAAGCCGACGGTCGTGGTGCTGTACGGCGAGCCGGGGTCGGGCCGCACCACGCTCGCGGTGCGGGCCGCCCGTCAGCTGAAGGACCAGTTCCGGGGCGCGTGCCTGGTGGACCTGCGTGGCGCCTCCGCGGACGGGCAGCCGCTGTCGACCCGGGACGCGCTGCTGCACCTGCTGAACCGGCTCGGTGCCCCGCGCGAGCAGTTGCTGTTCCGGGAGCGGTCGTCTGCGGAGCAGCAGGTCCGCCGCCTCGGCGAGCTCTACCACCAGTACCTGACCGGCCTGCCCGTCACCGTCGTCCTGGACGATGCGAGCGACCCCGAGCAGGTGCGGACCCTCGTCCCGGAGCGCTCGGACAGTCTGGTGCTGGTGACCGCCCGGGAACCGCTGGAACTCCCGGAGGACGTCCCGGCGTGGGTGCACCGGCTGCCGGTGGAGGCGCTGGACGCGGCGGGAGCCGAGGAACTCCTCGCGGCCTCCGCGGGGGAGCCGCTGGAAGGCCCTTACGACTCGCGCTCGATGGACACGATCCGGGAGCTGTCCGGCGGACTGCCCCTGGCGCTGCGGATCGCGGGCTCGTCCCTCGGCGCCCGCACCCCGCACGCGCTGGCCGCCGACCTCGGCGCGTACGGGCCGGTGGGGCCGGTCGAGCGGGCCCTGTGGCTGCGCTACACGGATCTCCCGGACCAGGGCCGCAGGCTGCTGCGCAGGCTGGCTCTCGCGGGCCGGGCGTCCCTGGGAGCAGCCGCGGCGTCGGCCCTGCTGGGCACCGACGAGAACGAGGCGCAGCGGCTGCTGTCGGAGCTGGCGCGCGCGGGGCTGCTGGACCGTGTGCGCGGGGGACCTTCCACGCCGTCGGGGGTGCCGCCGCGCCCGCAGGTCGCCGGAGGAGCGGGAGGAGAGCGCTACCGGCTGCACGACGCCGTGCGGGCCTTCGCCCGGGAGCGGCTGCTGGACGAGGAGGAGCAGGCGGAACGCACGGCCGCGCAGGAGCGGTTGGTCATCGGGTACGCGGAACTCGCGGACACGGTGATCCGGCTCGTCGACGGGAAGACCTCCACCCGGGCCGACATGTTCGCCCGGACGTCGGCCGGTCACGGCTTCTCCTCGCTGGAGGCGGCACTGCGCTGGCTGGACGACGAGTCGAGCTTCATCACCGCGGCGCTCCGGCACGCCGAGGGCGTGGACCAGCAGGTCGTGCTGAACCTCCTGGGCGCGCTGTGCGACTACTGCCTGCTGCGTGGCGACCTCTACCGGCTCGGGGAGATCAACGAGCTGACACAGGCCGTCGACCAGGGCCTTCTGGTCCGCTCGGTGCAGTGGCGCACCGGTATCGCCGCCCGGCAGCTCGGTGAGCTGGACAAGGCGCGCACCACCCTGTCGTCGGTCGTGGACCTGTACCGCGAGGCGCAGCACGAGGCGGGCGCGGCCCGGGCGCTGTGCTCGCTCGGCATCACGCTCCACCACCAGGGCAATCTGACCGAGGCGGCGGCGAAGCTGCGCGAGGCGGTCGACCTGCAGTCCTCCGAGGAACTGGCCGCGGACCGGGCGTGGACCCTGCACGCGCTGGCGGCGGTGGAGCGGGACCGGGCGAACCTCGCCGAGGCGCGGGCGCTGCTCACAACGGCCGTCCGGCTGCACCGCGAGAGCGAGTCGCTGCACGGCGAGGCCTGGTCCCACTTCCAGTTCGGCCAGGTGCATCTGCGCATGGGCGCGGTGCCGGACGCGGAGTCGTCACTGAGGCTGGCGCTGGACCTCTACGGGCGGACCCAGGACGAGCGGGGCGCGGCGTGGGCGCTGACCCAGCTGGCCCGTGCCCGGCTGGTGGACGGCGAACCGTCACCGGCGGTCGAACAGCTGAACCAGGCCCTCGCCCGGCACCGAGAGAACGAGGACGCGCGCGGTGAGGCGTGGACCCTCTACTACCTGGGCCAGGCGCTGGAAGAGCGGGGTGAACGCGACCAGGCGGTGCGTGAACTGGAGCGCGCCCGGACGATGTTCTCCCGGATGCGGGACGTGTACGGGCTGGCCTGCGCCCGCCACCACTCCGGCCGCGCCACCCGCGACCAGCGCGCGGCGCAGACGGGCAATCTGCGCAACTCGGGTTTCGCCCGCCAGCTCCTGGTCGACGCCCGCGCCGACTTCCAGCGCATCCGGGTGGCCCACGGAGAGGCGTGGACCTGTCTGGAACTGGCGGTGATCGACGCGGGCAACAGCCGCTCGGCCCAGGCGCTGGCGTTGTGCGACGAGGCGGCCGGGCTGTTCGCCTCGTACGGCGATCGCCGGGGCGCGGACTGGGCCGGTTTCCTGCGCTGCACACTGCTGCCGTACGCCTCGGCGGGCGGGGTGGAGGTGGGCACGGTCGTCGCCCAGGAGGAGCTGGCCGCGCTCCGCGAGGCGTCCCACCCGGCCCGCGACGGGCGGCTGGAGGACTGCATGGAGGCGTTCGCCCTGGTCCTGGGGCGCGGGGTGCGGCTGGAGGACGACTGGCAGGCGTGGCAGCTGGGCATGGTGCCGGGCCGGCAGGCCCGGGAGGTGATGGGGGTGCCCGTGGACTGAGCCGATGCATCCACAGCGGCCGGTCCGGGCGGTCGGAAGGCCGCGGGCGGACACGTGAGCCCCGTCAGCGGCGACACCCCGCCGCTCCGACCCGACCGGCAGGCGGCTGACGGTCCGTCGACGCCGATGGCGCGGCGGTACGGCCGTGGTACGGCCGACGCGGGGTACGACGTGGTACTTCCGGCGCGGCAGTACGACGTGGTACTTCCGGCGCGGCGGTGGACACGGCACGGCGGGGGCAGGCACGCCCGGCCGATGTGCCCCGCCGGGCCCGGGCCGCACGGTCAGGGACGGGTCCGGAGGAGAGGTCCTACTCGCCCTTCGCCGGCTCGGCGGCGGCCCGGGACGCGGTGCCTGCCGTCGCGCCCGGCGCCGGGGCCTCCTCGAAGTCCACCCGGTTCATATGGCGGTTCATCGACTTCATCAGCAGCCAGACACCGGCCGCCATCACCGCGAAGACGATGAATCCGAGGACGCCGGGCGTCACCTTGTTCTCGTCGAGCTCCTTGGCGAGAGGGACGAGGTGCGTCATCGCCAGGCCTGTGCTGCTCATCGGTCGCTCCTTGTGTGGATGTACCGACCATACCCGGGCGCCCACGACGCCCTCTCCCGGCCCACCCGGGGCCGGGAGAGGGCGCGACGGGGGCCGGGGAACGGCCGGGTCAGGCCCGCTCGCGGACTCCGGCGAAGAGGTCGTCCTCGGGCAGGGAGGTGTCGACGAGGGACTTGGCGAGCTCGTACTCCTCGGTCGGCCACACCTCCTTCTGGATCTCCATGGGGACCCGGAACCAGCCGCCGTCGGGGTCGATCTGGGTGGCGTGCGCGATCAGCGCCCGGTCGCGGGTCTCGAAGAAGTCCGCGCACGGCACGAACGTGGTGAGGGTCCGCTCGGCGCGCTGGAACTGCTTCCAGCGCTCCAGCCACTCGCCGTACGGGGACTCCAGGCCGCGCTCGAGCAGCGCCTCGTGGAGGGCGACGGTGCGCGGGCGGTTGAAGCCCTGGTTGTAGTACACCTTCTGCGCCTGCCAGGCCGGGCCGTACTCGGACTCGGGGTACTTCTCGGTGTCGGCCGCGCCCTCGAAGGCCACCATCGTGATCTTGTGGGTCATGATGTGGTCCGGGTGCGGGTAACCGCCGTTCTCGTCGTAGGTGGTGATGACCTGCGGACGGAAGGAGCGGATCTTCCGCACCAGCTCGCCCGCCGCCTTGTCGACGTCCTCCAGCGCGAAGCAGCCCTCGGGCAGCGGGGGCAGCGGGTCGCCCTCCGGGAGGCCGGAGTCGACGAAGCCGAGCCACTCCTGCTTCACGCCCAGGATCCCGCGCGCTTCGTCCATTTCCTTGCGCCGTACCTCGTGGATGTTCTCCTCGATGTACCGGTTGCCCTGGAGCTTGGGGTTGAGGATGGAGCCGCGCTCGCCTCCCGTGCAGGTCACGACCAGCACGTCCACCCCCTCGGACACGTACTTGGCCATCGTGGCAGCGCCCTTGCTCGACTCGTCGTCGGGGTGGGCGTGGACGGCCATCAGTCGCAGCTGCTCAGTCAAGACTCGATCCTCGGTGATGTGTCGCATCGGACGGCTTCTATAGTGACGGAAACCGGGGGGCGAAAATTCCGGCGTCTTTCGGGAATGAGAGGACGATCATGGGCGCGGTGCGCGAAGGGCTTCCCGAGGGCCGTTACGGGCGCTCGGCCGACGAGCGCGCCGACCGCAAACTCAAGATCATCGGCGCGGTGCTCGGCGCCGGCTTCCTCGCCATGATCGCCTGGTTCGGCTACGACTACGTGAGCGGCCAGCGGATCAGCGCCGAGGTCATCAAGTTCGACGTCACCGCGGAGGACCGGGTCCAGGTCCATCTGGAGGTCCGCAAGGACGGCGACGCCCAGGGCTACTGCACCCTGCGCTCGCGGGCCGAGGACGGCTCCGAGGTCGGCCGCCGGGACGTCCGCTTCGACATGCGCGAGACGCGGGTGGACCGGGTCGTCACCGTGCGCACGACGGCCAGGGCGACGAGTGCCGAGCTTGCGGGCTGCACCGCCGACGACGGGCCGAAGGGCTGACGTTTTTCCGGTCACGTCCGCTCTGACCTGCGCGGACGCATTTTTGATGGCTTTCGGTCCTCCCCCTTTTCGTCGCCAATTGTTAGGCTCGTGGTTTCGCCCACTCGTGAAGGTACATCCTTCTGGGTAGGGCGATGCTTTGTATCCCCAGTACCTACGAGGAGCACCTGTGACCCAGACCAGCGAAGACGTCACCTGGCTCACCCAGGAGGCGTACAACCAGCTCAAGGCCGAGCTGGAACACCTGTCTGGTCCCGCGCGCGTCGAGATCGCGAAGAAGATCGAGGCGGCCCGTGAGGAGGGCGACCTGCGGGAGAACGGCGGGTACCACGCGGCCAAGGAGGAGCAGGGCAAGCAGGAGCTCCGTGTGCGCCAGCTGACCCAGCTCCTGGAGAAGGCCAAGGTCGGTGAGGCCCCGGCGGACAACGGCACGGTGGCTCCCGGCATGGTCGTGACGGTCGCCTTCGACGGCGACGAGAGCGACACGGAGACCTTTCTGCTCGCCTCCCGCGAGTACGCCTCGGGCGACATCTCGACGTACTCGCCGCAGTCCCCCCTCGGCTCGGGCGTGAACGGCAAGAAGGTCGGCCAGGACGCGGAGTACGAGCTTCCCAACGGCAAGACGGCCATGGTGAGGATCCTCGAGGCCAAGCCGTACCAGGGCTGAGCCGCCGCGTCAGCACGGCCCCCGCGCACCAGACGGCCCCGGCAGCGATCCGACGCTGCCGGGGCCGTCCGCCGTCCGCGGGACGGTACGAGGCGGGGTCGTGGGGTCAGACCGCCGAGCGGTACTTGCGCACCGCGAGGGTCCGGAAGACCGCGATGATCAGGATGGAATAGATGATCGACGCGAGCACCGGGTGCTGCATGGGCCAGGCGTCGGACGTCGAGACACCCGGGTTGCCGAAGAGTTCGCGGCAGGCCTGGACGGTGGCGCTGAACGGGTTCCACTCGGCGATGGTCTGCAGCCACGGCGTCATCTTGCTGGAGTCGACGAACGCGTTCGAGATGAACGTCACCGGGAAGAGCCAGATCAGACCGCCGGACGTGGCCGCCTCGGGCGTGCGGACCGACAGGCCGATCAGCGCGCCGATCCACGAGAAGGCGTAGCCGAGCAGCAAGAGCAGTGCGAAGGCCGCGAGTGCCTTGAAAACGCCCTCGTGGATCCGCCAGCCGACGAGCAGGGCGACGATGGCGAGAACCACGACCGTCAGCGCCGTCTGCACCAGGTCCGCGAGGGTACGGCCGGTGAGCACCGCGCCGCGCGTCATGGGCAGCGACCGGAAGCGGTCGATGAGGCCCTTGTGCATGTCGTCGGCGATGCCGGCCCCGGCGCCCGCGGTCGCGAACGTGACGGTCTGGGCGAAGATGCCCGCCATCAGGAACTCCCGGTAGACGGACGGGGACGTCGACCCGCCGATCTGCATGGAGCCGCCGAAGACATAGCTGAACAGCACCACGAACATGATCGGCTGGATCATCCCGAAGATGATCATCTCCGGGATCCGGGTCATCCGGATCAGATTGCGCTTGGCGACGACGAGCGAGTCGTTCACCGACTGCGCGATGCCGCCGCGCGGGCGGGACGCCGCTACGCGGTCCGCCGCTTCCTGGACGGTGGTCACTTCACGGCCTCCTTCCCGGCCTTGAGGTCCTTGTTCCGCCGGGCGGCCGGCACCTCGCCGCCGTCCTCGGCGCCCTGCTCGGCATGGCGGCCGGTCAGGGAGATGAACACGTCGTCGAGGGTCGGGCGGCGCAGACCGATGTCGTCGATCTCGATGCCGGCGGCGTCCAGCTCGCGGATCACCTCGGCGAGGAGCTTGGCCCCGCCGGTCACCGGAACCGTGAGCCTGCGGGTGTGCTCCTCGACCGCGATGTCGCCCGTGGCCGCTCCGTCCACGCCGAACCGGTGGAGGATGTCGCGGGCCGGGGCGATCTCGTCGGGCCGGTGGACGACGACCTCGACGCGCTCCCCGCCGGTGCGGGCCTTGAGCCGGTCCGCGGTGCCCCGGGCGATGACCCTGCCGTGGTCGACGACGCAGATGTCGTCGGCCAGGTGGTCGGCCTCCTCCAGGTACTGGGTGGTCAGCAGCAGGGTCGTACCGCCGCTGACGAGTTCCTTGATGACCTCCCACAGCGCCTGGCGGTTGCGCGGGTCGAGACCGGTCGTGGGCTCGTCCATGAACATCACGGGCGGGGAGACGACGAGAGCGGCGGCGAGGTCGAGGCGCCGGCGCATGCCGCCGGAGTAGGTCTTCGCCGGGCGGTCGGCGGCGTCGGCGAGGTTGAAGCGCTCCAGCAGCTCGCCCGCCCTGGCCTTCGCGGCCCTGGCGTTCATCTGGTAGAGCCGGCCGACCATCTGCAGGTTCTCGCGGCCGGTCAGGTACTCGTCGACCGCGGCGAACTGGCCGGAGAGCCCGATCGACCGCCGGACTTCATTGGGGTTCTGGAGGACGTCGACGCCCGCCACGACGGCCCTGCCGCTGTCGGGGCGGAGCAGGGTGGTCAGGACGCGCACGGCGGTGGTCTTGCCCGCGCCGTTCGGACCGAGGAGCCCGAGGACGGTGCCCTCGGGAACATCGAGGTCAACTCCGTCCAGAGCCCTTACCTCGCCGAAGGTCTTGACCAGACCCTCGGCGTAAATGGCGCCTGGCATGTGGGTACTCCCAGTCGGGTGGTGGCGGTGGTGCTTACCGTTCGCTTACTTCAGTCGATTGCTGCGCAAGCTTAGATTTCGCCAACCGCCGGCGCAGGCGAATTTACGGCCCGGGCCCACCGTAACGCGATACATCGCGACACACAACCCCGGTGACACAGCCGGGCGGCACCCGACCCGTCGCGACGACTCGCGCGCGGCCGCACGCCCCGTCGCCCGCCCCGGGCCTGCCGGACGGCCGCCGGGGCGGGCGCGAAACCGCACGGGAGGGCCGCGGGCTCGGCCGCCGGGTCAGCCGGCCGCGCGGTAGCCCGCTTCCCGGAGCGCATCCGCGACCTCCGCGCAGTGCTCCGGCCCCTTCGTCTCCAGATGGAGCTCCACCTCGACCTCCGTCAGACCGAGCCGCGGATCCGTCCGCACGTGCCCCACGTCGAGAACGTTCGCATCCGCCACCGACAACACCCCCAGCAGCGTCGCCAGCGCCCCCGGCCGGTCCGGCAGGCGCAGCCGCAGCGACAGATAGCGGCCCGCGGCGGCCATTCCGTGGCGCAGGACGCGCTGCATCAGCAGCGGGTCCACGTTGCCGCCCGACAGCACGGCCACGACGGGCCCCTGGTACGCCTGCGGGTCGGTCAGCAGCGCCGCGACGGGACTCGCCCCCGCCGGCTCTACCACCAGCTTCGCCCGCTCCAGGCACAGCAGGAGCGCCGAGGAGAGCGCGTCCTCGGAGACCGTGCGCACGTCGTCGACCAGCTCCTCCACGAGCGCGAACGGGACGTCCCCCGGCCGCCCCACCTTGATGCCGTCCGCCATGGTCGCCGGGGAATCGATCGACACCGGCCGCCCCGCGGCGAGCGACGGCGGGTACGCGGCCGACCCCTCCGCCTGGACCCCGATCAGCTTCACGTCGGGTCGCAGCGCCTTCACCGCCACCGCCATGCCCGCGACGAGGCCGCCGCCGCCGACCCCGACGACGATCGTCCGCACCTCCGGGCACTGCTCGAGGATTTCCAGCCCCACCGTGCCCTGCCCGGCGATGATGTCCGGGTGGTCGAAGGGATGGATGAAGACGGCACCGGTTTCGTGGGCGTACTCCTGCGCCGCGGCCAGGGTCTCGTCGACGACATGGCCGTGCAGCCTCACATCGGCGCCGTAGTCACGGGTCGCGGCGACCTTCGGCAGCGGAGCCCCCTTCGGCATGAAGACCGTGGAGCGCACACCGAGCAGCGAGGAGGCGAGCGCGACGCCCTGCGCGTGGTTGCCCGCCGACGCCGCGACCACACCGGCCGCCCGCTCCTCGGGCCGCAGCCCCGAGATCCGCACGTAGGCGCCGCGCAGCTTGAACGACCCCGTCCGCTGGAGGTTCTCGCACTTCAGGTGCACCGGGGCCCCGACCAGGCCGGACAGATGACGGCTGCCCTCCATGGGCGTCAGCCGGGCGACCCCGGAGAGCATCTTCTGGGCGCCCCGCACGTCGTCGAGGATGACCGGGTGAAAGGGGCCAGTGGTACGGAAGCTCATGACAGCAAGTCTCGCAGCTCAGCGGCGGGACGGCGGCCCCGGGAAGGCGGCCGTCCACAGGTTTCCCCAGGGCCGGTACGGACCCGCCCGGCTGCGCGTACTCTGTCCCCCACCAACCGACCACCGCACGAGAGAGCCCCCCGTAGCCATGCCCACATCTCAGGACATGACGACTGATCTTGACGCCGGTCTCCTCGATGCCCTCCAGCACCAGGTGGCCGTCTTCGCGCGCAGGGCAGAACAGACGCGGCTGGGCGGTGTCGGCCAGGTCCGCAACTCGATGGACCGTGCCGCCTATCTGCTGCTCAACCGGCTCGACCGGGAAGGCCCGATGGGCGTCAAGGCCCTCGCGGCGGGCATGGGCATCGACTCCTCGACCGTCACCCGCCAGGTCGCCCCGCTCGTCGACACCGGCCTGGTGAAGCGCACGTCCCACCCGGAGGACGGCCGCGCCGTCGTACTGCAGCTGTCCCCCCGCGGCCTGGCCCGCCTGGAGGAGGTCCGCTCCTCACGGCGCGAACTCATGGCCCAGGTGACCGGCGGCTGGACTCCGGAGGAGCGGGAATCGTTCTGCACCCTGCTCACCCGTTTCAACTCGGCGCTCTCCGCCCGGCAGGCCGGGCTGCCCGCCGAAGCGACGGAGGCGTCCCCGACCTCTTGACCCGGACCGCCGCCTGCCTTGATATGAGGACGTGCGCGAGAGCCGGGAGTCCACGCTCGCCGGCCGCAGGGCCCGCGAGTTCGAGGCATTCGTCGCGGGCGCCGGTGGCCGGCTGCTGCACGTCGCGGCCCTGCTGACCGCCGAGCCCCCAGGCCGGTGCCCCGCGTCCCAGCGGCTGCTGCTCGGCGCCCTGGCCCACATGTACGCCGAGTGGGACCGACTGCGCGACGAGGATCCGTACGACCGCACCCGCCAGGAGCTCGTCACCCGCTTCGCGCGCAGCGCCTGGCGCCTGCACCGGCGCTCCCGCGTCTGGGACTCCGGGGCGGAGCGCGGGGTGCTCGCCAGGCTCGGTCCGCAGGAGCGGCTCGTCGTGGTGCTGCGGCTGTACGAGGGCGTGCCCGAGGAGCAGACGGCCGCGCTGCTTGGGCTGCCGGTGGAGCGGGTAAGGACGATCGGCACCCGTGCGGTGTCCCTGCTGCGCAGCACCCGCCCGCCGCGGCTGCGCGCACCGAGCTGGACCGGCGGCCGGGCGGACGCCCGATGAGCCGCCCGGGACGCAAGGAGGAGGAGGTACGGCGGATGCTGGACGCCCCGCACCCCCTCGTGCCGGCCGATCTGCACGTCCGGGCGGCGCGCCGCGGCGCCCGGCTGCGCCGCCGGCGCCGCACGCTCCACCACGTGGGGTTCGTGCTGCTGCTGGCGGCGGCGATCGCCTTCGCCGTGTGGGCGGTGGCCGTCCAGCCGTGGGTCGTACCGCCCTCGGCGACGACCCCGGAGATCGACGGCTGGTGAGGGCCCCGCCGTCCGGACCTATCCTGGAACCAGCGGCGCAACGCCTCAGCACCAGGAGGTCGCCATGACCAGGAAAGTTGCCGACTGCCGCAAGTTCCCCAGCGAGACGGACTGCACGCTCACCATCTCGGGCGAGGAGGACGAAGTCCTGCGAGCCGCCACCGACCACGCCGTCTCCGTCCACGGTCACACCGAGTCGCCCGAACTCCGCGAGCAGATACGCGGAATGCTCGAGGACGAGAAAGTCGGCGCCTGACCCGCAGTCAGGTCACCCGCCCCGCACACCGGATCACGCACACGGGACGCCGACCGGGCACACGGCCCCGCCGGACGCACGGGTCTGGACGTGCACCACCGGCCGTGAACAGCGGGACCGCGCGCCCGGAGGCGCAGGGGAGCACCCACCTCCCGAACGCGCCGGCCGGACACACGGCCCGTCCGTCACCGGCCCAGCGCCTGCTGGAGGTCGGCCAGCAGATCGTCCGCCGACTCGATGCCCACCGAAAGCCGCACCAGGTCCGCCGGGACCTCCAGCGCGGAGCCGGCGACACTGGCGTGCGTCATCCTGCCCGGGTGCTCGATCAGCGACTCGACACCGCCCAGGGACTCACCGAGGGTGAACAGCCGGGCACGGTTGCAGACCTCGACGGCCGCCTCCTCGCCGCCCTGGACCTGGAACGAGACCATTCCGCCGAAGTTCCTCATCTGCTTCGCCGCGATCCCGTGCCCCGGGTGCCCCTCCAGACCGGGGTACAGCACCCGCGTCACCTTGGGGTGGCCGCTGAGCATCTCCGCCACCCGCGCCGCGTTCTCGCTGTGGCGGTCCATGCGCACCGCGAGCGTCTTGATGCCCCGCAGCACGATCCACGAGTCGAAGGGCCCGGCAACCGCGCCCATCGCGTTCTGGTGGTACGCCAGTTCCTCGCCGAGACCGGCGTCGGCCGTGACCAGCGCCCCGCCGACCACGTCCGAGTGACCGCCCATGTACTTGGTGAGCGAGTGCACGACCACGTCGGCACCGAGCCCGAGGGGCTGCTGCAGGTACGGGCTGGCGAAGGTGTTGTCCACGACGAGCTTCGCCCCGGCCGTACGGGCGATGTCCGCGACGGCGGCGATGTCGGTGATACCGAGCAGCGGATTCGACGGGGTCTCGACCCAGATCACCTTCGTACGGTCGGTGAGGGCGGCCCGCACCGACGCGGGGTCGGAGGTGTCCGCCACCGAGTACTCCACGCCCCAGCGCTGCACCACCTTGGCGAACAGCCGGAACGTTCCGCCGTAGGCGTCGTTCGGGATCACCACGTGGTCGCCGGGCACCAGCAGCGCGCGCAGCAGGCAGTCCTCGGCGGCGAGCCCGGAGGCGAAGGCGAGGCCACGGCTGCCGCCCTCCAGCGCCGCGAGGTTCTCCTCCAGCGCCGTACGGGTCGGGTTGGCGCTGCGGCTGTACTCGTAACCGCCCCGCAGCCCGCCCACACCGTCCTGCTTGTAGGTGGACACCTGGTAGATGGGCGGGACGACCGCGCCGGTCAGCGGGTCGGCGGTGTTGCCCGCGTGGATGGCGAGGGTCTCGAAACTGTGCTGGTCGCTCATGCGACCCGAGCGTAGTCCCCCCTCGGGCCTCCGGGCGCTCCCCGGCCGGTTCCCATCGCTCGGCCGTCCGGGACAATGGCCCCATGGAGATTCTCTGGTTCCTGATCGCGCTCGGCCTGCTGGCCGCGGCGATCGGCCCGTTCGTGATGCGCCGCCGCCACGCCGTACGACAGGTCGCCCCCGGTTCGCCGGACGCCGCCGACCCCGCCGCCTACGGATTCGTGCGCCAGGAGGAACTCGACCTGCGGCTGCCCGGGCCCGACCAGGACCTCCTCGACGTACTCGACCTGGTGCAGCGCACCCAGGACTGGCGGGCCGCGTCCCAGCTTCTCGCGGGCACCGAGAAGGAGGGCGAACGGCGCTGGCAGCGGGTGCAGGCGTTCGCGGGCGCCGCGTCGCTGGAACTCCAGCACCAGCCCGGGACCGGGGGATCGTGGCTGCGCGCCTGGCGGGCGGAGTCGCCGAAGGACGCGGGCGGCGCCGCCGTCCACGCGGAGTTCCTGGTGCAGCAGGCCTGGCGGTCCTCCGGCGGAGTCGGCAGCGACGACTTCCGGATCATCCTGGAGGAGGCCCGCTCGGTGTGCGGGGAAGCCGCCCTGCTCGCGCCGGGCGACCCCGTCCCGTACATCACCGAGCTCGCCGTGGCCCGGGGGCTCGGCTACTCCCACGAGCAGTTCGACCAGGTGTGGGCCAAGGTGATCGACCGCGCCCCCGCGCACATGGGCGCCCATCTCGCGGCCCTGCACTACTGGTGCGAGAAGTGGCACGGCTCGCGGGAGGAGGCCGACCACTTCGCCACCACCTCGGCCGCCCGCGCCCCCCAGGGCTCGCTGCTGTCCGCCCTGCCGCTGTTCGCCGTGTTCGAGCACCTGCCCGAGGTCAACCTGGTCTCCGGCTTCTACCAGAGCGCGGTCGTCACCAAGGCCGTGGAGGGCGCCCTGCACGCCGCGCACCACGCGTCGGCGAACGACCCGGTCCTCCCCCACGTCCGCCATCTGCTGATCTTCTTCCTGGTCAGGTCCGAGCGCTGGGCCGAGGCCATGCACCAGCTGGTCCACGTCGACGGCCACGTCGGCGCCCTGCCCTGGACCCACGGCAGCGACCCGGCCGGTGAGTACACGGTCTACCGGGCGCTCGCGGTCGCGGGCTACGAGGCGAACGGCGGCAGCCCCGCGACTCTGCCGCACTGACGGCACGGAACCGCTCGGCGGCCGGCCGCTCCGGGCCCGCGGGGGAATCCCGCGGGCCCGGAGTGCGTTCTGGCGGGTGCAACCACTCCCGGAGGAGATTCGCATGTTCCTGAACCGCCGCGTCCCTGAGCTGCCCAACCCCGCCCAGGCCCTGCGCGGTCGCGAAACCCCCGAATTCGACGTGCCCGCCCGCCACACCGTCCTCGGCAAGCCGCTCCTCGGCCCCTACCCCGAGGGCCTGGCGGTCGCCGACTTCGCGCTGGGCTGCTTCTGGGGCGCCGAGCGCACGTTCTGGCGGATCGACGGTGTGTGGACCACTCTCGTCGGCTACCAGGGCGGCTACACCCCGAACCCGACGTACGAAGAGGTCTGCTCGGGCCTCACCGGCCACACCGAGGCCGTCCGCGTCGTGTACGACCCGTCCGTCGTCTCCTACGAGCAACTGCTGAAGGTCTTCTGGGAGGCCCACGACCCGACCCAGGGCTTCCGCCAGGGCAACGACGTGGGCACGCAGTACCGCTCGGCGATCCACACCCACACACCGGCCCAGGCCGAGGCCGCGGAGGCATCCCGCGTCGCCTACCAGAAGGTGCTGACGGGCGCGGGCCACGGCACGATCACGACGGAGATCCTGCCCGCGGAGGGCCGGACCTTCTACCCGGCCGAGGGATACCACCAGCAGTACCTCGACAAGAACCCGGCGGGCTACTGCGGTATCGGAGGCACGGGCGTCTCCTGCCCGGTGGGGGTCGCCGGGGCACCCGGGAAGTGACCTTCCCGGCCAGGAGCACCGAGCCATGACCGTCGTACGAGCGCGGCTGTGACCCGACCGACATCCGGGCCGCCTTCGGCCGGACACCTCGTCTGCTCGCCGGCAGACATGGCCCTGATGACCAGCACGGCTTACGCGGACAACCGGGTGCGCCGCCCGCGGCAGAGCCGAAAATCAATGGCCGAGGGGAATCGGTCGGACCCACCCTGTTCGCCATGGAAGAACCGCAACGCAGAATCCGCGCGCTCCACACGCCGTCCACGATCACCGTCTATCAGGCTTACTCAGCGGAGATCGGCGTACCTGCGGCTCGCCAGGGCCGTTTCCCCGCTGCGTGGAAGCGGGACCGGATGACGTGGGTCAAGCCGTCGTTCCTGTGGATGATGTACCGCTGCGGCTGGGGCACGAAGCCCGGGCAGGAGACCGTCCTCGCCGTCGAGATCACTCGTGAGGGCTTCGAGTGGGCGCTGCGCAACGCGTGCCTGTCGAGTTACGTCCGTGGGCTGGATCCCGACCGCGGCACCTGGCAACGCCGGCTGAAGCAGGCACCGGCCCGCGTCCAGTGGGACCCCGAGCGGGATCTGCACCTGCAGCCGCTGCCGTACCGCTCGCTGCAACTCGGGCTCTCCGGCGAAGCCGTACGACGCTACGCGGACGAGTGGACGGTCTCGATCAACGACGTGACTCCGCTCGCCCGTGAGATCCACGCACTCGTCGGCAGCGGCGACCTGGACTCCGCGACCCGACTGCTGCCCCACGATCGGCCGTACCCCGCCGGGGACGAACTGATGGCCCGTCCGATTTCGTGACGGGGCACGTTCGTCCGGGGTCCGGCCGCCACTCATGTCGCACGGCACCACCGGCAGGGCCGGGACGGGGATCTCCTGGCCGGTGCGTGCGGACCGGGGCAGTCGACCGGAGCTGCGGCGTGGGCACCTGGGGGCGCCCCGCCCCAACGGCGCGGCCGAAGCGGACGGCGGCCATCGGTCTCCCGGCCCGGTGAGCTGGGGGCTGGCGCTGGGGGTACGACCCCGATCACGACCATGCGACGGGCGGCATTCCTGATCATGTGGTGGCGGAAGTGGAACGTCTCGTCGGCCAGCTCGTCGAACTTGCCGATAGGGGCATCGACGTCGGCGACGTCGGTCACACCACTCGCCGACGGATCGCGCTCGCCCCGCTCGTCCAGGATGCGCATGCATCGCGACCGTCAGACGTGCCCCTCCGCCGGTAGCTCCAGGCGGAGTTCGTAGCCACCGTCCGCCGTCGGGCCGGAGTCGACCGTACCGCCCAGGAGCTCGGCTCGCTGGCGCAGGCTGACGAGGCCGTAGTGGGCGCTGGGGAGGGGCAGGGCGGGCCGGGTCGGAGCCGTGTTGGTGACCGTGACGCGGACCGCGCCGCCGTCGCGCCGCACACGGACCGTGGCCGTGGCACCGGGCGCGTGCTTGCGGACGTTGGTCAGGGCCTCCTGCACGGTGCGGTAGATGGCACGCTGGACGGTCGGCGGCAGCCCGTCCTGGACCGGCGTCGCACCGGCCGGCGGCGGAGCGGCGTCTGCGCCGGGTGCCGGACCGGCCGGCGGTCGGCGGCCCGCAGACGGCAGGTCCGTGTGCAGTTCGGCCCGGATGCCGCTGCCGTCCACGAGCCGCTGGAGATCCGCCATGGACGGCTGGGGGGTGAGTTCGGCGGGTCGGCCGCCGGAGGCCCGCAGGACACCGACCATGTGGCGCAGTTCGTCCAGGGTCTGCACGCTCAGCCGCCGGATCGTGGCCGCCGCGTCCCTGACCTCGGGGTCGCGGGTGCCGACCTGGAGCGCTCCGGCGCGCACCGCGATCAGGCTGACCTGGTGGGAGACCACGTCGTGCATCTCGCGAGCGAGCTGGGCACGCTCCTTTGCCAGGACGGTCTGGGTGGTCAGCAGCCGCTCGTGGTCCCGAGCCTCTGAGATCTCCGCCAGCCGCAGGGAGAGGTCGCGCCGGGTCTGGACGAGCTGGCCCAGGAAGACGGGCGCGGCGGCCGTCGCTGCGGTGTAGCCCAGGGTGATGAGGGTGGAGGTCTTCGTCAGGTCGAGCTCCGGCGAGGGCAGCGAGATCATGTCGCTGACCGTGAAGGCCAGCGCGCAGACGGCGAGCAGGATGCGGCGGCGGGACAGCGAGGCGAGGGTGTAGAGCGCGGCCAGCCCGGCGAAGATCGCGTCGTTCAGGGCGACGGCGGGCAGCGTGATCAGGAAGACGAGCAGCGGCACCCGGCGGCGCAGCGCGAGGGCGAACGCGGCGACCAGGGCGAAGCCCAGGCGCAGCGGCTCGGCCGCGGTGACGTTGACCCAGACGTCGAGCAGTGCCACCCCGACCAGCACGGCGTCCATCACGGGGGGCGGTACGCGGCGGGAGGTCATGGCGCCTCCTGGTCCCGGGGTGGTCTGAGCAGGCCGGCCCGCTCCGCGAGCAGGGCGGCCTGCACCCGGCCGGCCACTTCGAGTTTGGTGAGGATGGCGCTGACGTGGTCCTTCACCGTGCCGGTGCCCAGGTGCAGCCGGGCGCCGATGTCGGCGTTGGAGAGTCCCTCGGCGATCAGTACGAGCACGGCGCGTTCCCGGTCGCTCAGCCGGGCGATGCCGCGTGCGGCGGCCTCCTCGGGTCCCGCGTCGAGATAGCCGTCCACGACGGTCCTGGTGACCTTGGACGACAGCACGGTTCCGCCGTCGGCGAGGGTCCGCACCAGGAACGGCAGCCCCTCGGGGTCGGTGTCCTTGAGCAGGAAGCCGGCGGCGCCCGCGCGCAGTGCCGTCGCCACGTACTCGTCCATGTCGAACGTCGTGAGCATGGCGACGACCGGAGGGTGCGGCAGGCGGCGCAGGCGGCCGAGGACGGTGAGTCCGTCCACGTCCGGCATGCGGATGTCCAGCAAGACGACGTCGGGGCGGGACTCCTCGGCGGTGCGTACCGCCTCGGCGCCGGGGACCGCGCCCACGACCTCGATGTCGTCGGCCGCGTCGAGGATGTGCTGGAAGCCCGTGCGGATCAGGGCCTCGTCGTCGACCACCATTACCCGGATCACGCGTGCTCCGCTCGCCATGCCCCGTGGGCCCACTGTCCGATTCGTACCACGGCGGGCGGTGGGCCGCGCGGGTGAGCGGGCGGGGCGACCGTCCGGACGGGGTGGCGGGCAGCCCCTGCTGACGCAGGCGGCGGCCCGTCACTCCGGACGGCGCCCGCCCGCCACCTTCCGCGCCTCGCGCAACTCCGCCGCGGTGGCGGCCGCCTCGTATCCGTCCGGTACGCCGTCGACGAGCAGGACGTCGCCGGGGACGTGGCGGGTGCGCAGCGGGAGAAGGGCCTGGTAGTCCGGGGAGGCGTACCAGTCGCGGGCGGCCTTCATCGTGGGGAAGGCGATGACGACGAGCGCGCCGGGCCACTCGCCTTCGAGGACGTCGCGTTCGCCGGCACCGTGCACGAGGAAGCGGCCGTCGAAGGGGTCGAGGGTGGACTGTATGCGCTCCATGTACGTCAGGACCTCGTCGTCGAGACGGGCCGCGGGGAAGAGGTTGCCGATCGCGTATGCACTCATGCCCCGATCGTGGCCCGGGCCGGACGCCCGGTCGATTACCTCCGGGGTCATGCGGCCGGGACGATCTGCTTCCGGGGCAGGTGGACGAGGGGACGACCGGACCCGGGGGACCAGCGGGCAGCCGACGCCGGCGCGGTCGCCGACCGCGAACCTGGTGGCCCCGGGGCCGGCCTCGGTGACGACGCCGGCGATCTCATGGCCGGGCACCATAGGGAAGACTCGTGCGACCGACAGCCACGCCCGGCGCATACGAGCACGAGCACCAGCACGACGAAGGCGGTGGCCCCGGTGCGATCCGGGTGCCACCGCCTTGGTGCGGCAGGTTCGGTGGACGGGCGGCCGGCCCCGCGGGGCGGGCCGACGGGCCCGACGCGGGATCAGACCGCCGAGCCGGCCTTCCAGTCCGCCCAGCTCATGTTCCAGCCGTTGAGGCCGTTGTCCGGCTGGATCGTCTTGTCCTTGGAGTTCTTGACGACCACGACGTCACCGACGATCGAGTTGTCGTAGAACCAGGCCGCGGGCTGCTTCGGGTCGCCGGCGCCCTTGACGTCGTTCAGACCCACGCAGCCGTGGCTGGTGTTGGCGCTGCCGAAGATCGAGTCGGCGCCCCAGTAGTTGCCGTGGATGAACGTGCCGGAGGTGGACAGCCGCATGGCGTGCGGGACGTCCTTGATGTCGTACTCGCCCTTGCCGTCGTCGTCCGTGAAGCCGACGGTGGCACCGTTCATCCGGGTCTCCTTGAACTTCTCCGAGATGACCATCCGGCCGTTGTAGGTCGGGTTCTCGGGCGAGCCGGCGGAGATCGGGATGGTCTTGACGGTCTTGCCGTCCTGGGTGACCGTCATGGTCTTGGCGGCAGCGTCCACGGTGGAGACCTGGTTGCGGCCGATGGTGAAGGTCACCGTCTTCTGCTGGACGCCGAAGACGCCGTCGGCGCCCTCCACACCGTCCAGGTTCAGCTTCAGCGTGACGGTGGAACCCTCCTGCCAGTAGTCGTCCGGGCGGAAGTCCAGCCGCTGGGAGTTGAACCAGTGGCCGACGACCTCCTGGCCGCTGCTGGAGGAGACGGTGATGCCGGACTGCACGGCCTTGCGGTCCGTGATCGCCTTGTTGAAGTTGATCGAGACCGGCATGCCGACGCCGACGGTGGAGCCGTCCTCGGGCGTGAAGTTGCCGATGAAGCTGTTGTCGGGCGAGACCGTGGTGAACGAGGAGTTCTCGTGCGCCTCGCGGCCCTTCCCGTCCTTGGCGGAGGCCGAGATCTTGTAGACGGTGGCCCGCTCCAGCTGCCCGTTGGGCTTCCAGCTCTTGCCGTCGCTGCTGAGCGTGCCCTCGACGGTCTCGCCGTCGCCGGTGGTCATGGCGACCTCGGTGAGCGTGCCCTCGCTGACGGTGACCTTGGCGTCGTTGTTGATGCTCGCGTTGGTCGCGCCGTTCTTGGGCGAGATGACTATTCGGGCGTCCGAGGCGTCCTTGGCGGCCGCCTCGTCCACCTGCTCCTGCGACTTCGTCGAGCTCTCGGCACCGGGGCCGTCGGCATCGGCACTGCTGCAGCCCGTGAGTACCAGTACGCCGCCGAGCAGGGCGGACACGGTCAGACGTCCGCGCCGCTTGCTGTCCGTCATCACACGCTTCTCCATCGTCACCGATTTACCTGCGATCTCTATCAAGAAGACCCAAAACGCCCCGCCCGGTTCCAGTCCTGGCGGATTTTGTGGGCAACACCACTCATCGACGCGTCCGAGGGCGCGCCGGTTGCGGTCGCGCGCCCTCCTGTTCCGGTCCCGGCGATCCTTCATGCCTTTCCTGCGGACCCCGACGGCGGGGACGGGCCCCGGTTCGCCGCCCGCGGCGCCCGGGGCCCGGTCGGTCCGTTCGGCTCCCGTCACGTCACGGGCGCCCGGCGCGGTCCGCCCCGTCGTCCTGCCCGTCCTCGTCCGTCTCCCCATCTTCCTCGTCGATATCCCAGTCGTCGGCGTCGGGGTCGTAGTCGATCTGCTCACAGCTCCACGACGCCTGGGCGAGTTCCACGCCGGGAACGTCGCCGATCAGGTCGAACGGGTCGACGAGGTACGCCAGGGCCTCCGCGGAGTCGTCGCTCACGGACGAGGAGGCGTGCGCGCGCTCCTCGTCCGGCATGAGTTCGTCCGTCTCGATACGGTCGAGGGCCGCCCCGGCGAGCTCTTCCGGTTCGGCCACCTCCAGCACCAATTCGACGTGTAGCCGCACATAGCGTGATGTCTCAGAAGTGGTCATACGACGGAGACTAGAGCGCGGGGGCCTCCCGACTTTCCTGCGACCCGCTGCTTTCATTAGCATCGCCGGAGCATCGCCTCACGCGGTCAATTCGCCGCTGTCACAAGGGGGATCGTTTCCCGTGCCCGTCGCCCGTCGTCCGCTGCTGACCGCCACCGCGGCCGGTTCCCTGCTCTGTGCGCTGTGGTTCGTACCCTCGGCGAACGCCACGGCGGACGGTGAGCACGGGCAGCCGGACCGGTCCCGGTCCGAGGATTCCGCTTCCGCCGTCGTCCACGGCAGCCGGGGCACGGACCCGGCGGGCGGCGCGCCGGCCGTGCCCGACGCCGGGGGCACCGGCGACACCCCGGCCGCAGCCGGCGTCCCGGCGGGCGCCGAGGGCCCGCAGGGCGGCGCGCAGAGCCTGTCGCTGGCGGACACCGGAAGCGTGGACACGACGCCGTATCTCGTCGGGGGCACGCTCTTCCTCGGGGTCGGGGCCGGGTTCGTGAGCCTTGCCGCACGCAGGAGCGGCGGCCGACTGGTCTGACCCGCCGCGGTCGGACCGGACCGGGCCCGCCCGGGAGGCGCCTCCAACCCCCTCGGACGTGGCGGAGGCGCCTCCCGGGCGGGGAGGCCCTTCCGCGCGCGGACCCCGCCCACGGGCGACGGGCGCCGCCGGCCGGCGGCGCTGAACGGCCGGGACGACGACGAGTGGCCGAAGCCGAGCGGCCGCCGAAGCCGTACGAGCGCCGGCCCAACGGGACACGGGCGGCCGCGCACGGCCGCCGGTCCCGAGCGGACGCGGCACCCGCCCTTCGCTAAGCCAGTGGACCGGTCACCGACTCCACGGCCCCGATCAGCCGCCCGTCCCGGACGAACGCCTCGGTGGCCGCCAGGTCCGGGGCGAGGAAACGATCCGGCCCGGGTCCGTCCACGCCCGCCGCACGCAGGGCCGCGATGGCCGCCTGGCTCGCAGTCGCGGGAGTGAGCCCGCGGCGCAGTTCGATCGCGCGGGTCGCCGCATAGAGCTCGACGGCGATGATCCTGGCCAGGTTGTCGACGGCCGTGCGCAGCTTGCGCGCGGCCGACCAGCCCATGGAGACGTGGTCCTCCTGCATCGCGGAGGAGGGGATCGAGTCGGCGGAGGCCGGGACGGCGAGCCGCTTCATCTCACTGACCAGGGCCGCCTGGGTGTACTGGGCGATCATCAGGCCGGAGTCCACACCCGCGTCGTCGGCGAGGAAGGGCGGCAGGCCGTGCGAGCGGTTCTTGTCGAGCAGCCGGTCGGTGCGCCGCTCGGCGATGGAGCCGAGATCGGCGGCGGCGACGGCGAGGAAGTCGAGCACGTAAGCGACGGGCGCGCCGTGGAAGTTGCCGTTGGACTCGACCCTGCCCGCGCCGGGGCCTCCGCCGGGCAGCACCACCGGATTGTCGATGGCGGCGGCGAGTTCGCGGTCGGCGACCAGGGCGGCGTGGGCGATGGTGTCCCGCCCTGCACCGGCGACCTGCGGCGCGCAGCGCACAGAGTAGGCGTCCTGGACCCGAGGGGCCTCCTCCTCCTGGAAGTGGCCGGTCAGCTCGGAGCCCTTGAGCACCGCGCTCATGTTGGCGGCCGCGGCGGCCTGGCCCGGGTGGGGGCGGATGGCGTGCAGTTCGGGCGCGAGGACCTTGTCCGTACCGAGCAGGCCCTCAAGCGTGAGGGCGGCGGTGATGTCGGCGGAGGTGTAGAGCCTGCGCAGGTCGGCGAGAGCCATGATCAGCATGCCGAGCATGCCGTCGGTGCCGTTGAGGAGGGCGAGGCCCTCCTTCTCGTGCAGTTCGACGGGCTCGATGCCGTGGGCGGTGAGGAGTTCGCCGGCGGGGCGGACGGTGCCGTCGGGGCCTTCCGCGTCGCCCTCGCCCATCAGCGTCAGAGCACAGTGCGACAGCGGAGCGAGGTCTCCCGAGCAGCCGAGGGAGCCGTACTCGTGAACGACCGGCGTGATCCCTGCGTTCAGGACGTCCGCCATGGTCCGTGCGACCTCGGGGCGTACGCCGGTGTGCCCGGAGGCCACGGTCTTCAGTCGCAGGAACATCAGGGCGCGGACGACCTCGCGCTCGACGCGCGGGCCCATGCCGGCGGCGTGCGAGCGGACGATGTTGCGCTGCAGCTGGGTGCGCAGGTCGTGACCGATGTGCCGGGTCGCCAGGGCGCCGAACCCGGTCGAGACCCCGTACACCGGCTCGGGCTTCGCGGCCAGGGCGTCCACGGTCGCGCGTGCGGCGGCGAGCGCGGTGAGCGCGTCGTCGGAGAGCTCGATCCTGGCGTTGCCGCGGGCCACGGCGATGACGTCTTCGGCGGTGGTCCCGGACGTCCCCACCACGACAGTGTGCATATCCATATTCAGCACCCTACGGATTGAATCCCGCTCTGTCACGGGGTGGGCGGCCCCGCCGGCCCCGGCGGGAACGACCGCCCCGGCGCGCGCGGCACGGAAGCACCCCGCGACACGACCGCGCACGCCGCCACGGCTCAGTGAGGGGCGTCCCGGAAGCGGCGGCGGTCCTGCGGCGACGACGGCGGGGTGTCCGCGAGCGGGAGCACCGAGCCGTCCCGGCCCGCGACCACCGGCCCGGTCGCCCGGGCGGCCTTCGCACGGTACTGCGCGGCGTCCGCGAGCCGGAACAGCCGACGGGCGGAGCGGACCGCGCCGATCGGGTCGCCGGTGGACGCCACACCGCACGCGACGCCCTCCCCCAGCTTCAACTCACCGGCCCGCTCGCAGAGTTCCTCGGCGACCTGCACGACGTCGTCGGCGGAAGGGCCCGCCGTGAGCAGACAGAACTCGTCGCCGCCGAGCCGGGCGGCCAGCGCCCCCGGCAGCATCGCCCCGCACAGCGAGAGCACCGAACCGAAGCGCTCCAGCAGCCGGTCGCCCGCCGCGTGGCCGTGGGTGTCGTTGACCCGCTTGAGCCCGTTGAGGTCGCACACCACCAGCGAGACCACCGAGCCGTCCACCCGGTGCCGCTCCAGCACCTCGTCCAACCGGACGTCCACGGCCCGCCGGTTCGCGAGCCCGGTCAGCGGATCGGTGAACGCGAGTCTGCGGACCTCCTCCAGCCGTTCCTGCTGCGCGATCCCGGCCGCCACGACCTGGGCGAGCACGGTCGCGAAGTCCGCGTCGTCCCGGTCGAACACGGCCTCCCCCGCGGGACGGGCGACGTACAGCTCGCCCCAGGCCCGGCCGTGCAGCACGATCGGCGCGACGACACAGCAGCCGCGCCCGCGCTGCCTCAGCGCGTCGACCCGCTGGTGGCTGTATCCGTGCTCACCCTCCGCCGGGCCGTCCGCCGTCTCCACCCAGGCGCGCGGCGCACCGCCCCCGGCCCACTGCTCGTGCAGGAACTCGGTGATCTCCGGGAAGCGATGCACCGGATAGGTCTCGCCGTCAGGGAACTCCTCCTCGTCCGGGGCGCGGGCTCCGGCGTTCACGAGCACCTTCAGCCGCCCCCGGTCCCGCTCCCAGACGGAGAGCGCGGCGAAACTCCCCCTCAGCGCGTCGCACGCGGCCGCCGCCGCGCCACGCCACAGCTCCCGCGGTGTGCGTGCGGCCGCCATCGCCTGTGCCAGCGCGACGACGGCTCGCAGCCGGACATCCTCACCCATTACCCCAGCTTAGGGATTTTTGTATGTGTTTCACTCGCCGGGCCACTCCGGCTTCCGCTTCTCGTTGAAGGCCGCGACGCCCTCGGCCCGGTCGCCGGAGAACGCCACCGAACGCCATGCCGCGTCCTCTACGTCGAGCCCCGCCCGCAGGTCGAGCCCGTGGCCGAGCCGCAGCGCCCGCTTCGCGGCCCGCAGGCCGACCGGGGAGTTGGCGGCCATCCGGGCCGCCAGGGCGAGGGCGGCAGGACGGGCGTCGTGGGCGAGTTCGTCGACCAGGCCCAACTCCCGGGCCTCGGCGGCCTCCACGCGCCTGGCCGTGAACACCAGCTCCGCCGCCCGCGCCGCCCCGACGCGGCGCGGCAGCAGCTGTGTACCGCCGCCGCCGGGGATCACGCCGACGGACACCTCGGGCAGGCCGACGACGGCCGTCGCGTCGGCCACGATCACATCGCAGGAGAGTGCCAGTTCGAACCCGCCACCCAGGGCGAAGCCGTGCACCGCGGCGATCGTGGGCATCGGCAGTTCCAGCACGCCGGTGTACGCGGCGCGGGCGGTCGGGCGCTGCCGGACCAATTCGGCATCCGTGAAGGAGTTGCGCTCCTTGAGGTCGGCACCGACGCAGAAGGCCCGGTCGTTCGACGAGGTCACGACCGTCACCCGGACCGAACGGTCCGCCGCCAGCGCGGCACAGGCCGCGGCGATGGAGCCGGCCATCTCCGTGGAGACGGCGTTCATGGCCTTGGGGCGGTCGAGCACCAGTTCGGCGACGTGCCCGCCCTCGTGGCGACGTACGGCGACGAAGTCCCCGAAGCGCTGCTCTGACACGCTTGCGGACCCGACCTCGGAGCTGACCTCGGACATGATCGACGACCTCCCGGTTAACGACGGTTCACCGGCAGGAGATCCTAGTGCCGCGCCGGGCAAGGATTGCCCGGCGCGGAGCGGCGTCCGGTGCCTGGGGTCACCCCAGGCCCTCCGGGCCGAGGGGAAGGGTCGCAAGGCGCCGGATCGAACTCCCAGTGCGCCTGCTCGGCCGATTCGGCAACGCCGCGGGTCGCCGGGCCGGGCGTCGCGACGGGGGCAGACGTCACCTGACGCGACGCCAGGGGCTGTCCCGTGTTCGCCGCTGGATCGGCACCCGGCGTCGGATGCGGTGCACCGCGAGGCGGAGAGCCGCCCTCGTACCGGGCGTGTTCGGGCGATCCGACAACACCGCGAGGTGCCGTGGCCGGCGTCGTGCGCCCGCCGGGGACCACGGGACCAGCCCTCAGGCCGGGCGCCGCGTCAACAGCCAGGGTTCCACCACGCCCAGCCCGCGCACCGGCCGCTGCCACATGGGCTGCAGCGCGAAGCGGTACGACGGGGGCTCCTCGCCCTCCTTCTCGGCGGCGGCCGCCGCCTCCGCGGCCTCCGCCTCCGACACTGGCGCGTCGCCGGTGCGCGCCAGCTCCTCCGCGAACGCCCCGTCCACCAGGACGGCGTCCTTCGGCGCTATCGAGGTCAGCCGGCTCGCCAGGTTCACCGTCGTACCGAACACATCGCCCATCCGGGTCGTCACCGTCCCGAAGGAGATGCCGACCCGCAGCGCCGGCATGGTCTCGTCGTGCGACAGCGTCTCGATCAGCCGCATCGCGATCTCCGCGGCCGTCCCCGCGTCGTCCGCGGCGAAGAGCACCTCGTCCCCGAGGGTCTTGATCAGCCTGCCGCCGTGCGCGGCGACCAGGTCGGCACAGGTCGTCTCGAACGCCTCGACCAGCTCGCCCAGCTCCTCCTCCTCCAGGCGGCGGGTGAGCCGGGTGAAGCCGACGAGGTCCGCGAAGCCGACCGCGAGCCGCCGGTCGACCATCTCCTCGTCGTCCGCGGCCTGCACGACCCGGCCGGTGGCGGCGGCCAGCTGGCGGCGCCACACGTAGACGAGGAACTCCTCCAGCTCCGGCAGCAGCAGCTCGACCAGGGGATAGGTGACCTCGGTACGGGTCATCCCCGGCTCGGGCGGTTCGGTGAGGCCCTCGAGGAAGGAGTCGATCTGCCACTCCGCGAGCCGGGCCGTGGTCTGGCCGGTGGACCGCGCCACCTGGACCGCCATCGGCTCGCTCAGCAGCCCGGCCTCCACCAGACCGGCCAGTCGGCGCAGCGCGAGCACATCGGCCTCGGTCAGGGCCTTGGCCTGGCCGATGTCGGCGAATCCCATGGCCCGCCAGAAGCGGGACGCCAGGTCCATGGACACCCCGGCGGTCCTGGCGGCCTGAAAGGGGGTGTAGCGGCGGTCCGCGCCCAGGATCAGTTGTTCCAGCCGGATGGCCAGCGGGTCCTTGGTCGGCTCGGCCGTGTGGTCCACCTCGTGGTGCGGCGTCGGGTGGACGTCCGACGTCTGCCTCCGGCCGGAGCCGCCCCCGGAGGAGTCCGCCCCGGCGGACGCGCCCCCGCCGGAGGGCTCCGTCCCCGGCGCACTCCCGCCCGGGGAGTCCCCGCCGGAAGCGTCCGCGCCGGAGGCGCTGTCGTCGACGGTCACCGGCCGCCTCCTGCCCGTTCCCTGCGCACTGCCCTGCCGATCTGTCGTGCGTGCCGGTCCGCGTACGGCCGCGGGAAGCCCGGCGCGGCCTCAACGATACGGCAGGTGTGCCCTGGCTCACGTCCCCGTGGCGCGGCCCGTCCGGGGTGTCCGACCGGTCACGCCGGACGGCCGCACCCCCGGTCACCGGCCGTTCGGCCGCAGGTGGACGATGTCGCCGGCCCCGATGGGGTGGTCCTTGCCGTCGGGGGTGGTCACCACGAGCCGCCCGTCGCCGTCGATCGCGACCGCCTCGCCGATCAGGCTGCGGTCGCCGGGGAGCTCGGCGCGGACCGTGAGCCCCAGGGTCGAGCAGCCGGCCGCGTACGTCTCCTGCAGCCGCGAGGCATGCGCGTCGCCGTTCGCCGCCCGCCAGGTGCCGTACCAGTCCTCCAGCGAGCGCAGCAACGCCCGGAGCAGGGGGTCGCGGTCGGTGGAGACGGCGTTCGCGAGGGCCAGGGAGCCCGCCTGGGGCACGGGGAGCTCGTCCTCGCGAAGGGTGACGTTGATCCCGATGCCGACGACGACGCCGTCGTTGCCCACGCGCTCGGCGAGGATGCCGCCCGCCTTCCGCTCCTCCCCGCCGACCTTCACCATCAGGTCGTTCGGCCACTTCAGCGCGAAGTCGGCGCCGGCCGCCCTGGCCAGGCCCGTCGCCGCGGCGACACCGGTCAGCAGCGGCAGCCAGCCCCAGCGGTCCACGGGCACGTCGGGCTTCAGCAGTACGGAGAGGAAGAGTCCGGAGCGCGGGGGTGCGGTCCAGCTGCGGTCGAGACGGCCGCGTCCGGACGTCTGCTCCTCGGCGACGAGCACGGCCCCCTCGCCGAGCTCCGCGGCCCGGGCCGCGAGGTCGGAGTTGGTGGAGCCGGTCGCCTCGACGACGTCGAGCGAGGTCCACAGCCCGCCGGGGCGGATCAGTGCGCGGCGCAGGGCGGCGGCGTTGAGCGGCGGGCGGTCGAGGTCGGACCAGCGGCCGCCTGCGGGGCCGCCGGTGGGCTCGTCGGACGGGCTGCCGGAGGTGTCGTGAGGCGTCATGCCGCACAGCTTGGCCCCATCCGTCCCCGAGACGCGAACCGCGGGGACGGACCGTGTCGGGCCCTGCGCGCAAGCACTACGGGGTGTGGCCAACGCCGCACTGCCGAACGGTATCCGCGCCGATACGCTACGAGTCAGTAGCCAGACCTCTCCTTACGTAGCCAACACCCCCGTGACCAGGCAGGGAGCCGCATCCCGATGTCCGAGCCGGCAGAGCACCAAGAGATCGACATCCACACCACCGCTGGCAAGCTCGCGGATTTCCAGCGCCGTGTCCACGAGGCGACGCACGCGGGCTCCGAACGCGCGGTCGAGAAGCAGCACGCCAAGGGCAAGCTGACTGCCCGTGAGCGGATCGAACTCCTCCTCGACGAGGGGTCGTTCGTCGAGCTGGACGAACTCGCACGGCACCGCTCCACCAACTTCGGACTGGAGAAGACCCGCCCGTACGGCGACGGCGTCGTCACCGGCTACGGCACGGTCGACGGCCGGCCGGTGGCCGTGTTCTCACAGGACTTCACGGTCTTCGGCGGGGCCCTGGGCGAGGTCTTCGGCCAGAAGATCATCAAGGTGATGGACTTCGCGCTGAAGACCGGCTGCCCGGTCGTCGGGATCAACGACTCCGGTGGCGCGCGCATCCAGGAGGGCGTCAGCGCGCTGGGCATGTACGGCGAGATCTTCCGTCGCAACACCCACGCGTCCGGGGTGATCCCGCAGATCTCCCTGGTCGTGGGCCCCTGCGCGGGCGGCGCCGTGTACTCACCCGCGATCACCGACTTCACGGTGATGGTCGACCAGACCTCGCACATGTTCATCACCGGACCGGACGTCATCAAGACGGTCACCGGCGAGGACGTGGGCTTCGAGGAACTGGGCGGCGCCCGCACCCACAACACCACGTCCGGTGTCGCCCACCACATGGCCGGCGACGAGAAGGACGCGATCGAGTACGTCAAGTCGCTGCTGTCGTACCTGCCGTCGAACAACCTGTCAGAGCCGCCGTCCTTCCCGGAGGACGCCTCCCTGGAACTCACCGCGGAGGACCAGGAGCTGGACACGCTGATGCCGGACAGCGCCAACCAGCCGTACGACATGCACACGATCATCGAGCACGTGCTGGACGACGGTGAGTTCCTGGAGACCCAGGGGATGTTCGCACCGAACATCGTCACCGGCTTCGGACGGGTCGAGGGCTTCCCCGTCGGCATCGTCGCCAACCAGCCGATGCAGTTCGCGGGCTGTCTCGACATCGACGCGAGCGAGAAGGCCGCCCGCTTCGTGCGCACCTGCGACGCGTTCAACATCCCCGTGGTCACGTTCGTCGACGTGCCCGGCTTCCTGCCGGGCGTGGACCAGGAGTACGGCGGCATCATCCGGCGCGGCGCGAAACTGATCTACGCCTACGCCGAGGCGACCGTGCCGCTGATCACCGTGATCACACGCAAGGCGTTCGGCGGCGCGTACGACGTGATGGGCTCCAAGCACCTGGGCGCCGACCTGAACCTGGCCTGGCCGACCGCCCAGATCGCGGTGATGGGCGCGCAGGGCGCGGTGAACATCCTGCACCGCCGCACGCTCGCCGCCGCCTCGGACGCCGAGGCCCAGGAGAAGCTGCGGGCCGAGCTGATCACGGCCTACGAGGACACGCTCCTCAACCCGTACGTCGCCGCCGAACGCGGCTACATCGACGCCGTGATCATGCCCTCCGACACCCGCGCCCAGATCGTGAAGGGCCTGCGTCAGCTGCGGACCAAGCGGGAAAACCTCCCCCCGAAGAAGCACGGCAACATCCCCCTGTAGATCCCCGAGGACCACGAGGAGCAGTGATGATCAGGGTCGTACGGGGAAACCCGACCCCGGAGGAACTGGCCGCCGCCCTGGCGGTGGTCCAGGCACGCGCCGCCGCGACGGCCTCCGCCGTGTCCGGTGCGCCGCTGCCGCCCGAGGAGTGGTCGGACCCCGCCCGAATCGCCCGGGCCCGGGCACTGCGGGTGGGACCGCGGGCGTGGACGCGGACGTACTGGCCGGGCTGAGCCCGCGAGCGGGGGTCCCCGAGGGCTCCGCGGTTCCGTGATCGGTCCCCGGCCACCAGGGCGCCTGAGTATCCGTACTCAGGCGCCCTCGGCGTCCCACCGCCACGATCGGAACCATGCTGTGGTCCGACCCGGAGAACGAACCCCCGCAGGAAATGCGCGACATGCAGGCGATGATGCGCCGCGCGGGCGTCCTGCTGGCACTGGCCATGATCGTCGCGATGTTCGTCGTCGGACTGCGCTGACGGACGGCGACGGGGAAGGGGAAGGGACCGACTCCGCCGACCGGGACGGTGATGCCGTGCGCACCGCGCGCCCGGGCCCGGCGCCGGCACCCGGAGCGGGTTGCCGCAGCGGCCTCCTGGCCGTCACCCCGGCCGCCTACGATGGCCCGCATGACCGATCAGCCCCGCCGCGTCGTCCTCGCCTCCGCCTCCCCCGCCCGCCTCGGACTGCTCCGGGCCGCCGGGCTCGCCCCGGAGGTCATCGTCAGCGGCGTCGACGAGGACGCGCTGACCGCGCCCGGCCCGGGCGCGCTCGCACTCGTCCTCGCCGAGGCCAAGGCGGAGGCGGTGGCCGCCCGCCCCGAGGTCGCCGGCGCCCTCGTCATCGGCTGCGACTCCGTGCTCGAACTCGACGGCGAGGCCCTCGGCAAGCCGGCCGACGAGGAAGAGGCCACCGCCCGGTGGAAGTCCATGCGCGGCCGTGCGGGCATCCTGCAGACCGGTCACTGCGTCGTCGACACGGCCACCGGCCGCCGCGCCTCCGCGACCGCCTCCACCACGGTCCGCTTCGGCGACCCGACCGACGCCGAGATCGCCGCGTACGTCGAGAGCGGCGAACCGCTGCACGTGGCGGGCGCGTTCACGCTGGACGGCCGGTCCGCCCCGTTCGTCGAATCCATCGACGGCAGCCACGGCAATGTGATCGGACTGTCGCTGCCGCTGCTGCGCCGTCTGCTGGCGGACCTGGGGATCGGCATCACGGATCTCTGGACCTGACGCGCGAAAGGGGCGGGGCTGGCAGGTCGCGGGCCGGGCCACGCGCGCCGGGGCGTACCGGGACGCGGCCGGGCGGACACCGACCGGACCGGGCCGGGACCGCTCGCCCGCGGGACCGGCGCCGGGCCCGCTCCGAGGTCCTCAGGCCGTGGTCGGACCCTCGCCGACGACGGGCCCCTTGTCCATGGAGACCGACGGGCCGGCGCCGCCGGGCGCGGCCCCTCCCTCGTTCTCCTGGGGTTCCGTGCCGCCGTACTGCAGCAGGGCGAGCACGATCAGGCCCAGCACCACCATCAGGAACGTGAACGCGTGCCAGCCGACCAGCCCCACGGTCAGCGCGCCGAGCACGCCGTGCACCACCGCACAGCTGACCAGCAGCACCCGGCCCCAGCGGCCGGGGCCGCGGTCGCGGACGGCGGCGACCAGGAAGAGCGTGCCGCAGACGGCGAGGAAGAGCCCGAAGACCCCGCCCATCACCCAGGTGCTGGTGGCCATGACATCGGGATCGAGGCCGTCCACGGACATGCTCTGGCCGTTCACGAAGGTGGCCATGATGCCGTTGATCACGACGATGCCGACGGCTTCCAGATAGAGCACGATGGCGGCCACCACGGCCACCGTTCTGCGTACCACGGCGCCCACCCCTTAGCTTTCCGGCCTCTGTTACCAGCAGTACGAACGACACGGCGAACGCTACTAACGGGTAAACCCGCGGACAAGGGCCCGGGCACGGGCAAAGAATCATTCGGCCATTCGTAGGGACTCCACAAAGAAACGCGTGTCGCCGCTGACCGCCGAGGCAGAGACCTTGACCACACCTGACGGCTACTCTGCACAGGAGAAAACAGACGTACCGTGGTGCGACAAGGGCATTCACAGCACGGTCCCGCCCCGGATCACCCTCCGTGTGGGGAAGCTCACGACTGGGAACGGGTCGAAAGGCCGTGTCGGTAGTCCCTAAACTCAGCGTGTTTCAGCGAAGTCTTCGGCGCGGTGACCCGCCGAGTGCTCCGGCCGGCACGCCCGGACCGGGGACCGGCCCGCGGCGTGGCCGCGAACCGGGGCGTCACCCCCGGGACAACAGCAAGGAGGGAGCCATCGTGCGCAAGGTGCTCATCGCCAACCGAGGCGAGATCGCTGTCCGCGTTGCCCGTGCATGCCGGGACGCCGGGATCGCGAGCGTAGCCGTCTACGCCGACCCGGACCGTGACGCTCTGCACGTCCGCGCGGCCGACGAAGCGTTCGCCCTGGGCGGTGACACCCCGGCCGCCAGCTACCTGGACATGGCGAAGGTCCTCCAGGCCGCCGCCGACTCCGGCGCGGACGCCATCCACCCCGGGTACGGCTTCCTCTCCGAGAACGCCGACTTCGCCCAGGCCGTCATCGACGCCGGGCTCACCTGGATCGGCCCCCCGCCCGCCGCCATCCGCGACCTCGGCGACAAGGTGGCGGCCCGTCACATCGCCCAGCGCGCCGGAGCCCCGCTGGTGGCCGGCACCCCGGACCCCGTCTCCGGCGCTGACGAGGTCGTCGCCTTCGCCGAGGAGAACGGCCTCCCCATCGCGATCAAGGCCGCCTTCGGCGGCGGCGGGCGCGGCCTGAAGGTCGCCCGCACGCTGGAGGAGGTCCCCGAGCTCTACGACTCGGCGGTGCGCGAGGCCGTCGCGGCCTTCGGCCGCGGGGAGTGCTTCGTCGAGCGGTACCTGGACAAGCCGCGGCACGTCGAGACCCAGTGCCTGGCCGACCAGCACGGGAACGTCGTCGTGGTGTCCACCCGTGACTGCTCGCTGCAGCGCCGGCACCAGAAGCTCGTGGAGGAGGCACCCGCGCCGTTCCTCACCAAGGAGCAGAACGCCGAGCTGTACCGCGCCTCCAAGGCCATCCTCAAGGAGGCCGGCTACGTCGGCGCGGGCACCGTGGAGTTCCTCGTCGGCAACGACGGCACGATCTCCTTCCTCGAGGTCAACACCCGTCTGCAGGTCGAGCACCCGGTCACCGAGGAGGTCACCGGCATCGACCTGGTGCGGGAGATGTTCCGCATCGCCGACGGCGAGAAGCTGGGCTACGACGACCCGCCGCTGCGGGGCCACTCCTTCGAGTTCCGCATCAACGGCGAGGACCCCGGCCGGGGCTTCCTCCCGGCGCCCGGCACCGTCACCTCCTTTGTCGCGCCCTCCGGCCCGGGTGTCCGCCTGGACGCGGGCGTGGAGTCCGGCAGCGTCATCGGCCCCGCGTGGGACTCGCTGCTGGCGAAGCTGATCATCACCGGCGCCACCCGTGAGCAGGCGCTGCAGCGTGCGGCACGCGCGCTGGCCGAGTTCCAGGTCGAGGGCATGGCCACGGCCATCCCGTTCCACCGCGCGGTCGTCTCGGACCCGGCCTTCGCCCCGGCGGGCGGCACCCCGTTCAAGGTCCACACCCGCTGGATCGAGACCGAGTTCGTCAACGAGATCAAGCCCTTCGCCGCCCCGGCCGACGCCGAGGCGGAGGAGGAGCCGGGCCGCGAGACGGTCGTCGTCGAGGTCGGCGGCAAGCGCCTGGAGGTGTCGCTGCCGTCCTCCCTGGGCATGACCCTGGCCCGGACCGCCGCGGCCGGCGGAGCGCGCCCCAAGCGCCGCGCGGCCAAGAAGTCCGGCCCCGCCGCTTCCGGTGACACGCTGGCCTCCCCGATGCAGGGCACCATCGTCAAGATCGCCGTGGAGGAGGGCCAGGAGGTCAAGGAGGGCGACCTCGTCGTCGTCCTGGAGGCCATGAAGATGGAGCAGCCGCTGAACGCGCACCGCTCCGGCACCGTGAAGGGCCTCAGCGCCGAGGTCGGCGCGTCGATCACCTCCGGCGCGGTGATCTGCGAGATCAAGGACTGACACCGCCGCCCGGTTCTACGCGGACGGGGCTCGCCGGATACTCCCGGCGGGCCCCGTCCGCGTTCCGGCCGAGGGCCGAGCGGGGTTCGCACCAATGGCATGCTGGGTGCCATGACGACGAGTACGGCGGCCGGCGCCACAGCGGGCGCGGTACGGCCGATGCGGGCCGACGCGCGCCGCAACTACGAGCGGCTGCTCGTCGAGGCGCGCAGGGCGTTCGCCGAGCACGGCACGGACGCCTCCCTCGAGGACATCGCCAAGCGGGCGGGCGTGGGCATCGGCACGCTCTACCGCCATTTCCCGAACCGGCACGCACTGATGAACGCGGTCTTCCAGGACGCACTGGCGTCCCTGCTCGACCGGTCCGGGGAACTGGTCTCGGCGGACCAGCCGTGCGCCGCCCTGGTGGAATGGCTGCGCGCCATCATCACTCATGCGGGTGAATACCGCGGGGTGGCCCGGGCACTCATGTCGGCCTCGCACGACGCCAGTTCCGCCCTCTCCCAGTGCAGCGTCCCCCTGCGCGACGCGGGCGCCCGGCTCCTGTCCCGCGCCCAGGAGACCGGCGCGGTCCGGTCCGACGTCTCCATCACCGACCTTCTCCAGCTCACCAACGCGATCGCCCTGGCGGCCGAGCAGGCCCCGTCCGACCCCGAACTGGCGGACCGGCTGCTGATGCTGACGTTGCGCGGTCTGAAGGCGTAGGCCGCGGCTCTCCCCTCGTCGACGAGGGCTTCGCGGCGAACCGAGCCGGCTCATGGGGCGGGGCACCCCGCGGGGCCCGCCGCCACGACCATGGGAGCCCGCTCCCCCGTGCGGCGGCGGAGCGCGTCCTGCCGGGCGGGGGCCGGGACCGGCCGTGCGGTCGTCCCGAGGGCCGCGGCACCGGCGACGGCCCGCGCCACCGGCACACCCGGATCGGCACGGTCGCGACGCCCTCCCCGGCCCCCTGTCCACGACCCCGGTCCCGCGGTCGCGGCGGTCCGGCGCCCTCAGCGGCGGCGCAGGTCCGCCACACGCCGCTCCGGGGGCTCGGCGGCGAGGGCGGCGGCCGGACGGAGCGGGGTGGTCGGGTGGGTCGTGCGGCGCTGGCCCGGTAGGGGGACCTCGCGACGCGGGTGGGTCGCGTCGGCCGCCGTGCCCGCCACGGCGACCTGCACCCCCTGGTCCGCGAGCGCCTGCAGCTCCGTCGCCGCCCGGTCGTCGTGCTGCGGCGGCTCGTCCGTCACCAGGCGGGTGATCACGTCCGTCGGCACGGTCTGGAACATCGTGTCCGTGCCCAGCTTGGTGTGGTCGGCCAGCACGACGACCTCCGAGGCCGCCTGCACCAGCGCCCGGTCCACGCTCGCCGACAGCATGTTGGACGTGGACAGCCCGCGCTCGGCCGTCAGACCGCTGCCGGACAGGAAGGCCCGGGAGACCCGCAGCCCCTGGAGGGACTGCTCCGCCCCACTGCCGACCAGCGCGTAGTTCGAGCCGCGCAGCGTGCCGCCGGTCATGACGACCTCGACGCGGTTGGCGTGCGCCAGCGCCTGCGCGACCAGCAGCGAGTTGGTGACCACGGTGAGCCCTGGGATCCGCGCGAGCCGGCGGGCCAGCTCCTGCGTGGTCGTGCCGGCGCCGACCACGACGGCCTCGCCCTCCTCGACCAGGCCGGCCGCGAGATCGGCGATGGCTGTCTTCTCCGCGGTCGCGAGATGGGATTTCTGCGGGAAGCCGGATTCTCGCGTGAATCCACCCGGCAACACCGCACCGCCGTGCCGGCGGTCGAGCAGTCCTTCTGCCTCCAGAGCCCGCACGTCCCGCCGTACGGTCACTTCGGAGGTCTGGACGACGCGGGCGAGCTCACGGAGCGAAACCGCCCCGTTGGCGCGCACCATTTCGAGGATCAATTGACGACGTTCTGCAGCGAACACGAAACTGACAGTAACCCCAGCGGTCGATGCTTTTCAGCACTTTGCGCCGAATACGGGAAGTTGCCTACACGGGGGTACTGGCAGTGGTATAGGCCCGCTGCCCTATCGTCCCGGCTTGCCGGGGTTGATCCCCGCGGCTCCCGCGCTACGCCCCTCCGGTCGCCTTCCGGGTGTGCAACTGGCGCGCGACCTCCGCGATCGAGCCGGACAACGACGGGTACACGGTGAAGGCGTTTGCGATCTGTTCCACCGTCAGGTTGTTGTCGACCGCGATCGAGATGGGGTGGATCAGTTCCGAAGCGCGCGGCGCAACGACCACACCGCCGACCACGATGCCGGTGCCGGGCCGGCAGAAGATCTTCACGAAGCCGTCCCTGATGCCCTGCATCTTGGCGCGCGGGTTGCGCAGCAGCGGCAGCTTGACGACCCGGGCCTCGATGACGCCGCCGTCCACGTCCGCCTGGGTGTAGCCGACGGTCGCGATCTCCGGGTCGGTGAAGACGTTCGAGGAGACCGTCTTCAGGTTGAGCGGGGTCACCGCGTCGCCCAGGAAGTGGTACATGGCGATGCGTCCCTGCATCGCCGCCACCGAGGCCAGCGCGAAGACGCCGGTGACGTCGCCGGCCGCGTACACGCCCGGCGCCGTGGTGCGCGAGACCTTGTCGGTCCAGATGTGACCGGACTCGGTGAGCTTGATCCCCGCCTCCTCCAGGCCCATGCCCGCGGAGTTGGGGACGGCACCGACGGCCATCAGGCAGTGGGTGCCGGTGATGACCCGGCCGTCGGCCAGCGTCACCTCGACCCGGTCGCCGACCCGCTTGGCGGACTGGGCCCGGGAGCGGGCCATGACGTTCATGCCGCGGCGCCGGAAGACGTCCTCGAGGACCGCGGCGGCGTCCGGGTCCTCCCCCGGCAGCACCCGGTCGCGGGAGGAGACAAGCGTGACCCGGGAACCGAGCGCCTGGTAGGCGCCGGCGAACTCGGCACCGGTCACGCCCGAGCCGACCACGATCAGCTCTTCGGGCAGCTCGTCCAGGTCGTACACCTGGGTCCAGTTGAGGATTCGCTCGCCGTCCGGCTGGGCGTCGGGGATCTCGCGCGGGTGCCCCCCGGTGGCGATCAGCACGGCGTCGGCGGTGAGTGTCTCCTCGCTGCCGTCCGCCGCGGTGACGACGACCCTGCGGGAGCCGTCCAGGGCCTGACCGTCGTCCAGCCGGCCCCGGCCGCGCATGACGCGCGCACCCGCTCGGGTCACGGCGGCGGTGATGTCGTGGGACTGGGCGAGCGCGAGCCGCTTGACCCGCCGGTTGACCTTGCCGAGGTCGACGCCGACGATCCGTGCGGCCTGCTCGATGTGCGGGGTGTCGTCCGCGACGATGATGCCGAGCTCCTCGTGCGAGGAGTCGAAGTTCGTCATCACCTCGGCGGTGGCGATCAGGGTCTTCGAGGGTACGCAGTCGGTGAGTACGGAGGCTCCGCCGAGGCCGTCGCAGTCGACGACGGTCACCTCCGCGCCGAGCTGGGCGGCCACCAGAGCCGCCTCGTATCCGCCGGGTCCGCCACCGATGATCACGATCCGGGTCACTGGGGTTACGCCTCGCGCTCTCGCTCTGCCGGGTGTCCGTCCCCTCCATTCTCCCGCACGCGGGAACCTGCTTCGCGCCCGGGGCTCTCCCGGGCCGGGAGCGGACCGGGAGGGAACGGGCGGAGAGGAGGAGGAGACCCGGCGCGGACGCGGGACCTGCGAGTACGCGCCCCGGCCCGTACGGCGGCGGTCCTCCCCGCGGGTCCGCCCCGGGGGATCGGGGCGGGCGGCCACCGCTTCCCCTCCCGTACCCTCGATCCCATGTCGCTCTACGCCGCGTACGCCGGCAACCTCGACGCGCGGCTGATGACCCGCCGCGCACCGCACTCCCCGTTGCGCGGCACGGGCTGGCTCAACGGCTGGCGGCTGACGTTCGGCGGCGAGCAGATGGGCTGGGAGGGGGCGCTGGCCACGATCGTGGAGGCTCCCCGCTCGCAGGTCTTCGTCGCGCTGTACGACATCGCCCCGCTCGACGAGGACTCGATGGACCGCTGGGAAGGCGTCGGGCTCGACATCTACCGCCGCATGCGGGTGCGGGTGCACACGCTGGACGGCGAGGAGCCGGCCTGGGTGTACGTCCTGAACGGCTACGAGGGCGGGCTGCCCTCCGCCCGCTACCTGGGCGAGATCGCCGACGCGGCCGAATCCGCGGGCGCCCCCCACGACTACGTGATGGAGCTGCGCAAGCGCCCCTGCTGACCGGGGCGCCAGGAGGCCCTTCCGAGGGGCGCACCGGCTGCCCCGACCCGTCGAGCCGTGCGCCCGGCGGGCTTTCGCGCGCCTTTGTGCATTTCCACGAGGAAACGGTTGCAGAGTCGTGAGCATCGTCATCTACGCGCGTAGGGTTTCTCAGGCTAGGCTTTTCTCGTGAACGTTTCCCTTACCCCGGACCCCCACGCCGCCGCCGACGCCGCGGCCGCGCGCCTGCGAGAGCTGACCGGCGCCGACACCCACGACGTCGCCCTGGTGATGGGCTCGGGCTGGGCGCCCGCAGTCGACGCCCTCGGTGCCCCCGACGCCGAGTTCCCGGTCACCGAGCTGCCCGGCTTCCCGCCCCCGGCGGTCGAGGGCCACGGCGGCAAGATCCGCTCGTACCGGATCGGTGAGAAGCGGGCGCTCGTCTTCCTCGGCCGTACCCACTACTACGAGGGTCGCGGCGTGGCCGCCGTGGCGCACGGTGTGCGCACCGCCGTCGCCTCCGGCTGCAAGACCGTCGTCCTGACCAACGGCTGCGGCGGTCTGCGCGAGGGGATGCGGCCCGGCCAGCCGGTCCTCATCGGCGACCACATCAACCTCACCGCGGCCTCCCCGATCGTCGGCGCCAACTTCGTGGACCTGACCGATCTGTACTCGCCGCGGCTGCGGGCGCTGTGCAAGGAGGTGGACCCGACGCTGGAGGAGGGCGTCTACGTCCAGTTCCCCGGCCCGCACTACGAGACCCCGGCCGAGATCAACATGGTCCGCGTCATGGGCGGTGACCTGGTCGGCATGTCCACGGTGCTCGAGGCCATCGCGGCCCGCGAGGCCGGCGCCGAGGTGCTCGGCATCTCCCTCGTCACCAACCTCGCGGCGGGGCTGTCGGGCGAGCCCCTGAACCACGAAGAGGTCCTGCAGGCGGGCCGTGACTCCGCGGCGCGGATGGGCGAGCTGCTGACCCGGGTGCTGGCCCGGATCTGACGGGTCGCCGCCCCGGCGCCGGCGCGGCGCCGGGCACGGACCCCGCGTGCCGGGCGCGCCGCCCGGAGCGCAGCGGGAACACCGCCGCCCGGCACGGGCGGGCACAGGCGCTGCCGGGCACACAGCCGGCGGCACTCATGCTCACGACGACACCAGAGAGGCACATCACCGTGGCGCAGGACCTGATCGCGCAGGCCCGGGCTTGGCTGGCCGAGGACCCCGACGCGGAGACCCGCGACGAGCTGGGCCGGATCATCGAGGCCGGGGACACGGCGGAACTGGGTGTCCGGTTCGCCGGGACCCTGCAGTTCGGCACGGCCGGTCTGCGCGGGGAGCTCGGGGCCGGGCCGATGCGGATGAACCGCGTCGTCGTCATCCGCGCCGCGGCCGGGCTGGCCGCCCACCTCAAGGCGCAGGGCCACGCCGGCGGCCTGGTCGTGATCGGCTACGACGCCCGGCACAAGTCCGCGGACTTCGCCCGCGACACCGCCGCCGTCATGGCCGGTGCCGGGCTGCGGGCCGCGCTGCTGCCGCGCCCACTGCCCACGCCCGTGCTCGCGTTCGCGATCCGGCACCTGGGGGCCGTCGCCGGCGTCGAGGTCACCGCGAGCCACAACCCGCCGCGCGACAACGGCTACAAGGTCTACCTCGGGGACGGCTCCCAGATCGTGCCCCCGGCCGACGCCTCGATCGCCGCGGCGATCGAGGCGGTTGGCAGCATCCACGACGTGCCGCGCCCCGAGGGCGGCTGGGAGACGCTCGGGGACGAGGTCCTGGAGGCGTATCTGGAGCGCACGGACGCGGTCCTCAGCCCGCACTCGCCGCGCACGGCCCGCGTGGTCCACACGGCCCTGCACGGCGTCGGCGGCGACGTGGTGCTGGCGGCCTGGGAGCGGGCCGGCTTCCCCGCCCCCGTGCTCGTCGGCGAGCAGGCCGAGCCGGACCCCGACTTCCCCACGGTCGCCTTCCCCAACCCGGAGGAGCCGGGCGCGATGGACCTTGCGTTCGCGAAGGCGCGCGAGGCCGGGCCGGACCTCGTCATCGCCAACGACCCCGACGCCGACCGATGCGCGGTGGCCGTCCCCGACGGCAGCGCGGACGGCGGCTGGCGCATGCTCCGCGGCGACGAGGTCGGCGCGCTGCTCGGCGCCCATCTCGTCCGCAAGGGCGTGTCGGCGAAGGACGCGAGCAGCACCTTCGCCACGTCGATCGTGTCGTCGTCGCTGCTCGGCCGGATCGCCGCCGCGGCCGGGCTCGGCTACGAGGAGACCCTGACCGGCTTCAAGTGGATCTCCCGGGCGGAGGGCCTGCGGTACGGCTACGAGGAGGCGCTCGGCTACTGCGTCGACCCGGACGGCGTGCGCGACAAGGACGGCATCACCGCCGCGCTGCTGGTCGCCGAACTGGCCTCGGAGCTGAAGGCCGAGGGCCGTACGCTCACGGACCTGCTGGACGACCTCGCCGTGGCCCACGGTCTGCATGCGACCGACCAGCTGTCGGTGCGCGTGGAGGACCTGGACGTCATCGCGGAGGCCATGCGCAGGCTGCGCGGGAAGCCGCCCGTGGCGCTGGCCGGGCTGCGGGTGGTGTCGGCGGAGGACCTGTCGAAGGGCACCGAGTCGCTGCCGCCCACGGACGGCCTGCGGTACTACCTGGAGGGCGAGTACGCCGCCCGCGTGATCGTCCGCCCGAGCGGCACCGAGCCCAAGCTCAAGTGCTACCTGGAGGTAGTGGTCCCGGTCGGTGGTCCGGGCGAGCTGGCCTCCGCGCGGACCCGTGCCTCCGAGGTCCTCGCGGCCGTCAAGCGGGACCTCGCCGAGGCCGCCGGGATCTGACGGCCCGCCGGGCCGGAGCCGCCCGTCCGCGGCCGGACGCGGGCGGACGCGGGTGGACGTGGGCGGACGCGGGCGGTCTTCTTGCGGGTGATTTCCGTACGGCAACCGACCTACCTGGCCGTGCCCCTCCGTGTCCTGCGGGCGAAGGTGGCCCCGGTAGCGCCCGCCGAATCACCGGAGCCCCCGTGCCCCCGACCGCAACCCCCCACGCCACCGTCCCCGCCTCCCGCCGGGCACCCGGCTCGGGAGGCGGTGCCGTACCCGGCGGGGAGAGCCGGCTGCTCCAGGCGCTGAACCGGGCCGCCCCGGCGCTGCTCGGCTATCTGGCCGTACGGCTGACGGGGCTCCTGGTGCTCGCCCGGTGGGCCCACCTCAAGGGCGAGAGCCTCTGGCCGACGCTGGCCGCCTCCTGGGACTCCCACTGGTACCTGGGGATCGCCGGCCACGGCTACCACCACGAGCTCGGACCCGCCCTGAACACCAACAACCTGGCGTTCTTCCCGCTCTACCCGGTGCTGGTGAGGGCCGTCGCGGCGGTGAGCCCGGGCAGCCTCGCCTCGGTGGCCCTGGCGATCTCGGTGGTGGCGTCCGTCGCCGCGGCGTGGGGTGTCTTCGCGGTCGGCGAACGGCTGCACGGCCGGCGCGCCGGGACCGTGCTGGCGGTGCTCTGGGGCGCGATGCCCGTCGCGGTCGTCCAGTGGATGGGTTACACCGAATCGCTGTTCACGGCGCTCGTGGCGTGGTCGCTGTACGCGGCGCTCACCGGCCGCTGGCTCTGGGCCGGCTGGCTGGCGGCCCTGGCCGGGCTCACCCGGCCGACGGGCGTCGCGATCGCCGCGGCGGTGGCGGTGGCCGGACTGGTGGCGTTCGGCCGCGGCCGCGGCCGACGGGCGCTCGCGGGAGCGCTGGTCGCCCCGCTGGGATGGTGCGGCTACGTGGCCTGGGTGGCGCTCCGCCTCGGTCGCTGGGACGGCTACTTCGCCGTGCAGCGGCAGTGGGCCAATGTGTGGGACGGCGGGAAGGTGACGCTGGAGGAGCTCACCCAGCAACTCGCGTACGACCCGGACCCGCAGTTGCTGATGCTGCTCGTCTCCGTCGTCCTGGTGCTGGCCACCGGGCTGTTCCTGCTCTGTCTCGCCGACCGGCAGCCGCTGGTGCTGGTGGTGTTCACCGGTGTGCTGCTGCTCGTCGTCCTCGGCAGCGGCGGCGTCTACTTCCCGCGCGCCCGGTTCCTGCTGCCCGCGTTCCCGCTGCTGCTGCCCGTGGCGGTGGCGGTGGCGCGGGCGCGGAGGGCGGCGGCGCTGCTGGTCCTGGGCGGTGCGGTGCTGTCCTCGGCCTGGCTGGGCGGGCATCTGCTGCTGGTGTGGCAGGGCCCGCCGTGAGGGGCACGTGGCGGGCTCCGTGCCGTGCCGCGGTCCGCGCACCCGGCCCGGGAGGCCGGCGCCGCTCAGCCCAGGGCGAGCAGGACGAGCAGCGCGACCGCTCCCACGACGACCGGTCCGGCGATCTCGTAAGCCCAGCGCACTCGCGGCTCGCCCGCGGCGGTCGGCCGGTGCGCGGCCCGCTCGGACAGCTCCCGCAGTTCGGCGATCGTCCGGTCACCGGGCGCCATGTGCGACGCACCGCCCGCGGTGGGGACGCCGCCCGGCCCGGTGGTGCCCCCGGAGTCGCCCGCGGCGGCCCTCGACCGCCTGCGGGCGGCCGTCTTGCGCTGCCGCAGCGACACCGGCACGGCCCACAGCTGGTACTTCGCGCCGTCCTCGGTGAGGACCTCGCTGGAGTACGCGGCGCGCACCTCCGCGACCGTCCGCCAGGGCAGCTCGATGGTGCGGAAGGGGTTCCTGATGCGAAGCCGGTCGTCGTTGGCGAAGACCGCCGGCCGCAGCGTGAAGGCGACGACCAGCGGCACCAGCACCAGGAGTCCGGCGAGCGCGATCCAGGGCGTGAGCCCCTCACCGCGGACGAGCGCGTCGCCGCCGATCCAGCCGGTGAGCGCGAGCAGCAGCACACCGGCCGCGATGCCGGAAAGCGAACGGTAGGCGCGGTCGGCGTAGACCGGCTCGGTGGTCGGCTGCTGGGGGCTCTTCATGCTCACGATTCTGCCCCATGGGCGAGTGGCGCCGGATGACGAGTCCCCGGTGCCCCCTGTACAGGTTGCTACGCGCGTAGATATGCTGGTCTGGTGACCATGCCCACCATTGCACCTGCATTCGCTGACGTGACCTCGTCCGACAGCGCACTGCGCCGCTTCCTGCACGGGCTGCCCGGTGTCGACGCCGTCGGCCTGGAAGCGCGCGCCGCGTCTCTCGGCACCCGCTCCATCAAGACGACGGCCAAGGCGTACGCCATCGACCTGGCCATCTCGATGATCGACCTGACGACGCTGGAAGGCGCGGACACCCCGGGCAAGGTCCGGGCGCTCGCCGCCAAGGCCGTCAACCCCGACCCGACCGACCGCTCCGCGCCGAGGACGGCCGCCGTCTGCGTCTACCCCGACATGGTGGCCACCGCCAAGGCCGCCCTGGGCGGGGCGGACGTCAAGGTCGCCTCCGTCGCCACCGCCTTCCCCGCCGGCCGCGCCGCCCTGGACGTCAAGCTCGCGGACACCCGTGACGCCGTCGAGGCCGGGGCCGACGAGATCGACATGGTGATCGACCGCGGCGCCTTCCTCGCGGGCGACTACCTGAAGGTCTTCGAGGAGATCCGCGCCGTGAAGGAGGCCTCCGGCCCCGCCCGGCTGAAGGTCATCTTCGAGACCGGCGAGCTCTCCACCTACGACAACATCCGCCGCGCCTCCTGGCTCGGCATGATGGCCGGAGCGGACTTCATCAAGACGTCGACCGGGAAGGTCGCCGTCAACGCGACCCCGGCCAACACCCTGCTCATGCTGGAAGCCGTCCGCGACTTCCGCGCGCAGACCGGCGTACAGGTCGGCGTGAAGCCCGCCGGCGGCATCCGCACCAGCAAGGACGCCATCAAGTTCCTGGTCCTCGTCAACGAGACCGCGGGCGAGGACTGGCTGGACAACCACTGGTTCCGGTTCGGCGCGTCCAGCCTGCTGAACGACCTGCTGATGCAGCGCCAGAAGCTGGCGACCGGCCGCTACTCCGGCCCCGACTACGTGACGGTGGACTGAGACCCCATGACCATGGACAAGCATTCTCTCTTCGAGTACGCGCCCGCACCCGAGTCGCGGTCGGTCGTCGACATCGCCCCGTCGTACGGCCTCTTCATCGACGGCGAGTTCACCGACGCCGCCGACGGCAAGGTCTTCAAGACCGTCTCCCCCTCCACCGAGGAGGTCCTGTCCGAGGTCGCCCGGGCGGGCTCCGAGGACATCGACCGTGCGGTGAGGGCCGCGCGCAAGGCGTTCGAGAAGTGGTCCGCGCTGCCGGGCTCCGAGCGCGCCAAGTACCTCTTCCGCATCGCCCGGATCATCCAGGAGCGCTCGCGCGAGCTCGCCGTCCTGGAGACCCTGGACAACGGAAAGCCGATCAAGGAGACCCGCGACTCCGACCTCCCGCTGGTCGCGGCGCACTTCTTCTACTACGCGGGCTGGGCCGACAAGCTCGGCCACGCGGGGTACGGACCCGACCCCCGGCCCCTCGGCGTCGCCGGCCAGGTCATCCCGTGGAACTTCCCGCTGCTGATGCTGGCCTGGAAGATCGCCCCGGCGCTCGCCACCGGCAACACCGTGGTGCTGAAGCCCGCGGAGACCACCCCGCTGTCCGCGCTGTTCTTCGCCGACATCTGCCGCCAGGCCGGGCTGCCCAAGGGCGTCGTCAACATCGTTCCCGGCTACGGCGACGCGGGCGCCGCGCTCGTGGCCCACCCGGACGTGAACAAGGTGGCCTTCACCGGTTCCACCGCGGTCGGCAAGGCCATCGCCCGCGAGGTCGCGGGCACCGACAAGAAGCTCACGCTGGAGCTGGGCGGCAAGGGCGCCAACATCGTCTTCGACGACGCCCCCATCGACCAGGCCGTCGAGGGCATCGTCGGCGGCATCTTCTTCAACCAGGGCCAGGTCTGCTGCGCGGGCTCCCGCCTCCTCGTCCAGGAGTCGATCCAGGACGAGCTGCTGGACTCCCTCAAGCGGAGGCTGTCCACGCTGCGCCTCGGCGACCCGCTGGACAAGAACACCGACATCGGCGCCATCAACTCGGCGGAACAGCTGGCCCGGATCACGGCCCTCGCCGAGACCGGCGAGGCCGAGGGAGCCGAGCGCTGGACGGCACCGTGCGAACTGCCGTCGTCCGGCTACTGGTTCGCCCCCACGCTGTTCACCAACGTCACCCAGGCCCACACCGTCGCCCGTGACGAGATCTTCGGCCCGGTGCTGTCGGTGCTGACGTTCCGCACCCCGGACGAGGCCGTGGCCAAGGCCAACAACAGCCAGTACGGCCTGTCGGCGGGCATCTGGACGGAGAAGGGCTCCCGCATCCTCGCGGTGGCGAACAAGCTCCGCGCGGGTGTCGTGTGGGCGAACACCTTCAACAAGTTCGACCCGACCTCGCCCTTCGGCGGATACAAGGAGTCGGGCTTCGGCCGCGAGGGCGGCCGCCACGGTCTGGAGGCCTACCTCGATGTCTGAGTCGACGCGTCTGTCCGTCTTCAAGACCTACAAGCTGTACGTCGGGGGCAAGTTCCCCCGCAGCGAGAGCGGCCGGGTGTACGAGGTGACCACAGCGACATCAGCCTCCGGCGCGGCGGGCAAGGGCAAGGGCAAGGGCAAGTGGCTGGCCAACGTGCCGCTGTCCTCACGCAAGGACGCCCGCGACGCGGTCGTCGCCGCACGCAAGGCGTTCGGCGGCTGGTCGGGCGCCACGGCGTACAACCGCGGCCAGATCCTCTACCGCGTCGCCGAGATGCTGGAGGGCCGCAAGGAGCAGTTCGTCCGCGAGGTGGCCGACGCCGAGGGCCTGTCGAAGTCCAAGGCGGGCGCGGTCGTGGACGCAGCGATCGACCGCTGGGTGTGGTACGCGGGCTGGACGGACAAGATCGGCCAGGTCGTCGGCGGGGCGAACCCGGTCGCGGGCCCGTTCTTCAACCTGTCGACGCCCGAGCCGACCGGTGTCGTCACCGTCCTGGCCCCGCAGGAGTCGTCCTTCCTCGGGCTGGTGTCGGTGATCGCCCCCGCGATCGCGACGGGCAACACGGTCGTGGTCGTCGCCTCCGAGCGGGCCCCGCTGCCGGCGCTCTCGCTCGGCGAGGTGCTGGCCACGTCCGACCTCCCCGGCGGCGTGGTCAACGTCCTCTCCGGCCGCACGGCCGAGATCGCCGCCCCGCTGGCCGCGCACCAGGACGTCAACGCGATCGACCTCACCGGGGCCGAGGCGCAGCTCGCAAAGGAGCTGGAGGTCGCCGCCGCGGACAACCTCAAGCGGGTGCTGCGGCCCCGCGAGGAGGACTGGACGGCCGACCCCGGCACGGACCGGATGACGGCCTTCCTGGAGACCAAGACGGTCTGGCACCCCACGGGTTCGCTGGGGGCCTCCGGCTCGGCGTACTGAGCCCGCGGTGCGCGCACCGCGCCGCACGCTCGGCGGGCCCGCGGGGAACGATCCCCGCGGGCCCGCCGAGCGTGCACCCTCCGGTCAGCCCGGGACGAGCCCGCCGAGCAGCGGGCCGGCGACCGGCACCTCCCGCGGACTGCCCAGGGACCCGGTGACGTGGCGGGTGTCGAGCGCCTGGAAGTCGGCGACCTGGGTGCCGACTCCGTTGTCGAGCGGGTCCACACCGGTGTGCGCCAGCGGGTTCAGCGGAACGTTCTCGACGGGCGCCCCGACGTACCCGACGCTGTCCGCGAGGGCGTTCACGGTCGCCGAGCCGTGGCCGTCCGCGTGCGCCGCCTGGGCCGGTGCGGCCCCGGCTCCGAGCGCCGCGCCCAGCGCGGTGACGGTCAGCCCGGCCGCCCTGAGGAATTTCGTGCCTGCCATGGAATCCTGCCTCCAGTAGTAACCGGTCGACGACGCAGCGTAGTTGCGATGTGACGCTCGATACCAACCGGACCTCCGGGGGATCCCACGCACGGGTCAATGCCTCACACTGGTGTCCCGTGAGTTCCCAACCCCCGCCGACGCGCGTCGTCCTGCTGTCCGGGCCCTCGGGTTCCGGAAAATCGTCCCTCGCCGCCCGCTCCGGCCTCCCGGTGGTGCGCCTCGACGACTTCTACAAGGAGGGGAACGACCCCAGCCTTCCGCTGATGGCGGGCACCACGGCCGTCGACTGGGACTCCCCCGACTCCTGGGACGCCGACGCCGCGGTCCTCGCGATCGCCGAACTGTGCGGTACGGGACGGACGACGGTCCCCGTGTACGACATCGCCACCAGTTCCCGGACCGGCGCCGAGTCCGTCGACATCTCCCGTAGCCCGCTCTTCGTCGCGGAAGGCGTCTTCGCCGCGGACATCGTGGAACGCTGTCGGGAGCTCGGCATTCTCGCGGACGCCCTGTGCCTGCGCGGACGGCCCTCGACGACCTTCCGCCGCCGGCTCGTGCGGGATCTGCGCGAAGGCCGCAAGTCGGCGCCGTTCCTGTTCCGGCGCGGCTGGCGGCTGATGCGCGCCGAACGCGGCATCGTCGCGCGTCAGACGGCGCTGGGCGCCCACCCCTGCGGCCCGGACGAGGCGCTGGGACGTCTCGCCACGGCCGCCGCGGGACACTGCCGCCGCGTCCCGGCGAAGGAAGCTGTGTAGGCCCGAGCCCCCGGGGAACCGTCCGCCGACGTGGCGGCGCGGCGACGCCCGCGGCTCCGGCCGCCCGCCCGCGGACGTGCGAAGCGGGGCCGTACAGAACCCCCGGTCCTGTACGGCCCCGCTTCGTTTCCCCCGTGGATCCCCCGTGATCCCCCGTACCGCCTTCAGGCCACCAGCTCGCCGAAGGACTCTTCCTCGTCACGGCCGAAGCTGAGGGCGTCGTCCTCGCGCATCCGGCGCAGGGAGCGCCAGATGCTCGACTTCACCGTGCCGACACTGATGTCGAGGATCTCCGCGATCTCCGGGTCCGTGCGTCCCTCGTAGTAGCGCAGCACCAGCATCGTGCGCTGCAGCTCGGGGAGCCGGGCCAGGGCCTGCCACAGGACCGCGCGCAGCTCCGTGCCGCGCATGGCGTCCGTGTCGCCCGCCCTCTCGGGCAGCTCCTCGGTCGGATACTCGTCGATCTTGCGCCGGCGCCAGGCGCTGATGTGCAGGTTCGTCATCGTCCGCCGCAGGTAGCCGCCGACCGCAGCCTTGTCGCTGATCCGGTCCCACGCCCGGTAGGTGGAGAACAGCGCGCTCTGCAGCAGGTCCTCCGCCTCGTAGCGGTCGCCGGTCAGGTGGTAGGCGGTCGCGTACAGGGAGGCGCGGCGCTCCCGGACGTAGGCGGTGAACGCCGCTTCGGCGTCCGCCTGCTCCCCCGGGACACTCCGCTCCCCCGCGGCCTCCCCGTACGCGCTTCCCCCGTGGCCCCCCTCTGCCCTGGCGTCGACGACCGTCATGAGGGACGTGCGCCCCTGATCGGCGGTCGACGGCCGGTACTGGCGCCCGGCGCCGCGAACGCACCCCCGCCCGTTCACGGCGCCGGACTTCTCGGTGTTCCGTACGACGTCGTGGAGACGCGTGACAACCGCGCTCGAAGACGTGCTGTGCAGTGCGTTCATCCCGCGCCCCCCGTCGGTAGGTGTCCGTTCGTGCCTTGTGGAGAAGACTCTGCCCGGGGGACTTCACACCGCTGTCCGCCGACTGTCACAGGCCTGTCACAGGGCCCCGTGTCCCCGGCGGGACGGGGCCGGGGCGGTCCGGCGGTCGAACTGTCGGGGCCGCATGGGCCAGAATGACCTCCGTGCCTTTCCTGTTGCTGATCGAGGACGACGACGCCATCCGCACGGCCCTCGAACTCTCCCTGTCACGCCAGGGCCACCGTGTGGCCACCGCGGCGACGGGCGAGGACGGCCTGAAACTGCTGCGCGAGCAGCGGCCGGATCTGATCGTGCTGGACGTGATGCTGCCCGGCATCGACGGTTTCGAGGTGTGCCGGCGGATCAGGCGCACGGACCAGTTGCCGATCATCCTGCTGACCGCGCGGAGCGACGACATCGACGTCGTCGTCGGGCTGGAGTCGGGCGCCGACGACTACGTGGTCAAACCCGTGCAGGGGCGGGTGCTCGACGCCCGGATCCGCGCCGTGCTGCGGCGGGGTGAGCGCGAGTCGACGGACTCGGCGACCTTCGGCTCGCTGGTCATCGACCGCTCCGCGATGACGGTCACCAAGAACGGCGAGGACCTGCAGCTCACGCCGACCGAGCTGCGGCTCCTGCTGGAGCTGAGCCGGCGCCCCGGCCAGGCCCTGTCCCGCCAGCAGCTGCTGCGCCTCGTGTGGGAGCACGACTACCTGGGCGACTCCCGGCTGGTGGACGCCTGCGTCCAGCGGCTGCGGGCGAAGGTGGAGGACGTGCCGTCCTCGCCGACGCTGATCCGCACGGTCAGAGGCGTGGGCTACCGGCTGGACACTCCTCAGTGAGCGGTGCCGCAAAGAGGGCCATACTCGCGGGACTTGGCTGGACCAGTCTCAGACTGCGCCTCGTCGTCGTGTTCGGCATGGTCGCGCTGACCGCCGCCGTGTCCGCGTCCGGGATCGCGTACTGGCTGAACCGGGAGGCCGTGCTGACCCGTACGCAGGACGCGGCGCTGGGCGACTTCCGGCAGCAGATGCAGAACCGTGCCGCATCGCTGCCCGCCCGGCCCACGGAGAGCGAACTGCAGACGACGGCTGAACAGATGGCCGACGGCACCGCCGGATACAGCGTGCTGCTGCTCGGGGAACGGGCCGCCGGCAAGCCGATCGTCGGCGCCTCCGACCCCGACGTCTTCACCCTCGACGACGTGCCCGCGGAGCTGCGGAAGGCGGTGAACGACCAGCCGCGTCTGTTCTGGGTGCGCACCCAGCGCGGCAACACGCCCTATCTGGTGGCCGGCACGCGCGTCGTCGGCGGCGGGCCCACGGGCTATCTGTTCAAGTCACTCGACCAGGAGCGCCAGGACCTGAACTCACTGGCCTGGTCGCTGGGCATCGCCACCGCCCTGGCCCTGGCGGGCTCGGCGCTGCTGGCCCAGGCCGCCGCGACGACCGTCCTCAAGCCGGTCCAGCGGCTCGGGCAGGCGGCCAGGCAGCTCGGCGAGGGCAAGCTGGACACCCGGCTGCAGGTGTCCGGCACGGACGAACTGGCCGATCTGTCCCGGACCTTCAACAAGGCGGCGGAGTCGCTGGAGAAGAAGATGGCGGACATGAGCGCCCGGGAGGAGTCCAGCCGCCGCTTCGTCGCCGACATGTCGCACGAGCTGCGTACACCGCTGACCGCACTGACCGCCGTGACGGAGATCCTGGAGGGCGAACAGGACGCCCTCGACCCGATGATCGCCCCGGCCGTGGAACTGGTGGTGAGTGAGACCCGGCGGCTGAACGACCTGGTGGAGAATCTGATGGAGGTGACCCGCTTCGACGCGGGCACCGCGCGACTGGTCCTCGACGACGTCGACGTCGCCGACCAGGTCACCGCCTGCATCGACGCGCGGGCCTGGCTGGACGCCGTCGAACTGGACGCGGAGCGCGGCATCATGGCCCGTCTCGACCCGCGCCGCCTCGACGTCATACTCGCCAATCTGATCGGCAACGCGCTGAAGCACGGCGGCTCGCCGGTGCGGGTGGCGGTGCGCACGGAGGGCGAGGAGCTGCTCATCGAGGTACGGGACCACGGTCCGGGCATTCCGGAGGACGTTCTGCCGCACGTCTTCGACCGGTTCTACAAGGCGAGCGCCTCGCGGCCGCGGTCCGAGGGCAGCGGCCTGGGGCTGTCCATCGCCATGGAGAACGCACTGATCCACGGGGGCGGCATCACCGCGGCCAACTGCACGGACGGCGACGGCGGTGCGGTGTTCGTGCTGCGGCTGCCCCGTGACGCCTCCGACCTCACCCCGGAGGGCCACGGGCGGGCGGCGTCCCGGGAGCGCGAGGGCGAGCAGGAAGAGGAGGGCGGCGCACGGTGAGCCGAGTACGTGGGTCACGCGGGGCCGGGCCGGGCCGGGGCCCCGCAGGGCCCGGACTGCGCCGGACCGCGGTGGCCGTGGCCGGTGCCCTCGCCCTCGTGGCCGCCGTGGGCGGCTGCGGCATCAGGACGACCGCGGTCCCGGTCGACGCCGGCCCGGCGCCCTCCCGGGTGCCGTGCACCCTCTCCGGCAAGGAGACCGCCGCCCGGCCCCAGCCGCAGATGCCGGTGCGGGTGTACCTGGTCTGCGCGTCGGCGCTGGAGGCGGTGGACCGTACCGTCCCGATCGCCGAGGGACGGACCGGCAACCGGGTGCGGATCGCCCAGGCACTCGTCCAGGAGTTGCGGGAGGACCCGTCGGAGACCGAGCGGGAGGCCGGGTTCGCGAGTCTGGTACGGGGGCCGCTGACGGTCTCCCCGCCGCGTGACGGCGATCCGGCGGGCACGCTGCGGCTGAGCCGGCAGCCCGAGGACCTGCCGCCGACGGCGCTTGCGCAGGTCGTGTGCACGCTGGCGGAGAGCGAGGCGGCGAGCACGGGCGGCACGGTGGTGCTCGCGGGACCGGGCGAGTACGCGCCGCGCGGCTACCGCTGCACGGACTCGGTGAAGCAGCGTCCGGACACGGCCCTGCCGACCGCCGGCCCGCTGCCGTCGCCGGCCGCCTCCTGACGAGGCTCCGGCGGGTGAGCGATTCCGGCGCGACCGGAACGGAACCGATCCCGCCGGTCGTCGCGTCTTGGGGGGCGTGCAGCGTCAAGGTTCGGGCGGCAGCGCCGCCATCCGCTTCCGCGTGGCAGGAGGCGTCCTCCTGCTCGCACATCTCGCTCTCGTGGCGTGGCTGACGCTCCGCCCTCTGGATGTGCCGTGGGTGACGGCGGCGAACCTGGAACCGCTGGCGGGCATCAAGGCCGACCTCGCGGCGGGCCCCCTCCACGCGGCCCGCCGGATCGGTGAGGGACTGCTGCTCCTGGCGCCCCTCGGGATACTGCTCCCGATGGCGGGCGGCAGGCTCGCCGTCTCCCCCTGGGCCTCACTGGCGCGCACGGTCTCGGCGGGGGCGCTGCTGTCCCTGGGCATCGAACTGCTCCAGACCGCGGTGCCGGGCCGGGTCGTCGACGTGGACTCGCTGCTGCTCAACACCGCCGGGGTGGCGCTGGCCCATCTCCTCGTCGTTCCCGCCGGGCGGGCCCGGCTGCGGCGCGGGCGCTCGGGACGCCGCCCGGCACGCCGTGGGAAGGACCGGGGACCCCTGCTCCGGGAGGACGCTCCTCAGGGGCCCACCCCTACGATTCCCAGGGTCGGGATCGCCCCGTAGAGCGACGCATTCTCCGATGGTTCCGGGTGAACATGGAGTCATCGGGAGCCCGACGGAGGGGCTCCGACGAAGGACTCGTGAAGGAGCACCCCATGGCCGCACTTGCCCGCCCCCGCGACGGACGGATGATCGGCGGAGTGTGCGCAGCGCTGGCACGGCGCTTCGGCACCTCCGCGACCACGATGCGCGTGATCTTCCTGGTGTCCTGTCTGCTGCCCGGTCCGCAGTTCCTGCTGTACCTGGCGCTGTGGCTGCTGCTGCCGACGGAGAAGAGCGCGACCACGTCCTGGTGACGACCACCGCGCCCACGCGTGGGAGGCGCGCACCCGGACGTCCGGGTGCGCGCC
>NZ_JBFAMM010000007.1:0-66410 GCF_040656535.1 Streptomyces sp. NPDC049887 | reverse complement strand
GTGCCTGGATCTGAACGCGCAGGCCGCGGGCGGCGACCGTATCCCGGTCGTGCTCAAGCCCTGCGATCCGCGCAACTTCTTCGCCAGCCATCCGTGGGGCGCCCCGGCCGGTGACCGGACTCCGTACGCCCCGGTCACACGGGCAGCGGAAGGCCGTTCAGCGGGAGGCCGTCCGTCGGCAGACCACTTGTCGGCAGACCGCTGACCGGCAGACCGCCCAGGAGGCCGCCGGCCGGGGCCGGCGCGGGCAGGATCCTGGGACCGGACTGCTGGGCGAGCTCCTCGACGGCGGGCAGCACCGTCGGCTGGACGGCGGAGAGGGCGTCCACGGGCGTGCCGACGTCGGGGAGGGACGTCGTGGCCGACGCGGAACCGGCGGCGGCAGCGGCGAAGGCGGCGCCGAGAGCGGCGACACCGAGGGTCTTGGCAGCAGCTTGCTTCATCAGGTGTGTTTCCTTGGGGAGGGGAATTGCACGGCTTTGCAAGCTAGCCAGCGCCGCCATGGCCCCGCAAACACCCGCGGGATGGAAAAACGACCGGGGGTTGACACTCCCGGCCGTTTCCACATCACTCTGGTTCAGCCGTTTTTCGCGGCGGAGCCGCTGGTCGTGGCGGTCTGCTGGAAAAGCCACTCCGACCTGAGTTCGGCGTATCCCGGCTTGATGACATCATTGATCATCGCGAGCCGCTCATCAAAAGGAATGAACGCCGACTTCATCGCATTGACCGTGAACCACTGCATGTCGTCGAGCGTGTAGCCGAACGTCTCGGTCAGCAGCTCGAATTCGCGGCTCATACTCGTATTGCTCATCAGCCGGTTGTCCGTGTTGACGGTGGCCCGGAAGTGCAGCCGTCGCAGCAGCCCGATGGGGTGCTCCTGGTACGAGGACGCGGCGCCCGTCTGCAGGTTGGACGTCGGGCACAGTTCGAGCGGGACCCGCTTGTCCCGGACGTACGCGGCGAGCCGCCCCAGCTTGACGCTTCCGTCGGCGGCGACCTCGATGTCGTCGATGATGCGGACGCCGTGTCCGAGACGGTCCGCGCCGCACCACTGGAGGGCCTGCCAGATGGACGGCAGCCCGAAGCCCTCGCCGGCGTGGATCGTGAAGTGGTTGTTCTCGCGCTTGAGGTACTCGAACGCGTCGAGGTGGCGGGTGGGCGGGTAGCCGGCCTCGGCGCCCGCGATGTCGAAGCCGACGACACCCGCGTCGCGGTAGCGGTTGGCGAGTTCGGCGATCTCCAGGGCCCGGGCGGCGTGCCGCATGGCGGTCAGCAGGGCACCGACCCGGATGCGGTGGCCGTTGGCGCGGGCCCGGCGTTCGCCCTCCCGGAAACCCTCGTTGACCGCCTCGACGACCTCTTCGAGGGTCAGCCCCGCTTCGAGGTGCTGCTCCGGCGCGTACCGCACCTCGGCGTACACGACACCGTCCTCGGCGAGGTCCTCGGCGCACTCGATCGCGACGCGCTTGAGGGCCTCCCGGGTCTGCATGACGGCACAGGTGTGCGCGAACGTCTCCAGGTAGCGCTCCAGCGAGCCGGAGTCGGCCGCCTCGTGGAACCAGATGCCGAGCTTGTCCGGCTCGGTCTCGGGCAGGGCGTCGTAGCCGACGGCGCGGGCGAGGTCGATGACGGTGCCGGGGCGCAGCCCGCCGTCGAGGTGGTCGTGCAGAAGAACCTTCGGGGCGCGGCGGATCTGGTCCGAGGTGGGCCCCTGGTGCCCGGGGGCGCTTCCCCGGGAGGATGCGTGGGGTGTCTGGCTCGTCATCTCCGCACTCTAATCCCTACGCGCGTAGAGGGCAGATGCACGAATCACCTGTCGATACGTAACAGTGACCGTGCGGACGGGTGGAGTACACCTGCCCTTCTGAGAATGTTCTGCCGTGACTCCACCCACGCGTGAACGCGCGGGCCTCCCGTGGCGGTGGCCGGGCCACCTCGCGGCGGGACGGCCCGGCCCCGCCGAGGACGCTCGGCGCGCCGACGTGGTCCGCCTGGACGATCAACCCGCTTGCCGCGCATGCGCACTTCGCCCGGGTGACGCGGTTCCCCTGCACGGCCGGCCCGCGGTGCGGGCGGCCGCGGGAGGTGTCGCGGGGGTGGCCCACGGCGGCAACGGTCCCACCGGTGCTCCCCCATCGGCTGAAGCCGGTGGTCCCCTTGCTCAGGAGGATTGATGGCACACCAGGCACTGCCCCGGTGGTGGGGGCGCATGGTGGGCACGGCGGGAACGGCCCGTGCCCGGTTCGAGGGGAACGCGGCACGAGGGGAAGGGCGGAGCGGCACTGTCGCGCAGGCCCGGCTGGGCCGAGCGGTCCGGCCCCTCGGAGAGGCTGCGGACGGCGTCGTCACCGGAGTGGTGCTGGTGCTGCCGGACGGTGAGCCGGAGTCGGCACGCGGCCCTTCCGCGGTCTCCCGCGCCTCCGCCCTGCCGCTGGCGCGCTCCCTGGCCCGGGCGGGCGGCGCGGACGGCCTCATCGCACACGTCGTGCGCTACGGCGGGCGCGGCTGGAACGGCACGGCCGCCCGGCTCGCCACGGACGCCTCCCGGGCGGCGGACGAGGCGGTGCGGCGCTACGGCGACGTCCCCGTCTGCCTGGCCGGACAGGGCATGGGAGGGCGGGCCGCCCTGCACGCGGCGGGGCACGGCGCCGTCAACTCCGTGCTGGCTCTCGCCCCCTGGCTGCCGGAGGACGACGTCGCGGCGCAACCCGAACCGGTGAAGCAGCTCGTGGGCCGACGGGTGCTGATCGTGCACGGCACGAACGACGCGAGGAGCGATCCGGAATTGTCGTACCGGCTGGCGGAGCGGGCGAAGAAGACGAACCGCGACACGTGCCGGTTCGAGGTCCATTCGGACGGGCACGCGCTGCGGCAGTACCAGGCGGAAGTCCGGGCACTGGCAGCGGACTTCGTCATCGGCTCCCTCCTCTCGCGCGCCTACGCCCGCCCCGTCGCGGACGCGCTCGCCGCGCCCCCGCCGCTGGGACTCAGGATGCCGCTCGCCGCGGGCTTCGGGAGGGCGCTGCGCCACTGACGGCACGGGCGCCGCCGCGCAGTACGCGCGCACGGGACGGTGCTCTCCCGAAGCGGGCAGACGGACTCCGGGGTGCCGCCGCGACCAGCGTGCAGCACGCGCGCACTCGGCCGGTGTTCCGCCGGTGGTACGGGGACGCCGCACTCGGGTGCGCGGGCGTGCTCGCCGTGCGGCCGGGCCCCGTCGCGCGGCTCAGTCCGGAAGCAGGTTGCCCCGGCGCGACAGCAGGAACCTCTTGAACGCCGCCACCGGCGGAGTGTCCGGGTGCCCGTCCAGCCACGCCACCCCCACCTCCCGGATCGCCCGCGGCGCCGTCACCGTCAGCTCGACCACACCCGGCCGGGGCACCGCCGGCGGGGGCAGCAGGGCCACGCCGAGACCCGCGGCGACCAGGCCGCGCAGCGTCTCGGCCTCCTCCCCCTCGAACGCCACCCGTGGCGAGAATCCCGCCTCGGCGCACAACGCGTCGGTGATCCGGCGCAGCCCGTAGCCCGGTTCGAGGGTCACGAAGGTCTCGTCCGCCGCCTCGGCCAGCCGGACCCGTTTCCGGGTGGCGAGCCGGTGGTCGTCGGGCACGACGAGCCGCAGCCGCTGTTCGTCCAGGCGCCGGGCCACCAGGTCGGGTGCGTCGGGGACCGGCGAGGTGAGGCAGAGGTCGAGCTCGCCGGCGCGGAGCCGCTCGATCATCGCCTCGCCGTAGTTCTGCACGAGCGTGAAGCGGATCCGGGGGTGGTCGACGCGGAACGCCCGGATCAGTTCGGGCACGGTCTCGGAACCCATGGTGTGCAGGAATCCGAAGGCGACCTTGCCCCCGGACGGGTCGGCGTCGGCGCGTACCGACTCCGCCGCGCGCTCGACCTCGCCGAGTGCCCGCTCCACCGAGACGAGGAAGTCTCGGCCCGCGGGCGTCAGCGACACGGTGCGGCCCTTGCGGGTGAACAGCGTCACGCCCAGGTCCTGTTCGAGGCGGGCCATGGCACGCGACAGGGTCGACTGGGGCACGCCGAGTTCCTGCGCGGCCCTGGTCACATGCTCGTGCCGGGCGACCCCGGCGAAGTACGCCAGGCGCGGTGCGAGCAGCAGCCGCATGTCTTCTTCGTAACTACTCGGTGACAGACGAGCCTGTGAGCTGTATTCATGCACCATGGGAACGATTAAAGCCGTTCCATGCATTGGACGCATCAAAATGACCCACCTACCTTCGAGGTATGCCTTCCGCAAGTACCGGGGCGCCCACCACCGTGGGTGCCCTCTCCTCGCCGTCCCCCGAACCCACCTCGTCGCGGCTCGCTCCCGGAGTCCCCGGCTACCGGCGGATGAGCTTCGCGCTCTTCTCCGCGGGCGTCGCCACCTTCGCCCTCCTCTACTCCACCCAGGCCCTGCTGCCCGCCCTGTCCGGTGACTTCGGCGTGACCGCGAGCGCGGCCAGCTGGACGGTCTCCGCGGCCACCGGGGCACTCGCCCTGTGCGTGCTGCCGTTGAGTGCGCTCTCCGAGCGGTTCGGCCGGGTGCGGCTGATGACGCTCTCCCTGGTGGTGGCGACGGCCCTGGGACTGCTGGTTCCGTTCGCGCCCGGCCCGGAGTGGCTGGTGGCGCTGCGCGCGGTCCAGGGCGCGGCACTGGCGGGCATCCCCGCCTCGGCGATGGCGTACCTGGCGGAGGAGGTGCGTCCGAAGGCGCTGGTCGCCGCGATCGGGCTGTTCGTCGCGGGCAACAGCATCGGCGGGATGAGCGGCCGGATCGTGACCGGCTGGGTCTCGCAGGCCTGGGGCTGGCGGGCGGCGCTCGCCGCGGTCGGACTGATGGCCGTGATCTGCACCGTCGCGTTCCGGCTGCTGCTGCCGAAGGCGCGGAACTTCACGCCCGGTCCGCTGAACCCGGGCGCGCTGGCGCGCACCGTCCGAGGTCATCTGTCCGACCCTCTGCTGATGCGGCTCTACGGGATCGGCGCCCTGTTCATGACGGTCTTCGGCGCGGTCTACACCGTGATCGGCTACCGCCTCGTCGACGCCCCGTTCGGCCTCCCCCAGGGCGTCGTCGGCTCCGTCTTCCTGGTCTATCTGGTCGGCACGGTCTCGTCGGCCGCCGCGGGCCGTCTCGTGGGCAGGCTGGGCCGGCGCGGTGCGCTGTACCTGGCGGTGGGCACGACGGCGGCGGGTCTGCTGCTGTCGCTCGCCGACTCGCTGACCGCGGTGCTGCCGGGCCTGGTGCTGATCACGGCGGGCTTCTTCGCGGGGCACGCGGTGGCCTCCTCCTCGGTCAGCCGTACCGCGACGACGGGCCGCGCCCAGGCCTCGGCCCTGTACCAGTCCGCGTACTACCTGGGCAGCAGCGTGGGCGGCACCCTCGGTGCGGTCGCCTTCCACTCCGGCGGCTGGGCCGGCACGGTCCTGCTGGGGCTGCTCGCGGTGCTCGGCGTCGTGTCGATCACGCTGTACGGGTCGTACGCGGCCCGGGTCCGGGAGCGGCGGCCCATGCTCTCTGCGGCGGCTGTTCACCACTGAGGCTCCTGTGACAGCGGCCCCGGAGATCCGCCGAATCCGTCCGCTCCTCCCTACAACCGCGGCTCCCCCGTGAGCGTCCAAAGGTCAAGGCAACCGCACCGGGCGTACAGGGGAGTTGGTGACCGTGGGCCGCACAGCACACTGGGGGACCATACGGAGACGGGGTGGTGTCGCCCTCGGCGTCACCGGGCTGGTGGTGCCGCTGGGCCTCGCGCTCGGCGCCACGCCGGCCCGGGCGGCGTCGTGCACGACGTCGACCGGGCCGTACCAGAAGCGGGTCGAGAAGTTCATGGGCCTGAAGGTCGACGGGCGGCAGTCGCCGTCCGACTGCAAGGCGATCCAGACCTTCCAGCGCCGGCACGGGATCACTCCGACCATCGGCTACGCGGGTACGATCACCTGGCGCACGATGAACACCATCCTCGCCCAGCGGGCCGCGGGCACGACGCCGAACAAGGCCGGCACCTGCCCGACGAACAAGGGGCGCATCGCCTGTGTCGACCTGACCAGGCAGCTGAGCTGGATCCAGGACGGGGCGAAGCTGAAGTACGGGCCGGTTCCGGTGCGGACCGGGCGGGACGGCGCGGAGACCCGGACCGGCGCCAAGCGGATCTACTACCGCAGCTCCAACCACTGGTCGACGATCTACAAGGTGTGGATGCCGCACTCGCAGTTCTTCGACGGCGGGCAGGCGTTCCACTCGGTCACCAAGAGCATGTACAACCCGCCGGGCTCCGGCGGCTGCGTCAATATGCGGCCGGCGGACGCGAAGGCGTACTGGAACCTGCTCAAGAACGGGGACGACGTGTTCGTCCACGGCCGCAAGCCCGGAACCTGAGCCTCGCTGTCAGTCCGCTCCTGTAGCGTCCGAAGGGCTGGTGAGGACGGCGACAGGGGCGGACCCATGAGTGATCTGGCGACGACACAGGACCTCGAGTCCCGGCTGGAGGGCTACCGGAGGGAGCTCACCGGCTACTGCTACCGCATGCTCGGCTCGGCCTTCGAGGCGGAGGACGCGGTCCAGGACACGATGGTGCGGGCCTGGAAGAGCTTCGAGAAGTTCGAGGGGAGATCCTCGCTGCGTTCCTGGCTGTACCGCATCGCCACGAACGTGTGCCTGGACATGCTGAACGCGGGCAACCGCCGGGCCCGCCCGATGGATCTGACCGCCGCCACCCCGGTGGCCCAGGCGCAGCTCACCGCCCGTCCGGAGATCACCTGGCTGGAACCGGTGCCGGACGGGCGGGTGTTGCCGTCGGTGGCCGACCCGGCCGACACGACGGTGGAGCGCGAGTCCATCAGGCTGGCGTTCATGGCGGCGCTGCAGCACCTGCCGCCGAAGCAGCGCGCGGTGCTGATCCTGCGGGAGGTGCTGGCTTGGAAGGCCGCCGAGGTGGCCGAGCTGCTGGGCACGTCCGTCGCCTCGGTCAACAGCGCGCTCCAGCGGGCCCGCGCCACCCTCGCCGAGTACGACCCCTCGGACTCCGATCCGGCGGACCCGCTCGACCCGGAGCAGCAGAAGCTGCTGGAGCGCTATGTCGCCGCCTTCGAGGGGTACGACATGCGGGCGCTCACGGCGCTGCTGCGCGAGGACGCGACGATGTCCATGCCGCCGTACGACCTCTGGCTGCGCGGCCATGACGACATCGTGGGCTGGATGCTCGGCGCCGGTGATGTGTGCCGCGGCTCGAGGCTGGTCCCCACGGTGGCCAACGGCTCGCCGGCCTTCGCCCAGTACCACCCGAGCCAGGACGGCGAGGGGTACGAGCCCTGGGCGCTGATCGTGCTGGAGGTCACCGGCGGCCGGATCGGCGCGATGGACTTCTATCTGGACACCGAGCGCTGGTTCCCGCTGTTCGGGCTGCCGGAGCGGCTCAGCGCCGGGGGCTGACCGGCGCGGGCAGGCCCGGGCCGTCGTCGCCCAGCCCGACGAGGGCGAGCAGCGTCAGCAGTTCGGGACCGGCGTTCGCCAGTCGCAGCTCCCGGCCGAGTCTGCGGGCGGTGAGCCTCAGCCGGGCGACGGCCTCGACGGCGGTCAGATCGGCGACTGTCAGCCGGGCCGCGTCGCACACGACCTCCCGGCCGGCGCGGTCTACGGTGGCCCGTCTCCGCAGCCGGGCGCACAACAGCGACACATCGGCCGGGGTGATCCGGCCGACCAGTTCCAGAACGATCGGCTGCCCAGTGCTGTCCACACGGGAAGAGACCGCGCCCGTGACGACAACTCATCGGACCTGCGCGGGCGCGTCCCGCGTGGGGGCCCTGCAGGTGCGGGAGCCCAAGGGCACGGCCGGCCGACGGGGTAAGGCACCCGTGTCGATCGTGAGGTCGTCCCACTCCCGGCCGTGAGGGGCCGGTGGGCCGACGCTGAGTGCGCCCATGGCGGTCTCCTCCGTCGGTGCGTCACCGGCGCCGGCATGCCGAACGGGACCGGCGGCCCACCACCGGTCCCGTTCGCCCGAAGGAAGTCATGTGCTTCAGGCGATGAAGTGCTCACCTGCCGTCGGCTGTGGCACCGAGTCTCCACGACCCGGCGATTCCCATCAGGCGATGCGCTCCAGCACCACCGGGGTCGCCTCGTACGAGGTGCCCGGTGCGGCGATGTCGAAGGAGCCCTCCAGGGACTGCAGGGCGTAGTCGAACTTCTCGGGGGTGTCCGTGTGCAGGGTCATCAGCGGGGCGCCCGCCGTGACCTCGTCGCCGGGCTTGGCGTGGAGCTCGACGCCCGCACCCGCCTGCACCGGGTCCTCCTTGCGGGCCCGGCCGGCGCCCAGGCGCCAGGCAGCCACGCCGACCTCGTAGGCGTCGAGGCGGGTCAGCACGCCCGAGGCCGGAGCGGTGATCACGTGCTGCTCGCGGGCGACCGGCAGCGCGGCGTCCGGGTCGCCGCCCTGTGCGGCGATCATGCGGCGCCAGACGTCCATCGCCGAACCGTCGGCCAGGGCCTTCGCCGGGTCGGCGTCCTTGATGCCGGCCGCTTCGAGCATCTCGCGGGCCAGTGCGAGGGTCAGTTCCACGACGTCCGCCGGGCCGCCGCCCGCCAGGACCTCGACGGACTCGCGGACCTCCAGGGCGTTGCCCGCGGTGAGGCCGAGCGGCGTCGACATGTCGGTCAGCAGCGCGACGGTCCTCACCCCGTGGTCCGTGCCGAGCCCGACCATGGTGGAGGCGAGCTCGCGTGCGTCCTCGATGTTCTTCATGAAGGCGCCGGTGCCGACCTTCACGTCCAGCACGAGCGAGCCGGTGCCCTCGGCGATCTTCTTGGACATGATCGAGGAGGCGATCAGCGGGATGGCCTCGACAGTGCCGGTGACGTCGCGCAGGGCGTACAGCTTCTTGTCGGCGGGGGCGAGCCCGTCCCCCGCGGCACAGATGACCGCGCCGGTGGTGTCGAGCACCCGCAGCATCTCCTCGTTGGACAGCAGCGCCCGCCAGCCGGGGACGGACTCCAGCTTGTCGAGCGTGCCGCCGGTGTGGCCGAGGCCGCGGCCGGACAGCTGGGGCACGGCCGCGCCGCAGGCGGCGACCAGCGGGGCCAGCGGGAGCGTGATCTTGTCGCCCACGCCGCCCGTGGAGTGCTTGTCGGCGGTCGGGCGCGACAGGGACGAGAAGTCCATGCGCTCGCCGGACGCGATCATCGCGGCGGTCCACCGGGCGATCTCCGTACGGTTCATGCCGTTCAGCAGGATCGCCATCGCCAGCGCCGACATCTGCTCGTCGGCGACCTCGCCGCGGGTGTACGCGTCGATGACCCAGTCGATCTGCTCGGGGGTGAGCTCGCCGCGGTCGCGCTTGGTGCGGATGACGGAGATGGCGTCCATGTGCTTGGGGTCCTTCCGGGTGCGAACCAGGTGGTGCGAAAAATGTCGCGGCCCCTCCGCCGGAGCAGCGGAGGGGCCGCCGGGTCATGGCCCTGACGGGCCCAGTGCCGCATCAGGCACTAGCCGAGCTTCTCCGGGCCGAGCTTCTGCGGGCCGAAGGCCAGGGGCAGCATCTCGGAGAGAGGCAGGATGCCCGCCTCGGTCTCCAGCAGCAGACCGGGGCCGCCGAACTCGTACAGCAGCTGACGGCAGCGGCCGCACGGCATCAGTACGTCACCGTTGCCGTCCACACACGTGAAGTGCGTGAGCCGGCCGCCGCCCGAGGCGTGCAGCTGCGAGACGAGCCCGCACTCGGCGCACAGCGACAGTCCGTACGAGGCGTTCTCGACGTTGCAGCCGCTGACCGTGCGGCCGTCGTCGACGAGGGCGGCCGCGCCGACCGGGTAGCCCGAGTACGGGACGTACGCGTGGGACATCGCGTCCCGCGCCGCCTCGCGCAGGGCTCCCCAGTCGACGGCGCCGGCGTCGGCCGCCGGCGCGGGGCCGTGCGTCACTTGCCCTGGCCCTTCTTGTACGGCTGTCCGATGACCTTGGGTGGCCGCAGACGCTGCGCCGACAGCGCGAGCACCAGAAGGGTGGTCACATAGGGCGCGGCGTCCACGAACTGGCTGGGCAGCGCGTCGGTGAGCCCGTACCAGGCGAAGAGCAGGCCGGAGACACCGAGGCAGATGCCTGCCTGCCAGTGCTTCCTCTTGTACAGCTGCCAGGCGAAGGCCAGCACCAGCAGGATCGCCAGGAGCAGAAGCATGGCGTGGACGTTCTCGGCGCCGCCGCGCAGCTTGAGGCTGTCGGTGAAGCCGAACAGTCCGGCACCGAGCGCCAGTCCGCCCGGCATCCAGTTGCCGAAGATCATGGCGGCGAGACCGATGTAGCCTCGGCCGCCGGTCTGGCCCTCCTGGTAGATGCCCGTGGAAACGATGGCGAGGAACGCGCCTCCGAGTCCGGCCAGCGCACCGGAGACGATCACGGCGATGTACTTGTACTTGTAGACGTTCACGCCGAGGGACTCGGCGGCGACGGCGTTCTCACCGCAGGACCGCAGCCGCAGACCGAAGCCGGTGCGCCACAGGACCCACCAGGTGGCGGGCACGAGCAGCAGCGCGATGACGGTCAGCAGGGAGAGGTTGGTGACCAGTCCACCGAGGACGCCCGCCAGGTCGGAGACGAAGAACCAGTGTTTGGCCTGCAGGTCCGCCAGGGCGTCCGAGAGCCCGGGAATCGTGATCTCGGTGATCGCGTCGATGCGCGGGGACTGCTTCGAGGAGCCGCCCGGCGCCTCGGCGAAGGTGAAGTCGGACAGGTAGCGGGTGGCACCGACGGCCAGGATGTTGATGGCGACACCGGAGACGATGTGGTTGACGTTGAACGTCACCGTCATGATCGCGTGCAGCAGGCCGCCGAGCGCGCCGCCGATGATGCCCACCGCGACGCCCGTCCACGGGCCCCACTGGTAACCCGCCCAGGCGCCGAACCAGGTACCGAGGATCATCATGCCTTCGAGGCCGATGTTGATCACGCCCGCCCGCTCGGCCCACAGTCCGCCGAGACCGGCGAGACCGATGGGCACGGCGAGCTGGAGGGCGCCGGACACCTGCCCGACCGAGGTGAGGTCGTTGGCGCCGCTGATGACGCGGACCAGCGAGAACAGTGCCAGACCACCCGCGATGATGAGCAGGATCATGGGCACGGAAAGGGTGCGACGGGCGCGCTTGATGGGCGCCGCGCCGGCCGGGACGGCCGTGGTGGTCGTCACGCGGCCACCTCCTCACGGTTCTTGCGGGCCTGGGCGGCGAGTTCCTCGCCGACCTTCTGCTGCTGGCGGCGGAGCCCGTACTGGCGGACGAGTTCGTAGGACACGACGACCGCGATCACGATCAGGCCCTGCATGATGATGGCGATCTCCTTGGGGTACCCCGCGAGACCGAGCCCTTCCGCCGTCTTCTCCAGGAAGGAGATGAGCACGGCGGCGAAGAAGATGCCGATGGGGCTGTTGCGGCCCAGCAGTGCGATGGTGATGGCGGTGAAGCCGACGCCCACCGGGAAGCTGAGGCTGTAGGTGTGGGTCTGTCCCAGCAGCATCGGCATGCCGGCGAGGCCGGCGACCGCACCCGAGATCAGCATCGCCGTCATGACCATCTTCTTGGCGTTGACGCCACTCGCCTGCGCCGCGGACTCGCTGGCGCCGGTGGCGCGCAGGTCGAAGCCGAAGCGGGTGCGGTTCAGGGCGAACCAGTAGACGAGGCCGAGTGCGAAGGCGACGAAGGTGAAGCCGTAGATGGTGCCGCCTTCGAGCTCGAGGCCGGGGAACCAGCCGGACTCGGCGATCTCCCCGGTCGTCAGGTCGTTGGAGCCCTTGGGCTGCACACCGAGGTTGGCGGGCAGGATCAGCCAGGCGATCAGGCTGGTCGCGATGGCGTTGAGCATGATCGTCGAGACGACCTCGCTGACCCCGCGGGTCGTCTTCAGGAGGCCCGCGATACCGGCCCAGAGCGCGCCGACGAGCATGGCCACGAGCACGATCAGCGCGACGTGCAGCGGGCCGGGCAGCTCGACGGCGGCGCCGACGACGGCCGCCAGCATCACCGCGAGGCGGTACTGGCCGTCGACGCCGATGTTGAACAGGTTCATCCGGAAGCCGATGGCGACGGCGAGGGCGGCGAGGTAGTAGATGCCGCTCTGGTTGAGGATGTTCACCTGGACATCGGTGAACTCCACCTGCTCCGCCATCAGCTGGTAGGGCTCGACGGGGCTGAGACCCGAGGCCAGCAGCACCACGGAGGTCAGCACGAAGGCGACGGCCAGGGCGAGCACCGGCCCGGCGAAGGCCAGGATCAGCCGGTCCTTGTCGAACTTCTTCATCGGCCCTCACCGGTTCCGTTCTCGTGGTGCTCGAGGTGGCCGGTGGCGGCACCGGTCATGGCCGAGCCCAGCTCCTCGGGGGTGATCGTGGCGGGGTCGGCGTCCGCGACCAGCCGGCCGCGGTACATCACCCGCAGGGTGTCGGAGAGCCCGATGAGCTCGTCCAGGTCGGCCGAGATCAGCAGCACCGCGAGGCCCTCGCGACGGGCCTCGCGGATCTGGTCCCAGATCTGCGCCTGAGCGCCGACGTCCACGCCACGGGTCGGGTGGGCTGCGATCAGCAGCTTGGGCGCGTGGCTCATCTCGCGACCGACGATCAGCTTCTGCTGGTTGCCGCCGGAGAGGGAGGCCGCGGTGACCTCGATCCCGGGGGTGCGGACGTCGTACTCGCGCACGATCCGCTCGGTGTCCTTGCGGGCGGCCTTGAGGTCGAGCAGTCCGTTCTTGCTGTTGGGGCGCTCGGTGACATGGCCGAGGATACGGTTCTCCCACAGCGGGGACTCCAGCAGCAGACCGTGCCGGTGGCGGTCCTCGGGGATGTACCCGATCCCGTCCTCACGGCGCTTGCGGGTCGGCGCGTGGGAGATGTCGGCACCGTCGAGGGTGATCACGCCGCCGTCGGGGTCGCGCATGCCCATCAGCGCCTCGATGAGCTCGGTCTGGCCGTTGCCCTCGACTCCCGCGATGCCCATGACCTCACCCTTGTGGATGGTGAGGGTGATGCCCGCGAGGACCTCGCGGACGATGCCGTCGGGGTCGACCGCGGTCAATCGGAGACCGTCGACGTCGAGCATCGGCACGTCGGTGACCGTCGACTCCCGCGTCTCCGGCGAGGGCAGCTCGCTGCCGACCATCAGCTCGGCCAGCTGCTTCGGGGTGGTGGTGCGCGGGTCGGCGGTGCCCACGGTCGTACCGCGGCGGATGACGGTGATGTCGTCGGCGACCGACAGCACCTCGCCGAGCTTGTGCGAGATGAAGATGACCGTGAGGCCCTCCGCCTTGAGCTCCCGCAGGTTGTCGAAGAGCGCGTCGACCTCCTGCGGGACCAGCACGGCGGTCGGCTCGTCGAGGATCAGAGTGCGGGCACCGCGGTAGAGGACCTTGAGGATCTCCACGCGCTGGCGGTCGGCGACGCCCAGCTCCTCCACGAGGACGTCCGGGCGGATGTTCAGCCCGTACGCGTCCGAGATGTCCTTGATCTTCTTCCGGGCCCTGGCGCCGATGCCGTACAGCTTCTCGCCGCCGAGTACGACGTTCTCGAGCACGGTGAGGTTGTCCGCCAGCATGAAGTGCTGGTGGACCATGCCGATGCCGGTGGCGATGGCATCGGCCGGGCTGTGGAAGCCGACCTGGTTGCCGTCGACGGTGATGGTGCCCTCGTCCGGCTTCTGCATGCCGTAGAGGATCTTCATGAGGGTCGACTTGCCGGCACCGTTCTCACCGACGAGGGCGTGGACCGTGCCCTTGCGGATGGTGATGTCGATGTCGTGGTTGGCGACGACGCCGGGGAAGCGCTTGGTGATGCCGCGCAGTTCTACAGCCGGCGGCGTTGACGGACTGGACGCGTTGATGACGCACTCTCCTTGGAGGAAGGAGCGAGAAGCAGGGGCAGGGCAGGCGTGGGGGCGGGCTGTTCCGCGGTCAGGGGTGGTGGCGAAGCTATCGCGCCCGAGAGAACTCTACGCGCGTAGCAGAAACAAAGAGCGAGAACCGGTGGACGGAATCCGGTCCGGGTCCGGAGGGGCTGCTTCGCGCCGCCCCTCCGGACCCTTGGGCCCGTGGTTCCCGTCGCCCGGTTACGGAGCGGTCTTGACCGTGACCTTGCCCGCGACGATGTCGGCCTTGGCCTTGTCGATCGCGGCGGTGACCTCGGTCATCGCGGTGAAGGCCGGGTTGGAGGTGGCCAGGCCCACGCCGCCCTTGTCGAGGCCGTAGCGGACCTCACCGGACTGCGCCTTGCCGTCCTTGACCGACTTGATCAGGTTGTAGACCGCGCCGGACACGTCCTTGGTCACCGAGGTGAGGATGTAGTCCTGGTACTGGGCGAGACCCCGCTGCTTGTACTGGTCGGAGTCCACGCCGATGGCCCACTTCTTGGCCTTGGCGGCGGCCTCGATCGAACCCGAGCCGGCGAGACCGGCGGCGGCGTAGATCACGTCGGCGCCCGCGTCGAGCTGGCCCTGCGCGGCGGCCTTGCCCAGGTCCGGCTTGGAGAAGCCACCGAAGTCCGGCGGCTGGGTCAGGTACTGGACCTTGACGTTGACGTTCTTGTTGGTGTCCTTGACACCCTGGACGAAGCCGGCCTCGAACTTCTTGATCAGCGGCACCTCGACGCCGCCGATGAAGCCGACGGTGTTGCTCTTGGTGACCTTGGCGGCGGCGACGCCGGCCAGGTAGGAGCCCTGCTCCTCGTTGAAGACCAGGTTGGCGATGTTCTTGCCGGTCTTGGAGGTGTCGTCGATGAGGCCGAACGTGGTGTCCGGGAACTTCGGCGCGACCTCGGCGATGGCCGGGGCGTAGGCGAAGCCGACGCCGATCACCGGGTTGTTGCCGGCGCGGGCAAGCGAGGTGAGGCGCTGCACCTTGTCCGGGTCGCCCTCGCCTTCGCTCGGCTCGGCCTCGGCGCCCGTGACGTCGAGCTCCTTCTCGGCCTTGGCGAGACCCGCGTAGGCGGCGTCGTTGAACGACTGGTCTCCGCGGCCGCCGATGTCGTAGGCGATGGCCGCCTTGGCACCACTGCTCGATCCGGCCTCGGACGAGGACTTGCCGCCACATGCGGTGGCGGACAACGCGAGTGCCGTGGACGCGATGCCCACGGTGGCGATCCTGGTGATCCGGCGCACTAGAGGCTCCTTATAAACCTGACCGAAAGCGCCACTTCCGGCGCTGGTTTTGCGGCGATCGTAACGCGCGTAGATGTCAGGTAAAGACGTGTTCGACAGCCGTTATCGGATCGTCGCGTTGGACGAACGTAAGGTGAACTGTCTGGTTACGATCGGTGTTCATCCAGGAGCGCCGCCGCCGTGAAGAGCTCGACGCCCACGCGGATCGCCTCCTCGTCCACATCGAAGTCGCCCCGGTGCAGGTCGAGGCGGGATCCCGAGCCGGGGGTGCGGACGCCGAGGCGTGCCATCGCACCCGGGACGTGCTCCAGGTACCAGGAGAAGTCCTCGCCGCCGAGACTCTGCTCGGTGTCCTCGATCGCCTGCGATCCCCTCCGCGCGGCGTGGGCGTCGTGCAGCAGCTCCGTGATCACCGGGTCGTTGACCACGGGCGGCACCCCGCGGATGTAGTTGATCTGGGACTTGGCGCGGTGCAGCGTGGCGATCTCGTCGACCGCGGCGTGCACCAGGTCCGGGGCCTCGCGCCAGGCGGGCAGGTCCAGACAGCGGACGGTGCCCGCGAGTTCCGCGTGCTGCGGGATGACGTTGCAGGCGTGCCCGGACTCGATACGGCCCCAGGTCAGTGCCAGTCCGGAGCGGGTGTCCACCCTGCGGGACAGCAGCGCCGGGACCTCGGTGACGATCTTGGCGGCGGCGGTGACGAGGTCCGTCGTCAGATGCGGGCGCGCGGTGTGGCCGCCGGGGCCGTCGAGGGTGATCTCCAGTCGGTCGCACGCCGAGGTGATGGGACCGATACGCAGGCCGATCCGGCCGACGTCGACACGGGGATCGCAGTGCACGGCGATGATCCGGCCCACGCCGTCCAGCGCCCCCGACTCGATGGCGTCGGCCGCGCCGCCCGGCAGCACCTCCTCGGCGGGCTGGAAGATCAGCCGCACCGGGTGGGGCAGCAGGCCCTGCCGGTCGAGGTCGGCGAGGACCAGACCGGCTCCGAGGACCGCCGTGGTGTGGACGTCGTGGCCGCAGGCGTGAGCCCGGTCCGGCACGGTCGACCGGTACGGCACGCCGGTCTTGGTGTCCGGGATCGGGAGGGCGTCGATGTCGGCGCGCAGGGCGAGCATGGGCCGGACCCGGTCCGTACCCACGTCGCACACGAGTCCCGTGCCCGTCGACAGCACCTGCGGGCGCAGGCCGGCGGCCTCCAGCCGCGCCTTGATCGCGGCCGTCGTGCGGAACTCCTGGTTCCCGAGCTCCGGGTGCATGTGCAAGTCCCGGCGGAAGGCGATGAGTTCGGTGCGCAGGGCGTCGGGCAGCGTGCCGGGCAGAACGTAGTCGCCGGGCAACTCGGCTTCGCCGGGGAGGCCGGCGTCGGGCTCGCGGGACATCAACTGGTTCACCCGTTGAAGAGTAGGCCCCTTCAAGGCCCAACTAACTCGAGATCAACAAAAGTTCAGCCCTATAGGGGGAAGAAAATGCGCCTGACGACGCTTGACCGTTGTTCGGTGTGGGTAAGCTCACCCGCTCCTGACCACGATATGGACACTCCGCCCTCCTGTCGCGTCCAGGTCGGCCGTACGGGTACCCCCGGCCGGGTGCGGGGACGTCCGTACGGCGTTCCGGCCCGCCCGCCGGGGCCTCCGCACCGGCCGCCCGTCCCGCAGCCCGTCCGCGCGGTACCTCGCGCCCGAGCGGCGCGGGCCCGCGGCTTCGCCTCCCGGTCCGTCCGGACCGGACTCCGGGCCCGTCCTGCCGGTCTCCTGACCACGCCCACCGGTCTCCGGCGCTCCCGGCCCCTCGTGGCCCCGGGCCCTGGTCCGTCGGCCTGGCCCCGCGCGTCAGGCGGGTGCCGAGAGCCGCCGCACGTGCCGTGCCGTGCCCGTGACCCCCGCGAGGAATCCCTGGGCACGCGGTGACGCCGTGTCCCTGAGCCACTCCGGGGCGATGTCGCACACCGCCACCGTCACACCGGTGCCGGCCAGAGCGAGCGGCAGGGTGTGCACCACGGTGGAGGGGAAGCTCAGCACCGTACGGCCGACCGGCCCGCGCCGGGCGATCAGCTCCAGCGGCAGGTCGGGCCGGACGATCTCCAGACCGGTGTCGGCCGCGAGCCGGTGCAGCTTGTCCGCGCCCTCCCGGCGGTGGGCGAAGTAGCGGGTGGCGCCGTGCGTACGGGCGAGCGAGGCGACGGCGTCCAGGTACCGCTGGAGATCGACCACTCCGGTCTCCACGAGGGAGGTGCCCACCAGGTCCGCGCCCCGGGTGAGCAGCGGCGGGCCGAACCGCGAGCGCGTCCAGCGGAACCGGTTGGGGGTGACGGTGATGCCGTCCGGCGCCTCCTCCACGGGCATCGCGGTGAAGAGCTCGACCGCCCGGCAGCGCGACGGCGTGAGCCGCCGGCGGGCGGCCGCCGTGACCGGCGCGAGCAGCAGCTCGCGCGGGCCGCGGCGGCCGCGCCGGTGCCAGCGCACCAGCCGTTCGCCGCGCGTCAGCTGCGCCACGAACTCCATGGTGGCCGTGCCGTCGTCGACCACGGTCAGCCGCCGGGTGCCCACGAGGGTGAGCAGGAGCTGCACATAGCGGGAGAACGGGTCGCCGATCACGATCCGCTCGGCCCGGCGCAGCACGGGGCCCAGCGCCCGCACGGTCCGAACGACCGCGTCCGCGCCGCCGCGGGCCTCCTGCCAGCGCACCGCGATCCCCTCGTCGCGCGCCAGCTCCACCATCCGGCGCAGTTGTCCGCGGGACATGGGATCGGTGGGCGAGAGCACGACGACCGTCAGGTCGCCGCCCCGGGCAGCCGCGCCGCGGGCGGCGCCCGGTCCCGGCTGCGCGGGTATCGCGGCCGGCACGGGGGTGTGTGCCCACTCCAGGACGTTCAGCAGCTGGACCGGGCTCTCGACGAAGGCGAGGTCCATGGCGCGTCAGACCGCGACCGGCTCGGCCCGCTCGCTCTGCTCCGCCTCGGCGACGACGCCGGGGACGCGGCGGAGCTTCTTCATCGGGGCGAGCTCGGACTCGTAGACCTTCTTCACTCCGTCGCCGAGGGCGGCCTCGATGGTGCGGATGTCGCGCACCATGCGCTGCAGGCCACCGGGCTCGACGGAGGCGGCCTGGTCCGAGCCCCACATGGCGCGGTCGAGGGTGATGTGGCGCTCGACGAACGCGGCGCCGAGCGCGACGGCCGCGAGGGTGGTCTGCAGACCGGTCTCGTGGCCGGAGTAGCCGATCGGGACGTTCGGGTACTCCTGCATCAGGGTGTTGATGACGCGGAGGTTGAGCTCCTCGGCCTTGGCCGGGTAGGTCGAGGTGGCGTGGCAGAGCAGGATGTTCTCGCTGCCGAGGACCTCGACGGCGTGCCGGATCTGCTTCGGCGTCGACATACCGGTGGACAGGATGATCGTCCTGCCGGTGGCGCGCAGCTCGCGCAGCAGCTCGTCGTCCGTGAGGGACGCGGAGGCCACCTTGTGGGCGGGGACGTCGAACTTCTCCAGGAAGGCGACGGCCTCGGTGTCCCACGGGGAGGCGAACCAGTCGATGCCGCGCCGGCGGCAGTGCTCGTCTATGGCGCGGTACTCGTCCTCGCCGAACTCCACGCGGTGGCGGTAGTCGATGTACGTCATCCGGCCCCAGGGGGTGTCCCGCTCGATGTCCCACTGGTCGCGGGGAGTGCAGATCTCCGGGGTGCGCTTCTGGAACTTGACCGCGTCGCAGCCCGCGTCGGCGGCGGCGTCGATCAGCGCGAAGGCGTTGTCCAGGTCGCCGTTGTGGTTGATGCCGATCTCGCCGGTGATGTAGACGGGTCGGCCGGGACCGGCGGTCTTGCCGCCGAGGGTGCGCAGACGGGAGTTCATGAGGGGTTCCTTACGGTTCGGCTTACTGGGTGGGGGTGCTGAGGGTGGGACCGAGAAGCCAGGTGGCGATCTCCCGGATCGCGCCGGCGCCACCGGGGGTGGTGGTGACGGCACGGGCGGCGGCACGCACTGAGTCGTGTGCGCTCGCCACGGCGACGGGCCAGCCGACGAGCCCGAAGCAGGGCAGGTCGTTGACGTCGTTGCCGGCGTAGAGGACCCGTTCGGGCGCGACCGCGTTCTCCCGGCACCACCGCTCCAGGGCGGCGTCCTTGCGGTCGATGCCGTGCAGGACGGGGAGGTTGAGCTTGCGGGCGCGGGCCGCGACGACGGGGTTCTGTTCGGTGGAGAGGATCAGCAGCTTCAGCCCGGCACGGCGCAGCGCGGCGATGCCGAGGCCGTCGCCGCGGTGCACGGCGACGAGTTCGCGTCCGTCGGAGTCGACGAGGACTCGGTCGTCGGTCTGGGTGCCGTCGAAGTCGAGGACGACGGCGTCGACGTCCGCGCGGGTGGGGACGGCCACCGGGTCGAGCAGCGGCGCAAGCGCGCGGGCCCGGGCGAGGTCGTGCGGGTCGTCGATCTCCAGGACCCGTGCGGGGTCGGTCTCGACCAGCGCGGTGCGGCCGAAGAAGCGGTGTCCGTGGACGCGGAGACCGCGGGCGTCCATGGCGTAGGCGGCCCCGGTCTCGAGGAAGTCCTCGGGCCGGTCCTGCCGGCGGGGGCGGTGGCCCTTGTCGTGGTTGACGCCTCGGCCGTCGTCGTGGGCGGGTGCGGGTGCGGGCCTGCCCGTCGCCGCTTCACGGCGCCAGACGAAGGCGTGGAAAGGGGCGACCGTGACCGCGGTGTCGGCGCCGTCCTTCGCCACCGCGGAGGCGACCCGCTCGACGTCGTCGGCGGTCAGGAAGGGGCTGGTGCACTGGACGAGGAGGACCACGTCGACCGTGCGGCCGTGCTCCGCCTCATAGGCGTCCATGGCGTGGAGCACCGCGGACTCGCTGGTCGCGGTGTCGCCCGCGATGTCCGCCGGGCGGTCGACGCAGTGCACCCGGCCGGCGGCCGCTCCGGCGGCCCGCGCGGCGTCCGCGATCGCCGGGTCGTCGGTGGACACCACGACATCGGTGACCAGGGCGGATCCGGTGCAGGCCCGTACCGCGCGCGCGACGAGCGGGACGCCGCCGACCGCGGCGAGGTTCTTGCCGGGCACGCCCTTGGAGCCGCCCCTGGCGGGGATCACGGCGAGGACGGTGGTCATGAGGTGGAGCTCCTTCGGGCCTTCGGAACGGTCACAGCTCGCCCATGCGGCGGATGACGGGCGCCACGCGCTGCACGCCGTGGCGGTAGGCGCCGCGGGCCGCCCCACGCACCGCGTCGCGGACGAATCGACGCACCCCGGTGGGACCGGCGGCCGGCTCCGTCCCGGGGAGAGGGCTGCCGTCCGGGGCGAGGCGGTGGCGGGCGAGGATCCCCGGCAGATATCCGGGCGCCGTGGTGGGGGTGTAGTAGGGGGTGACGGGAGGGAGGTCCGGCCGCCGCAGCAGTGCGGCCACCCGCTCGCGCGCCTCGTCGAAGGCCGTCTCGTACCGCCCGTCGGCGGCGACGCCCTGCCGGGCCAGCCACTCCTCGTCGGGTACCGGCCGGTGGCCCCGGTCGAGCCGGTCCCAGGAGGTGAGCAGCCCGGAGCCGAGGAAGTGGTGGTTGCCGAGCGCCTCGCGTACACCGAGATCGGTGAGGATCGCGGTGGGGATGCGCCGGTGGAGCGCTTCGAGGGCGGCGGTCGAGGAGACCGTGACCAGCAGGTCCGTCCGGTCCAGGACCTCGCCCATGTGCCCGTACACCAGGCTGAGGTTCGGCGGCAGTCCCCCGGGGAGCCGCTCGGCGAGCCTCTGGTACGGCACTTCCTCCAGGTGCGTGGTGTGCTCGCCGGGCCGGGAGCGCAGCTTGAGCAGCACCTCGCGGGAGGGGTGGAGCCTCGCGTGCCCGGCGAGCCGGCCGAGCAGGTACTCACGGTCGGACCGGGACTCGGGGACGGACGGCTGGACGGCGAAGACCACCGTGTCCCGGTCGTCCCTCCGCTGGTACGGGGCGCCGCCGAGGAAGGGCAGCGCCGCCTCGGTCACCGGCGAGGGATCGACGCCGACGCCCTCGTACACCGCGCGGAACCGTTCGGCGTCGTGGCGGGAGTTGGCGAGGACGACGTCGGCGCCGTGCCGCAGCAGCAGTCCGTCGGCGAGCTTCTCGTAGACGACGCCGACGTAGCCGGTGACCAGTACGGGCCGGCGGGGCAGCCGGAGGGCCGCTGTTCCCTGGAGCACGGCCTGCACGGCGCCGCCGACGAGGGCGAGGACGACGACGTCGTACCCCTCGTCGCGCATCGCGCGAAGGAACCCGGCGGCGGTGACCTCGCGCACGTCGTCCGCGGCGACCCCGACCTCGGCGAGCTGCCGCGCGGTGGGCGTAGCCCGCCCCCGCAGGAGGAATCCGGCCGGTTCGGCGGAGGCCGCCGGGTCGTCGCCGGCGGCTATCCGGCGCGCGGTGAGCGCACCCCATTTCCACCGGGTGTCGGAGTCGGCGAGCACGGCGACGCGCGGCGCCTGGCTGGTACGTGATGGCACGCCGAGGACGTTAGAAAGGCATTCGGCTCGGCGGCCCAACTCGGCAGCAACAAAGGGTTAACAGCGCGTCGACGAACGGCGAAAGAGCCAGGGAACCGCCCGGGTTAACAATTCCGCCGCACCTTGTTCACCCGCCGTCCCTCCCCCGGTCAGAGCGAATGACGGAGCCCGCGCCTAATCTCCGGCGCGTGGTCAAGCTCTCGGTCATCGTGCCCTTCTACAACGTCCAGTCCTATGCGCCCGACACCCTGGCAAGCCTTCGGGCGAACGCCCGGGGGGACTTCGAGTTCCTGCTCGTCGACGACTGCTCGACGGATGGGACGCCGGAGATCCTGGAGCGTGCCGAACGCGAGGTGCCGGGAGCGGTACTGATCAGACACGAACGCAACGGCGGGCTCGCCACGGCCCGCAACACCGGCCTGGACGCCGCCCGCGGCGCGTACATCACCTTCCTGGACGGCGACGACTGGCTGGCCCCGGGCTACTACGAGAAGCTGCTCGCGGCGGCCGAGGACCTCGGCGTCGACTTCGTCCGCACCGACCACGTGCAGTGCACGGCCAGGGAACGCAAGGTCTTCCGGGTACCCGTCGGCCGCCGGAACGAGGTGCTCCGACCGCGTGACGCGATCCTGCCCGCCGACCGGTCCACCTCCGTCGACTACCCCATGGCCTGGGCCGGGATCTACCGGCGCGAGCTGCTGGACCGGGGGCTGCTGCACTTCACCGACGGCCTGCGCACCGCCGAGGACCGGCCCTGGATCTGGCGGCTGCACCGCGGGGCGGGGTCCTTCGCCGCGGTGGGTCTGCTGGGGATCTTCTACCGCCGCGGGGTCGCCTCGTCACTGACCCAGATCGGTGACGTCCGGCAGCTGGATTTCATCAAGGCTTTCGACCAGGTACTCGAAGAAACCGCAAATGATCCGGAATCCGAGCGGCTTCTGCCGAAAGCCGTCCGGACCTACTGCGCCGTCATTTCCCATCATCTGGGATCGATCGAGAGGTTCGAACCGTCCGTGGCCCGGAAGTTGCGTTCGATGAGCGCGGACGCCCTGCGCCGTATGCCGCAGGACGTCCTCAAGGACGCGCTCGACGGCATGGACGGCGAACGCTCCTCCCGGCTGCGCAGGCTGCGCAGGCGCCCGGCCGGCGCACCGGCGGTCTCCGCCTCCGCCGTGGCGGGAGCGGCCTGATGGATACGACGCCGAGCACCGCGCGGACCACGCAGATCTTCTTCGCCTCCACCCTCTACGGCGCGGCGACGCTGACGGCCGCGCTCGACAGCGGCTGCTTCGCGCCGGCGGACCGGCGGCTGCTGCTGGTGAGCAACAACGCGACGACCCCGGAGACGGCGACCCCGGTCGACCGGATGCCCGGCTTCGAGCGGCTGCGCGGCCGGTTCGACGAGGTGCTGTCGTGGAACGAGGCGATCGCGCCCTTCCATCCGGGCGGCTGGTCGCCGCGCCCGGACGACGTCCCGATGTGGGAGCGGTATCTGCGGATGCTGTGGGGTTTGGGGGACGACCGGATCGAGCTGGCCCTGGAGTCCATCCAGGTCAATCCGGCGCTCGCGGTGGCCCAGTTGTTCCCGGACGCCCGTCTCGACGTGTACGCGGACGGGCTGATGAGCTACGGCCCGACCCGCAACAGGATCGACCCGCTGGTGGGTGAGCGGGTACGCAGGCTGCTGCACCTCGATCTGGTGCCGGGGCTGACGCCGCTGCTGCTGGAGGAGTTCGGGGCCCGGCCGGAAACGGTGCCGACCGAGGCGTTCACCAAGGTGGTCGCCGAACTCACCGAACCGGCCGAACCCGATGCAGCGGACGCCACGTCCGGCGCCTCCGACGGTTCCTCCGACCGTGCCGGCGAGCAGCCCGCGCTGCTGCTCGGGCAGTACCTGGCGGCCCTGGGCATCCTCACCGCGGAGGAGGAGGAAGCCCTGCATGTGCGGATGGTCCGGGGCGCGGTCGCCCACGGCCACCGCCGACTGGTCTTCAAACCGCATCCGACGGCGCCCGCGGCGTGGTCGCGGGCACTGGAGCGCGAGGCGGAGAAGCTGGACGCCGAACTGACCGTGCTGGAGCGCCCGGTACTGGCGGAGGTGCTGTACCGGCAGCTGAGGCCCGCGCTGGTGGTGGGGTGCTTCTCCACGGCGCTGCTGACCGCGAGCACCTTCTACGGCATCCCGGTCGCACGGGTCGGGACGGAGCCGCTGCTCGACCGGCTGAAGCCGTACCAGAACAGCAACCGGGTACCGGTGACGCTGGTCGACGCGCTCGTCCCGGACCTGGAGAGCGACCGCCCCGGCGCCCCGCGCCCGGTGGACGAGGAGGTGTCGGGGCTGGTCCGGGCTGTCGGATTCGCCATGCAACCGCGGATCCGAGCCGACCTGCGCCCGGCGGCGGAGGCGTATCTGACGGCCCGTCTCACGGACCGAAAGGCACGCTACTTCAAGCGCCGCCGTCTCACGGTCCTCGGCCTCCCCGGCGGCCTCCCGGTCCCCCGGCACGCCGCGATCCGCCGCGTGGCCCGCCGGGTCCGCCGCATCAAGCGCGCCGCGCTCGGCTGACGGGCTCGCATGACGGGCCTTCCCCGACGGGAGCGGGCGCGCTGGTGACGGGACCTGCCCGCGCCCCGCGTCATGGTCGCCCCCGGTGGGGCGACCGCAAGGCTTTGGGTCACGAGCCCAGCTGAGCGTGGCCGTCCTTGAGGGCGGTGACGAAGGACGCCCAGGCCCGGGCCGGGACCACGAGGTGAGGGCCGTCGGGCATTTTGGAGTCGCGGACGGGGACGAGGCCGGCGAGGCCGTCGGCGACCTCGACGCAATCGCCTCCGCTGCCGTTGCTGTAGCTGCTCTTGCGCCAGACGGCGGCCCCGAGAAAGCCCTCCGCGACCTCGACGCAGTTCCCACCGTCACCGTTGCTGTAGCTGCTCCTGCGCCAGACGGCTGTGCTCAAGTCAATCCGGATGCTTGCCATTTGGGTAATCATCAGCCGCTTCCTCGATCAGGGCGAGGGACGCCTCGGGCGGTAGTGCGGCGGCCCTGAGACGATCGTATGCCTTGCGATACAGCTTCACGAGGGCCGGATCGTCGATGGTGTCACCGCTGTACTGAGACTCCAGGTAGACCAAAGGTGGGGCATCCGGGAAGGTCATTGTTGTGGTCGCGCCCATCATGAGGGGATGTGCTCCGCAGTTCCACGGAAGGATCTGTGGAACGATCCGGTGCCGCCTCGCCAACGCCGCGATGTGGTGCAGCTGTTCGGCCGTCCCGTCCGGCGGAAGGACCGGCTGGCGCAGCAGTGACTCCGGAACAATCGCCCAATACTCCGGGGTGTTGTGGTCGGCCTCGAACAGGTGGGACCGTGTCATTCGGGCGGTGACCCTCTCGTCCACATCCTCGTCCGACGCCAGTGGGTGCGCCGCCCGCACAATCGCCCGCGCGTACGTCTCCGTCTGCAGCAGGCCCGGAATCAGCGTCGGGCTCCACTCCTCGATCGTCTCCGCGTGCTTCTCCGCCTCCAGTACCCGCTCGAAGTACTGCGCGTGCCCCCGCCGCCTCGCCTTCCTCACGTCCTCGCACCGCCGCTTGAAGAACCCGTCCGTCTTGAGCACCCGGTCCGCATGCTCCGCCAGTTCCGCCGGCATCCGCCGCTCGCCGCGCTCGATCTCGCTCAGGTGGCTGGGGCCGTAGAAGCTGCCCTCGACCAACTGCTGGAGGGTGAGCCCGGCCCGCTCACGCTGCCAGCGCAGCTCCTTGCCGTAGAAGGTGGGGACACCCTCCGATCCGTCGATGTCCCTGCGTCGCGCCATCGTTCACCGCTCTTTCCCGCCTACCGGTGGTATCCACGCCGTTCACGGCCGGGAACCCGAGCCTCTTTTCACGGTAGGGCCCGCCACGCCAGTGTGTGAGTGATTCGTCACAGAGCGCACAGGAAGGCTTACCCCCATGTACGACGCGACGGACGCGGACGAGTGCACCGAACAGCTCCGCGCCGCCCTCGCCGCCCACGGCATCACGCTGCCGTCTCTCGGGGTCGACCTGCCGAGCTTCGCGGCCCGTGGCCCCGGCCGGCCACTCATCGCGCTGGGCAAGTGCAACCTGACCACCGCCCGAGCGCTGGTCGCGGCCCTCCGCAAGGGGGTTGCCCGATGCGACCGCTGACCCTGGAACTCCTCGCGACACCGGAGGCCGTACCCGACGTGCGCCGCACCGTACGCGAGTACCTGGGGGTCCCCTGCGCCGACCTCCAACTGTGCGTGAGCGAGCTGCTCACGAATGTCATCCGGCATCTCGGGGACGGGGTGCCGGTCACGATCCGCGTCACCCGCGCCGCCGACGGCGGTCGTACGCGGCTGGAGGTCACCGACCCGGCCCCCCGCGCCTCGCCCGTCCGATGCCGGGCCGCTGCCGCCGACGAGGAGACCGGCCGCGGCCTCACCCTGCTCGATGCGGTGGCCCTGCGCTGGGGCGTGGACGAGGGGCCCGCTACCAAGACCGTCTGGTGCGAACTGCCCGGCGAGGTCGCTGCGGGTATGCGGCCGCCTGGTTCGGCTCACGGGGCTTTGAAGGTCTGCTGAGTGTGGAAGCTGCTGAACGGATGGACGGCGGCGGCTTTCACTTCAGGGGCAGCGGACCACCCCACTCGAGTCGGAGCGGACGAGTCCGTCCGCCGTGTCATGCGCTGCTGAACGACAGCTTCACCGCGAAGCCGAGGAACAACGCGCCCGCCGCCGAGGTCGCCCCGGCCGACAGCCGCCTGCGGCGCCGGAAGGCGGCGGCCAGATGGGTGCCGGTGAAGATCAGCAGGGTGAGGTAGAGGACGCTCGCCAGCTGGGCGAGTCCGCCGAGCACGGCGAAGGACACCGCCGGATAGGCATAGGAGGGGTCGACGAACTGCACGAAGAAGGCGATGAAGAACAGGATCGCCTTCGGGTTGACCAGGCTGATCACCAGGGCCCTGCGGAACGGCCGCTCACCCGCCGCGGACGCGTCCGGCGCCCGTCCTCCCTCGGGTTCGGTCAGTTCCCGGCGTGACCGCCACATCGACCATGCGGCGCGCAGCATGCCGACGGCCAGCCACGTCAGATAGCCCGCGCCGGCGAACTTCACCACCGAGAAGAGCACGGCGTTGGCCTGGAGCAGCGAGGCGACGCCCGCCGCGGACAGCACCATCAGCACCGTGTCGCCGCACCACACGCCCGCGGCGGCCCGGTAGCCCGTGCGCACCCCTCGGCGGGCGGCGACCGAGAGCACGTACAGCGAGTTGGGCCCCGGCAGGAGGATGATCAGGACAAGTCCCGCGAGATACGTCGGCAGATCGGTGACACCCAGCATGAGGCGGAGTGTCGCACACGGGTACGATCCTCCGCCTCCGCGTTCCGGATGGCGGAAAGTCGATCAGAACACATCACTCGGGACGTACGTGCCCCACACCTCGCGGAGCGTGCCGCACACCTCGCCGACCGTCGCCCGGGCCCGCAGCGCCTCCTTCATCGGGTACAGGACGTTGTCCGTGCCGGCGGCGGCGTCCCGCAGCGCGCCGAGCGCCGCGTCCACGGCGGCCCGGTCCCGCCCGGCCCGCAGTCCCGCCAGCCGCTCGGCCTGCCGGGCCTCGATCTCGGGGTCGACGCGCAGCGGCTCGTACGGCTCCTCCTCGTCGAGGGTGAAGCGGTTGACACCGACGACGACGCGTTCGCCGGTGTCCGTCTCCTGCGCGATGCGGTAGGCGCTGCGCTCGATCTCGCCCTTCTGGAAGCCGCGTTCGATGGCGCTCACCGCGCCGCCGAGGTCCTCCACCTTCCGCATCAGTTCCAGCGCCGCGGCCTCCACGTCGTCCGTCATGCTCTCCACCACGTACGACCCGGCGAACGGGTCGACCGTGGCGGTGACATCGGTCTCGTACGCGAGCACCTGCTGGGTGCGCAGCGCGAGCCGGGCCGACTTGTCGGTCGGCAGCGCGATCGCCTCGTCGAAGGAGTTGGTGTGCAGCGACTGCGTGCCGCCGAGGACGGCCGCGAGCCCCTGGACGGCGACGCGCACCAGGTTCACCTCGGGCTGCTGCGCGGTGAGCTGCACCCCGGCGGTCTGGGTGTGGAAACGCAGCATCAGCGACCTCGGGTTCCTGGCGCCGAACTCGTCGCGCATCACCCGGGCCCAGATGCGGCGTGCGGCGCGGAACTTCGCCACCTCCTCCAGGAACGTGGTCCGTGCCACGAAGAAGAACGAAAGCCGGGGCGCGAAGTCGTCCACGTCCATCCCCGCCTCGACGGCCGCCCGTACGTACTCGATGCCGTCGGCGAGGGTGAAGGCGATCTCCTGCGCGGGGGACGCGCCGGCCTCGGCCATGTGGTAGCCGGAGATCGAGATCGTGTTCCACTTCGGCATCTCGGCCCTGCAGTACTTGAAGATGTCGGCGGTCAGCCGCAGCGAGGGCTTGGGCGGGAAGATGTAGGTGCCCCGGGCGATGTACTCCTTCAGCACGTCGTTCTGGACGGTGCCGGTCAGCCTGTCCGCCGGCACCCCCTGCTCCTCGCCAACCAGTTGGTAGAGGAGGAGCAGCAGCGCGGCCGGCGCGTTGATCGTCATCGACGTGGAGACCCGGTCCAGCGGGATGCCGTCCAGCAGCACCCGCATGTCGTCGATCGAGTCGACGGCCACGCCCACCTTGCCGACCTCGCCGTGCGCGATCGGCGCGTCGGAGTCGTGCCCCATCTGCGTCGGCAGGTCGAAGGCCACGGACAGGCCGGTCGTGCCGTTGGCGATGAGCTGCTTGTACCGGGCGTTGGACTCGACGGCCGTGCCGAAACCCGCGTACTGGCGCATGGTCCACGGGCGGCCCGTGTACATGGACGGGTGGACACCGCGCGTGAACGGGTAGGAGCCCGGCTCCCCCAGCTTCTCGCCGGGATCCCACCCTTCGAGGTCGTCCGGTCCGTAGACCGGCTCGATGGGCAGACCCGACTCGGACTCGCGCGCCATGTGGTGTGCCTCCCGGTGGAGCTACTCGCCGGTACGCAACTCTCGCGACGGACCGTACCGGCGGGTCTGCGGGCAACGACTCGCCCCCTGCTGGGACCTTGCTCACAGCATGCTCCTTCGACCGCAACCAAGCACGGCCGCGAGGCATCCCTACTCACACAACCTCAGGGGGGCACCTATGCACCGTACGTCCGTTCTACGCAGATCGCTCATGTCTCTCGCCGCCGTGGCCCTGGCCGCCGGGTGCACGAGCCAGGGTGTGGCCGGGGTGGGCGCCGAGCCGCCGGCCGCCCCGGCCGGTCCGTCGAAGGCCCCGGCCGCCACCGCCACTCCTGCGGCCGACGACGCCAAGCCCCCCGCCCCGTCCCCGTCGACGCCGGGCGCCCGAACGGCGGAGCCGAGGGCTCTGATGGCGGAGGGCACCGAGACCGAGCAGGTACGCGAACTGCAGGCGCGGCTGCGCCAGATCGGCCACTTCCACCGCAGCCCCACCGCGTTCTACGGCTCGATGACGGCGAAGGCGGTCAGCGGCTTCCAGCGGAAGCAGGGGCTCGCCGCGACCGGTTCGGTCGACGAGACCACCTGGCAGCGACTGCTCGGCACGACCCGCAAGCCCACCGCCGACGAACTGCGCCCTGCGACGACCAACGCGCTCGACGAGCCCGACCCCCGGTGCATGACGGGACGGGTGCTCTGCATCAGCAAGGAGAGCAGGACACTCGCCTGGATGATCGACGGCACGGTCGTGGCGGCGATGGACGTGCGCTTCGGCTCGGAGAACACGCCCACCCGCGAAGGGACGTTCAGCGTGGGCTGGAAGGCCGAGGAGTGGGAGTCGACGCTCTACCACACCCCCATGCCGTACGCGATGTTCTTCAGCGGCGGCCAGGCGGTGCACTACTCCTCCGACTTCGCCGCCCGCGGCTACAACGGGGCCTCGCACGGCTGTGTCAACGTCCGCGACAGAAAGAAGATCGCGTCGGTCTTCGGCCAGGTGAAGGTCGGCGACAAGGTCGTCGTCCACTGGTGAGGCGGCGCGGACCGGCCGGAAGAAGTGAGGAGGCGCGGGCGGGACCGGGGGAACGTGTCCCGCCCGCGCCTGTGTGCTCTGAGCCGTGGGTACGGGGGGAACCCCGGCTCAGGCATCGCCGATGACCAGTCGGCTCACTTATTACTGCGTCACCCAGCCGAAAAACGTCACACCTGGCCGGAAAATTTTGCCGCGCAAGGAAAACCGCAGTTCAGAGCGTTGCGAGCGAGAGCGGGCGCGCGTCGTCCGCCGACGGCGGGCCGCCGACGGGGAGAGCGCGGAACCCGCCGGACAGCGACGGCCCGGAGACGGACGCACCCGGCACCGCGGCACGTACTCCGCTCGGCGGCACGAAGGGCTGCTCGGCGGCACCGGGCCGCACGGAGGCGGGGGGCAGGAACGGGGAGCGGGGGAAGCCGGCCGGGCCGGAGCCGTCACCGTCGTCGTCGCCGTCGTCCCCGCCGCCCTGGCCGCCGTCACCGCCGTTGCCGTCGCCGTTGCCGTCGCCGCCGTCATCGCCGTCGTCGCCCGTGCCGTCGGCGGACAGCATCCGGTCGCAGAACCGCTTCACACGGTCCGCGCCCTGCGCCGCGGCCTCCAGCTTGCGCTTGCGCTCCTCGTCCAGCGTGCCGTTGCGGTAGTCGCGGCAGGCGTCGACGGTCGTGCGGTACCAGTCCCTGCCGTTGGTGGCCCCGTCCCCGCGGCCGTCCGGCGCTGCGGACTCGTCCGGCCCCGGACCTGCGCCCGGCCCGTCCCCCGGACGGTCCGGGGCGTCGGTGCCGCCCGAGGCCGCGGGGGCGCTCGGCGGGAGGGGGGTGTCCGCGGGCGACGGCAGGTCGGGGCTGCGCAGCTCGCCGGGCGTGTCCTCGGAGGTGACCGGCCCGGGGGTGACGGCACCCGAGACGGAGGAGGCGGGTGCGGGCTGAGGACCGCCGAACGGCGTCGGCAGCGCCCCGACCCCGGCGGCGACGGCCACGCCGCCCACCGCGAATCCGGTGAGCGAGGCGGCCAGCCCCCAGCGCAGGGACCGGCTCCAGGAGACCGGCCGGGTCTCCGGCGTCAGCCGCACCGTCGGCAGCAGTTCCGCCGCGCCACCGTCACGTGCCTTGCGGAACGCGGCGAGCGCGGCGTCCTCGCCCCTGAGGGGCTCGGTCACGGTCTCCTGGGCGCGCGCTTCGTCGAGCAGGTGGGCGAGCCGAAGGGCCTGGTGACGCGCGTCAACACCGACGGGCTCGACCGGTTCACCGCGGAGCAACCGCTCCGCCGCCTCCTGATCGAGCCATTCGTAACGCTCGTCGGCCATCACATGTCCTTCTGCGTCCGCAGACGCGAATGCGTCACACCGGTGGGGCGCGTCGCGCCGGGGCGAACGGTGCGCGGCGACGGTACCGCGCCGAGTCCGGTACCGCGCCCAGAAGTCTCCGACGCCCCTCCGTGCTCTGCTCCATGCTCGGCCCCCAGCAGCTCCGCGAGCCTCTTCAGCCCCCGGTGGGCCGCGGTGCGCACGGCGCCGGGCCGCTTGCCCAGGGTCTTCGCCGCGGTCTTCGCGTCGAGGCCGACGACCACGCGCAGCACGACCGCCTCGGCCTGGTCCTGGGGGAGCTGGGCGATCAGCGCCATGGTCCGGCCGGTCGACATGGCCTCCATGGCCTCGCCGGCGGTGTCGGACTCGGCGGGCTTCCCGGTGAGTTCGGTCTCGTCCCCGCCGACCGCGGGGCGCCTGCCGCGCATCCGGATGTGGTCGAGGGCGCGGTTGCGGGCGATGCGCGCCGCCCAGCCGCGGAAGCGGTCGGCGTCACCGCTGAACCTTTCGAGGTCGCGGGCGATCTGCAGCCAGGCCTCGGACGCCACGTCCTCGGCCTCCGGCTCGCCGACCAGCGTCCTTATGTATCCGAGCAGCCGCGGGTGAACGGCGCGGTACACAGTCCGGAAGGCGTCCTCGTCCCCGTCCTGCGCCGCGCTCACCGCGGCGGTCAGCTCCGCGTCGTCCCCCAGCACTCCCACTACCCGTTCGTCATCGCGGCTGGTCACCACCGCCGCACACCCCAGCGCGCAGCGACACGCTACGTCCTCCGCGGGTGCCACGTCCACGTCTTGTACAACCTGCAACATTCTGCGGCGGCGTGCGGTGTGACAGAAAACGCACGCGCGGCGCTGAGAGAAGTACGGAGCCGCTCCGCGGCTCCGGCGGACGACGGCCGGGGCCTCTCCTGTGGGGGGTGGCGGCCCCGGTCGTCCTTTCGCCCCTCCCCCGGACGACGAGTCCGGTCGGCCCAGGGCCGACTGAGCACGCCACCTTTCGGCTGCTGCGGCCGTGCAGCAACAGGTAGAGCCGGTGCACGGACTCCTCCGGGCCGCCCACCTCGAAGCGGTTGACTGGGCAGAAACTCTGCCTCCTCCTCGCGCCGGACTCGAGATCCGCCCTGATCATCGTTCCCAGATCGTGCAGAACTACCGCACTCGAATCAGCCCCGGGCAGGGGCCGGAGCGGATCAGAACAGCGAGTCGTCCCCCCGCAGTCGGCGGCGCAGGAACGAGGCGAAGGTCTGGTCGCGCAGATGCGTCAGGGACGTGCCGTCGGGCTCGACGTACGCGACGCGCCACTCCCCCGGATCACCGCCGAGCGCGAGCCACCCGAACGCCCGCCCCTCCGACTCGCCCCACTGCAGGAACACCGGGTCCTCGGTCAACCAGCCGACCCGGTCGACGGGGAACACCTGCATCCCGGCGATCACCCCGCCCGGGAACTCCCGCATCACCGCCAGATACTCCTCCGGGTACGCGAGCGAGGACTCCCGGGCGAGCTCCAGCGCCCGAGTGACGCGCTCCTTCGCGTACTCCCGGACACCGGGGACGCCGAGCGCCCGCAGTCTGGTGACGAGCTCCTCCACCGCCCGGAAGTCCGGGTTCGCCATCGCCATGGCTGTCGCGCGCATGTCGTCCGCGACCTTCCAGAACGAACCCGACTCGTACTCCTCGAAACTCTCGAACGCGGGCGTGCCCTCCTCGCGCGCCATCAGCGCCCGTGCGAGGAACTCGGGGACGGAGAAGGGAAGGTCCAGCCAGAGCTGGAAGTCCTTGTCCGCCAGGACCGTCGTCCAGTCCGCGGTGTCCGGCGCGGAGGCGTCCCAGAGCAGCACCCCGTCGCGCGCGGTCCGGCCCCAGGGCACGAGGCCCCCGGGCTCCGGGTGGAGCGACGCCGGGAGCGCCTGCTCGCGGGAGGTCAGAGCCTCGCGCATGTCTCCGAGGCGCAGCTCCGCCTCCGCCGCAAAGTCCTTCACCGAGCGCACCGGGACGTCGGCGCGGTTCAGGATCACGGACCCCGCCACCACGCCCGCGGGCACCGCCCGCAGCAGCAGCTCGAAGTCCCCGGGCACGACCTGCCCGGACGCCTGTCCCTCGGCGGACGTCGGAACTGTGAGCCCGAGAAGTCGGACGACGTCGTGAAGATTCACCTGTACCTCTCTGAACAGCGTCGGCGGTGGGGCGGGCGGGCCCTACGGCCGCCTGCCCCACCGCCTCCGCCGCGCCGGATCAGCCGTGGGCCCCGGACGCTACCAGCCGGGAGAATGAACCCGACGAGCCCGAAACGTGCATGTGCACACCGATCGGCTACGCGTGTCCTGGCAAGTGCTGCCGATCGCCGCGGCCGTACTGCTCGCCCACGGCGGGCTCGTCTCGGCCACGGCGTGCTCGACACGAAGGAGCGCCCGAAGCCCCGAGCCGTCCCGACGGCGATGTGACGTACGAGGTCACGGGGACGGGCACGGCCGCCTAACGTCAGCGGCCGGGGCCCCCGATGAGAAAGGGGTCCGGCCGCTCGCCTTCCGGTCCGCGTCAGTCCCGCGTGGCCCCGTGCCACCGCCAGGACTCCAGGCGTTTGCGGCCCGGCAGTTCCCCGCGACCCGTCGCCCAGAGGAGGGTGGCCCAGCGGTCCGTGTCCGTCGGGGCGTACGGGAAGAGGCGGGCGAGGACTCGCGCGCAGAGGCCCGCCGGCGGGGACCAGCCGAGGCCGAGGCCCTGGGCCACGTCATGGGTGTGGACGAGGGTCTCGACCACACCCATGGCGGCGAAGCCCTCGGCGTCGGCCGTCCCGAAGGTGTGGTACGCCCTGGCCTCCGCGGGGGTCGTGCGGACCATCGCCGTGAGCATCCCGCCACAGGCGTCGAGCATGAGGAGCAGGCCCCGGGGGCCGGCGGCCCGGTCGGCGAAGGTGACGTTCGCCGGTCCGCCGTCCCGGCGCGCCATCCAGTCGAACGGGACGTGGCCGTCCAGCGGCGGGGACTCGGGGCCCAGTTGGGCGGCGTAGGCGAAGAGGTCGTCGGTGAGATGTTCGACGGTCTCCCAGCAGGTCCACTCCAGGGCGCCGGCCCTGACGTCCCAGTCGGCGCCGAGCCCGGCCCGCAGGGTGGCGAGCGCCAGTCTGACGGCGTGCTGCACGTCGTCGGCGGTGACGGGGGTCCTCGTCGGTTCCTCTGATGCGTCCGGCACACCTGACGCGCGATCAACGGCCATGACCGGACCGTACCAATGCCCGGAGAACGGGAGTTCGTGGCGATCATTTTCGGACAGCCCGTCAATCACCCTTTCTTTCCGGGCGTCACCGTCACGGGCGTAGCGTCATTGCACACCATATGCCCGCCGCTTCCTTATGCTCCGGCCCCATGAGATGCCGTCCTGTGGCCTTCACCGCCGCGTGCACCGCCGTCGTGTGCCTCACCGTGCTCACGGCCGCCGCGCCCCCCTCGGCTCCCCTCTCCCCCTCCGTCCCCGCCGTCCCGTCCCCCGCTTCCCCGGCGCACGGTCCGGGCACGCCCGGCTCGGGCGAGGTCCACAGCGTGCCTGTACCGGGCACGGACCCGGCGAGGCGTGAGCTCCCCGCGCGTGCCACCGAACCGTTCAGCCTGGTCGGCGTCACATGGGACGACCCGGACGCGGAGCTGGGCGGCACCGTCGAGGTCCGCACCCGGGACAGCCGTACCGGCGCCTGGTCGGACTGGAAGATGCTCGACATCGACCAGCGGACGCCCGAGACCGGCCCGGGACAGGCCTCCGCGGGGCTGCGGGCGGGCAGCCGGCCGCTGTGGACCGGGCCGTCGGACGGGGTGCAACTGCGGGCCGAGGGGGTGTCGCTGCCCCGTGGGCTGCGGGTGGAACTCGTGGACCCGCAGGGAGGCGCCCCGGCCCCGCCGTCCGCCCGTGCAGAGGTGCCGGCCGGCGCTCCGGCGATGACCACGCGGGCCGGATGGGGCGCGGACGAGTCCAAGGTCGGTGGGCCGCCCACCTACAACTCCACGACCAAGGCGGTGTTCGTCCACCACACCGCGGGGTCGAACACGTACCAGTGCGCCGACTCGCCCGCGATCGTCCGGGCCATCTTCACCTACCACGTGGAGGGCCAGGGCTGGAACGACATCGGCTACCACTTCCTGGTCGACAAGTGCGGCAGGATCTTCGAGGGCCGGGCCGGCGGCATCGACCGGCCGGTCCAGGGCGCCCACACGTACGGCTTCAACGTCGACACGAGCAGCGTGTCCGTGATCGGCGACTACAGCACGGCCACGACCACGCCCGCGATCCGCGACGCCGTCATGAGGATCGCCTCCTGGAAGCTCGGCCTCTACGGGCTGGCCCTCAACGGGACCACGACGCTCACGGCGTCCGTGGACAACGGCAAGTTCCGGCGGGGGCAGCGCGTCACGCTCCCGCGGCTGCCGGGACACCGCGACGGGTACCCGACCGAGTGCCCCGGCGGTCATCTGTACGCCGATCTGCCCGCCATCCGCGCGGCAGCCGCGGCACGGGGCGAGGGGCCGGACGCCTTGGGAGTGCCCTGGCCTCAGGACCCCGGTTCCGAGGCGGCGGCCGCCGTACCGGACGGCGCCGAGGAGCAGGATTCCGTCGGCGGCGACTTCGACGGGGACGGGGACCGGGATCTGGCCGTCGCCTACCGCACACCGGAGGGTGGCACCCCGCTCGTCGTGCTGAGCAACCCCGAGCGCGGACGCCGTACCGCCTCGACGACCGTGCTGATGGGCGCCGGCGGGACCGCCCTCGCCTCGGGCGACACCAACGGCGACGGGTACGACGACCTGGCCGTGTCGACCGGGCGCGGGATCGTGACGTACCACGGGTCGCCCACCGGCCTGAGCACCGCCGGCGCGCCCTCCCTCGCGGTGGGTGCGTACGCCGGGTCGCTGACCGCGCAGGACCTGGACGACGACGGCTACGCGGATCTGCTCGCCGGTCCCGATGTGATCGCCACCGGTGGCCCGCTGGGGCTCACCGTCCCCGGGAACGAGCCGGCCGCGCCCACCGGGTGACGCGCCGCGGGAAGGCTCAGCCCTGGGCCCTCGCCCGCCGGGACAGGGCGGCGCGCAGCACACGTCGACCCTCCGTCGAGAGGTCCAGGGCGCGGCGGAGGGCGGCGCCGTCCGGACTGCCGGCGAGGATCTCGAGGATCTGGATCTGACGGCGCTCCTCGCCGGCGACGAGCGGGCCTCCGTGGCCGCCGGACGGGTCGAGTTCCCGGTGCAGTTCGAGCGCGAGGGCGGAGCAGGCCGCCGCCCACTCGCCGAGCGGTCCGGTGGCCCACTCCGACGGGGCGGCGGCGATCATCCTCCGCACCGGCGCCCATGCCTCGCTCGACGCGTCGTCGACGGGCGTCTCGTCGAGCGCCGCCCTCGCAGCGGCCAGCTGCCCGGCCCAGCCCTCCTCGCCCTCGGAGATGCCCGCCCACAGGGGCCGCAGCACGTCGGGCTCCTCGTCGAGCAGGGGCTGGCAGCGGTCCAGACACGCGAGACCGCTCGCGGCCAGGCTCCGCTCGTCCGCTTCCGCGATCAGTTGCACCAGGCCCATGGACGTCTCCCCGACTGTGCGTTCGCAGTACGTCACTTACAGCGCCGAGTGGCCGAAAATCGTCACTTGGGCGGCCGAAGAACCACCCGGTGTTTCCGATTCGACCGGGTTCAGGCCGACGGCGCGGTCCGGCCCGCGAGGGCCTTGGCGTGCTGCATCGAGGTGATCCTGCGGACGAAGAGGACTGCGAGCACCGCGGCGACGATATCGATCCCGGCGCCGGCCAGCACCAGCGCCGCCGCGTCGTGGATCGCCTCGGCGTCCTCGGCCCTGTCGTAGGTCCTGCTCGCGTACCGGTCGAAGACCAGCGAGCAGACCCAGGCGCCCCACCAGGCGTTGAGGAGGCCCCGACCCTCCGCCCCGCCGCCGTAGGGGTCGGGGCGGCTCGCCCGCAGTACGTCGGCGGCGATACCCCGCGGGATCCACATGTTGGCGATGGGGATGAACCAGGCGCCGATCGCCCAGCCCGGGGTCCTGCGCTGAGTGCCGGGCGCGAAGACCTCGGCGTTCTGCCGGACGCGGTGGAACCAGACGATGAAGAGCGTGCCGGCCGCCACCACGGCGGCGACGTACAACCCGCTCGATCCGGCCATCGCGTAGTCGGCGCGGTTCGCCGCGTCCGCGTCGAAGTCGGCCGTGCCGGATTTGACGCCGCTCAGGAACGACCGCATGTTGGGCGAGGCCGCGACGATCAGCAGGTCGACGAGGACGACGACGCCGAGCAGCGCGGTGACGGCGTACGAGAGCCCGATGGGTGAGCGGAGTGCACGGCCGGGCGCGGACACCGCGGGTACGGGTACGGGCGCATGCGTCATGAGAAGTTCCCCCCACGGGACACGGAGACAAGAGCGCGCCCCTCCCCAGGGCAGCGCGGCGCACAACCGTACGCGAACGGCCGGCCTCCGCCGGACCCTGACCTCAGCCGAGCCTGTCCGCCAGCGCGTTGAACTGCGTCCACGTGAGCGCGGGCCGCCCCGGGGTCCACAGCTTCTGGGACACCGCGCGCAGTGGCATGCGGATGCCCGCAGCCACCTGGTCCTGGGTCTGCGCCTGTGCCCGGTCGCCCCAGATCGCGAGGCGCCCGCCGAGGATCTGGTCCGAGTAGCGCTCGGGGACGGGAGCCGTGCCCCGCAGCACGAGCGGCGTCCACTCCTCGTAGATGCGCCGGCCCGTCGGGTACGTGAACTCGTTGGGCTCACCGAGCACGTAGTAGAGGTACTCGTCGTTGAGGTTGACGACCTTGCGGCCCTCGGCCAGGTACTCGGCCGGCGGCCTGGCCCCGATCTCCTTGCCCGTCCAGTACTCGACCTCGATGCCCTTGTCCGGCGAGACCGCACCGCCGCGGAAGAAGCCGTCGTTCCACGCCTTGGGCTGCTTCTGCCCGGCACGTACCACCGCGGCCCGGTCGTTCAGCCAGCCCGTCGCCAGGTCCTGCACCGTGGCGTCCGGCCCGTACTTCCGCTCGGCCGCCCGGGCCAGCTGCGGGTACGACGCCTGCGGGTCGCTCACGGTGAGCGCCTGGTACTCGTCGGCGCCGACGTGGAACCAGCGGCCGGGGAAGAGCCGGGCGTACTCGCGCAGCAGGTCGTCGACGATCCGCGCGGACTCCGGATCGGAGATGTCGATGGCTCCCTGCCTGGGCACTCCCCGGACGTCGCGCAGCTGGAGCCCGGGGTGCGCCCGCATGACCGCGCCCAGGTGCCCGGGCGAGTCGATCTCCGGCACGACGGTGATGTGCAGGCTCCGCGCGAGGGCGAGGATCCTGCGCACCTCGGCCTTGCCGAGGTGCTCCCGGGAGACGACCTCGGGGTGGGTGTCGGAGGCGATCCGGAAGCCCTGGTCGTCGGAGAAGTGCAGGCCGAGCACATTGAGCTTGAGGTCGGCCATCTCACGCAGCCGGGCCTCGATCCAGTCCGCGGTGAAGTGCTTGCGCGCGATGTCGACGTTCAGACCGCGCTGCGGCCGGTCGGGCCGATCGCGGACGACCCCCTCGGGCATCGTGCCGCCGGACCGGACGGCCTGCTTCAGGGTGCGGGTGCCGTAGAAGACGCCGGCCTCGTCCGGCCCCGTGATGCGGACGCGGTCGTCGCGCGCGGTGAGCGTGTACGACTCGGGCGCGCCCCCGCCGGCGGAGTCGAGCGACAGTTCGATGTCGCCGGCGTTCACGGGCCCGCTGCTGCGGAAGCCGGTCTTCAGCTCCCCGGCCAGCAGCCGACCCTCGTCCGCCAGCTCCTCGCTCCCCTTGGCGACCACGACGGCGCTGCCCGTCGCCGCGCGCCAGCCCGGTCCGCGGGCCGCCTCGTGCTCGCGCACGGCGGGGATCGTGCGGGGGGCGGTCGAGAGCGGGTACGTCTTCGTCGGGGAGGGGGTCGGAGTGGCCTCCGCCCGCGGCGTCCCCTGGGCCCGCTCGGCGCCCGCGGAGCCGCCGGCGCCGCAGGAGACGACCGTGGACAGCGCCGCGGCGGCCGCGACGGCCGGGGCCGCGCGCCGCACTCTCCGGGAGTGCCACATCACGAAAAAACCTCCTCCTCCTGAAGAAGTATGACGAACAAAGCCTAATCGGGTGTTTCACCCCGCCGTCGTCTACGGTGCGCACCGAAACTCTCCCGTCCGGGTGAAATTCACGTATCTATCGGACACCTTCTGGCGCGCCTCGATAGCGTTGCAGCTCAACCACCCCACGCTTCCCAGTCGCACCGGAGCCCACGCTGTCCAGCGAATCGCACACCGGCCTCCCGCAGCGACCGCCCACGCTCCCCCCGGCGGTACGGATCCCCGCCCCCGCCGGTCCCGCCGCCCCCGCACCCGTCCCCGGGCCGCGCCCGGCCGCCGGGGCGCACCTGCCCGGCCTGGAGCGCTTCAACACCGCCCCGGCGGCCGCCACCACCGCGGCCCTCCTCAGCTGCTGCGGGAGCGACCGCTGGGCCCGGCGCGTCGCCGCCCATCGCCCCTATCCCGACCTCGGCGCCCTGCTCGCCGCCGCCGACGAGGCCAGCTACGACCTCGCCGCCGCCGACCTGGACCAGGCGCTGGCCGCGGAGTCGTCGTCCGGGCTGCACCCCGCCGCCCCGGCGGCCGCGCACACCGCCCTGCGCGCCGCGCACGCCGCGTACGAGGCGAGCTTCGGCCACGCCTTCGTGATCTGCCTGGACGGCTTCCGGACCGACGAGCAGCCGGACCAGGTACTGGCCGGCATCCGCTCGCGACTCGCCAACGATCCGGACGAGGAGCGCGTGGTGGCCGCCGACGAACTGCGCCGCCTCGCCCGGGCCCGACTGGCACATGTGGTCGCCAATCATCCCGGACACCCCGAATCCGGCCACACCGGAGGCCGCCCCGATAGCCCGTCCGTGCCTGTTTGATCACACCAGCGGACCCCGGGCGAGGGATCCGACAAGTCGTCGCTACGATGGCGAGGGCCGGTGGACCGTACCCGGCCGGGCCAGACCGACAGAGCTGTCACCTTGGTAGGACGCTGGCGGCCGGCTCCAATCCCCGCTCCCGGAGGGTTTTTCCGTGCCGGCTGGAACGCTGTACCGCGGCCGGGAAGGTATGTGGTCCTGGGTGGCTCACCGAGTCACCGGCGTCCTCATCTTCTTCTTCCTGTTCGTACACGTGCTGGACACCGCTCTCGTCCGCGTCTCCCCCGAGGCGTACGACGAGGTCGTCGCGACGTACAAGACGCCGATCGTCGCGCTGCTGGAGTACGGCCTGGTGGCCGCCATCCTCTTCCACGCGCTGAACGGCCTTCGCGTCATCGCCGTGGACTTCTGGTCCAAGGGCCCGCGCTACCAGAAGCAGATGCTCTGGACCGTGATGGGCATCTGGGTCGTCCTGATGGCCGGTGCCGTATACCCGGTGCTCGGCCACGCCGCACGTGAACTGTTCGGGAGCTGACGCCAGACATGTCCGCTGAGACCTCCTCCGCGATCGGCGCCGTCGAAGGCGCCTCCTACGGCCCCGACAACCCCGCGCCGTACATCGAGCCCCCGCGCAAGCGGACGGGCCGGACCCCGCGGTCGACCCGCGGCAACTTCGAGATGGCCGCATGGCTCTTCATGCGCCTCTCGGGTGTGGTCCTCGTCGTCCTGGTCATCGGCCACCTGCTGATCCAGCTCGTCCTGGACGGCGGGGTCTCCAAGATCGGCTTCGCCTTCGTCGCGGGCCGCTGGGCGAACCCGTTCTGGCAGGTCTGGGACCTGCTGATGCTGTGGCTGGCGATGCTGCACGGCGCCAACGGTCTGCGTACCGTCATCAACGACTACGCCGAGCGGCCGAACACGCGTCTGTGGCTCAAGGGCCTGCTGTACACCGCCACGGTGTTCACCATCCTTCTGGGCACGCTGGTGATCTTCACCTTCGACCCGAACATCCGCTAGGACGGGGCTGAGGTTCCACACCATGAAGATTCACAAGTACGACACCGTCATCGTCGGCGCCGGCGGCGCCGGCATGCGCGCCGCCATCGAGGCGACGAAGCGCAGCCGTACCGCCGTGCTCACGAAGCTGTACCCGACCCGCTCCCACACGGGTGCCGCGCAGGGCGGCATGGCCGCCGCGCTGGCGAACGTGGAGGAGGACAACTGGGAGTGGCACACCTTCGACACGGTCAAGGGCGGTGACTACCTGGTCGACCAGGACGCCGCCGAGATCCTGGCGAAGGAGGCCATCGACGCCGTCCTCGACCTGGAGAAGATGGGCCTGCCGTTCAACCGGACTCCGCAGGGCACCATCGACCAGCGCCGCTTCGGCGGCCACTCCCGCAACCACGGCGAGGCCCCGGTCCGCCGGTCCTGCTACGCCGCGGACCGCACGGGCCACATGATCCTCCAGACGCTGTACCAGAACTGCGTCAAGGAGGGCGTGGAGTTCTTCAACGAGTTCTACGTCCTCGACCAGCTGATCACCGAGGTCGACGGCGTCAGGAAGTCGGCCGGCGTGGTCGCCTACGAGCTGGCCACCGGCGAGATCCACGTCTTCCAGGCGAAGGCCGTCATCTACGCCTCCGGCGGCACCGGCAAGTTCTTCAAGGTGACCTCCAACGCGCACACGCTCACCGGTGACGGCCAGGCGGCCTGCTACCGGCGCGGCCTGCCGCTGGAGGACATGGAGTTCTTCCAGTTCCACCCGACGGGCATCTGGCGCATGGGGATCCTCCTCACCGAGGGCGCCCGCGGCGAGGGCGGCATCCTCCGCAACAAGGACGGCGAGCGCTTCATGGAGAAGTACGCGCCCGTCATGAAGGACCTCGCCTCCCGCGACGTCGTCTCCCGCTCCATCTACACGGAGATCCGCGAAGGCCGCGGCTGCGGCCCCGAGGGCGACCACGTCTACCTGGACCTGACGCACCTCCCGCCGGAGCAGCTGGACGCCAAGCTCCCGGACATCACCGAGTTCGCGCGTACGTACCTCGGCATCGAGCCCTACACGGACCCGATCCCGATCCAGCCGACCGCGCACTACGCGATGGGCGGCATCCCGACCAACGTCGAGGGTGAGGTCCTGGCGGACAACACCACCGTCGTACCGGGGCTGTACGCCGCGGGTGAGGTCGCCTGCGTGTCGGTGCACGGCGCCAACCGCCTCGGCACCAACTCGCTCCTCGACATCAACGTCTTCGGCAAGCGGGCCGGCATCGCCGCCGCCGACTACTCGGCGAAGGCCGAGTGGGTGGACCTGCCGGAGAACCCGGCCTCTCTCGTGGAGGAGCAGGTCGAGCGCCTGCGCACCTCCACGGGCACCGAGCGGGTCGCCGAGCTGCGCCGCGAGCTGCAGGAGACGATGGACGCCAACGTGATGGTGTTCCGTACGGAACAGACCATCAAGACGGCCGTCGAGAAGATCGCCGAACTGCGCGAGCGCTACAAGAACGTGTCCGTCCAGGACAAGGGCAAGCGGTTCAACACGGATCTGCTGGAGGCCGTCGAGCTGGGCAACCTGCTCGACCTGGCCGAGGTCATGGCCGTCTCCGCCCTGGCCCGCAAGGAGTCCCGCGGCGGTCACTACCGCGAGGACTTCCCGAACCGCGACGACGTCAACTTCATGCGCCACACCATGGCGTACCGCGAGGTCGGCGCCGACGGCACCGAGACCGTGCGTCTCGACTACAAGCCCGTCGTCCAGACCCGCTACCAGCCGATGGAGCGTAAGTACTGATGGCTACCCCGACCATGGACAAGGTGGAGGTGGAGGCGGAGTCCGTCTCCTCCCCGTACATCACGGTCACCTTCCGGATCCGCCGCTTCAACCCGGAGATCTCGGACGCGGCGGTCTGGGAGGACTTCCAGATCGAGATCGACCCGAAGGAGCGCGTGCTCGACGGTCTCCACAAGATCAAGTGGGACGTCGACGGCACGCTGACCTTCCGGCGCTCGTGCGCGCACGGCATCTGCGGCTCCGACGCGATGCGGATCAACGGCAAGAACAGGCTCGCCTGCAAGACGCTGATCAAGGACATCAACCCGGAGAAGCCCATCACGATCGAGGCCATCAAGGGCCTGACGGTCCTCAAGGACCTGGTCGTGGACATGGAGCCGTTCTTCCAGGCGTACCGGGACGTCATGCCGTTCCTGGTCACCAAGGGCAACGAGCCGACGCGCGAGCGGCTGCAGTCGGCCGAGGACCGCGAGCGGTTCGACGACACCACCAAGTGCATCCTGTGCGCCGCGTGCACGTCCTCCTGCCCGGTGTTCTGGAACGACGGGCAGTACTTCGGCCCGGCGGCGATCGTCAACGCGCACCGCTTCATCTTCGACTCGCGTGACGAGGCGGGCGAGCAGCGCCTGGAGATCCTCAACGACAAGGACGGCGTGTGGCGTTGCCGCACGACGTTCAACTGCACGGACGCCTGCCCGCGTGGCATCGAGGTCACGAAGGCGATCCAGGAGGTCAAGCGCGCGCTGATCACCCGCCGCTTCTGAGCGAAGGGTCGGACGCTCCGTCAAGGGCCCGTTTCTGTACGCTCGCCGTACGGGAACGGGCCCTTGCCTGTGCGTTCCCGTCACGCGTGCTTGTGCCGTGCCAGCTTCTGTCATGCGAGAGCGGGGACCGATGAACCAGCCGAACCCCTATCAGGACGGCGGCGACTACCAGTGGGGCCCGGCGGAGCCGCCGGCCGCACCCGGGTTCGGCCACGGCTTCGCCCCGGCGCCGCTCGCGCACCTGGGCGGCCCCGGCGTCCCCTTGCTGGCGGTCGGCGACATCGTCGTCCTCCAGGACTCCATCGTGACCCCGAACGGGACGCTGCCGCTCAAGGGGGCGGTGTGGCACGTGACGGACATGTCCCGCACGGAGGAGCGGATCCCCACCGTCGGGGTCGTGCTCGCGGTCGTCTTCGCGGTCTTCTGCCTCCTCGGGCTGCTCTTCCTGCTCATGAAGGAGCGGCGGACGACGGGCTACATCCAGGTCGGCGTGACCAGCGGCGGCCGCCATCACACGACGCTGATCCCGGCGACCGGCGCGGACACCCTGTACTGGGTCATGGACCGGATCAACCACGCCCGTGCGCTGAGCGCCTGACGCCCTGGCCCGCCGCGCCCCGCCCGGGCAGGACCGGACGGACCGGGCCGCGGGGCGTCAGACGGTGGGCGCCACAGGCACCGCGGCGCCGTCCCCGTGGAGGACGCTGTCGCGCAGGAAGTCCCGGAGCAGCTCCGTCACCTCGGCCGGACGCTCCAGCGCGGGGAGGTGCCCGGCCCAGGGAAGCTCCACGGCGCGCGCTCCCGTGATCAGTTCCGTGAGGCGGGCGGACATGGCCCGGAAGTCGTCGAGGTCGTGACGGCCCGAGACCACGACGGAAGGGGCGGTGATCGCGGACGGGTCGACGGAGGGCTCCTCGTCGTCCACGGGCTCCGCACCGGCCTGCTCCGCCTCGGCGTCCGCCGCGAGCTGGACCTCGAAGGCATGCCGCTGCATGGCCCGTACGCGGCCCCGCACGGTCTCGCCGGCCTCCGGGCCCAGCCAGGTGGCCACGTTGAGCTCCACGGCCGCGTCGAGGTCGCCCGCGTCCAGTAGCTGGTCCTCCTCCTCGTCGAAGGCCAGCAGGCCGGGCCCCGGTTCATGGCCGGGCAGGGCGGCGCAGAGCAGGGCGAGCGCCGTCACCCGCTCCGGTCGCGTCGCCGCGATCTCGACGGCGACCCCGCCTCCGAACGAGGCCCCGACGAAGGCAGCGCGCCCGATCCCGAGCCCGTCCAGAAGAGCGAGGACGTCGTCCGCGTCGCGGTAGGGGCGCAGTGCCTCGGCCGGGGTGTCGCCGAAGCCCCGGAAGTCGGGGCACACGACCCGGTACCCGGCCCGTGCCAGCGCGTTCCGCTGGTCGTCCCACATCCGGCGGTCGCAGACCGAGGAATGCAGGAGCACCACTGCGGGGCCGTCCCCCGCCACGTCGTGAGCAATGGTCATCCGGACGACCCTACGGGACACGGGTGGGCGGCGCCCGTCGTCCTCCCTTGCCCCGAACCGACTTGAACGCGTTCAAGAAGAGGGCTACAGTCCTCGGCAAGACCTTTTGAACGCGTTCAAAGGAGGGTGGGGAATGGACCTCACTGTCGTCGCGTACGTCGTCTACCTGCTGATCAGCGTGGCGCTCACCATCTGGGTGGCCCGTACGCTCAGCCGGAACGGACGGATCTTCCTCTCCGACGTCCTGCACGGGAACGAAAAGCTCGCGGACGCCGTGAACCATCTGCTGGTGGTGGGCTTCTACCTCGTCAACTTCGGCTTCGTCGCCCTCTACCTCAGCCAGGACGACGCCGTGGCCGACGCCCGCAGACTGTTCGAGGCGCTCTCGGTGAAGCTCGGAGTGGTCCTGCTCGTCCTCGGGGTGATGCACCTCGCCAACGTCTACGTGCTCAACAAGATCCGCCGGCGCGGTGTGATGGAGCGCGAGCAGACCCCGCCGGTTCCGCCGCAGGGCTGGACCGGACCGGCCGACAACGGGCCCTTGGCCGCGCCCGCGACGGGTGCGTGAAGAGGCCGTGGGGGTCCCCGTGAAGCGGCTGACCGTCCTGTACGACGCCCGGTGCCCGCTCTGCGTCCACCTGCGCCACTGGCTGCTGCGGCAGCGGCAGCTCGTCCCGCTGGACCTCGTCCCGGCCGCGTCCGCGGAGGCCAGGCGCCGCTTCCCGGCCCTCGACCACGAGAGCACCCTGAGGGAGATCACGGTGATCGGCGACCGGGGTCAGGTCTACCGGGCCGCCTCCGCCTGGATCGTCTGCCTCTGGGCGCTGGCCGAGCACCGGCCCAAGGCGCACTGGCTGAGCACTCCCGCCGGGCGGCCCTTCGCCAAGGTGACGGTCCTCGCCGCGGCCAAGTACCGCGAGATGACCGCCACCTCCTGCGAAGGGCGGTGCGAGGTCCCGGTCCCGCCCGGCTAGGCTCACTCACCGTGAACGACGTGACGGACGAGAAGCAGGACCGGGCCGGAAAGCCCGCGAAGAGCGAGCAGACCCGCACCCTCATCCTCGAGACGGCCCTCCGGCTCTTCCAGGAGCGCGGCTACGACAGGACGACGATGCGGGCCATCGCCCAGGAGGCCGGGGTCTCCGTGGGAAACGCCTACTACTACTTCTCCTCCAAGGAACACCTCGTCCAGGGCTTCTACGACCGGATCGCCGAACAGCACCGGGCGGCCGTCGCGGAGGTCCTGGACGGCGGCGAGAAGGACCTCGCGGCACGTATCCGGGGGGTCCTGCTCGGCTGGCTGGACATCGCCGAGCCGTACCACGAGTTCGCGTCCCAGTTCTTCAAGAACGCGGCCGACCCGGACAGTCCGCTCAGTCCCTTCTCCCCGGAGTCGGAGGGGCCGCGGGAGGCGGCCATCGACGTCCACCGGCAGGTGCTGTCCGGGGCCTCCGTCAAGGTCGACCCCGAACTGGCCGACGCCCTGCCGCGGTTGCTCTGGCTCCAGCAGATGGGGCTCGTCCTGTTCTGGGTGTACGACCGCTCCGAGGGCTGCGCCAACAGCCGCCGGCTCGTCGAGCGGCTCGCGCCGGTCACCGCCAGGGCGGTCTCGCTCTCCCGGTTCCGCATCCTGCGCCCCCTCGTACAGGAAACCCACGAGTTGCTGCGGGACTTCATGCCGACGGCCGCGGGCATGGCCGCGTCGGGCATGCCCGGGCGGAAAACGGACCGGAAGGTCTCCGCCGCGGACGGTGGCGAAGACGGTGGCAAGGGCTCGAAAGTGAGCCGGGGCAGGGGCGGCCGCGGGGAGCGCGGCACCACGGCGTGACCCCGGCCGGGCGGCTGGCGCGGTCCGTACCGGCCGGCGGGGCGTGGTCCTTCTTCCGCCACAGCGGCACGAGTCCCGGTGACCGTCAGGTTTCGCGGGAGGCGAGCTCCACCACGGTGATGTCGGAGGGGGCGCCGACCCTCACCGGAGGTCCCCAGGCCCCGGCCCCGCGCGAGACGTAGAGCTGGGTGTCGCCGTACCGCTCCAGACCCGCCAGGGTCGGATTGGCCAGGTCCGCGATGTAGTTGGCGGGCCAGAGCTGGCCGCCGTGGGTGTGGCCGGAGAGCTGGAGGTCCACTCCGTGGCGCACGGCCTCGTGGATGACGACCGGCTGGTGGGCGAGGAGCACGGCGGCACGGCTGCGGTCGCGGTCGCCCAGCGCCCGTGCGAAGTCCGGGCCCTGGCCCTCGCGTTCCCCCGCCACGTCGTCGACCCCGGCGAGGTCGAAACCGGCGATCTCGACGCGGTCGTTGCGCAGCGGGGTCAGTCCGAGCTCGCGCACGTGGTCGACCCAGGCGTCGGCGCCGGAGAAGTACTCGTGGTTTCCGGTGACGAAGAACGAGCCGTCGCGCGCGCGGAGCCCGGCGAGGGGTTCGGCGGCGCTTCCGAGGTCGGCGACGCTGCCGTCGACCAGGTCCCCGACGACGGCGACGAGATCGGGCTGCGTGGCGTTGATCGCGTCCACGATCCGCAGGGTGTGGGCGCGGCCCAGGACCGGCCCGAGGTGGATGTCGCTCACGACCGCGATCCGGTAGCCGTGCGCGCCCCGCGCGAGCTTCGCGAGCGGCACCGTGACGCGCTTGACGCTCGGCCCGCGCAGAACGCCGTACGTCCCGTGGCCGACGGTGCCCGCGGCCGCGGCGACGGCAGCCCCACCGACGATCCGCGCCACGAACAGCCTGCGCGACACACCGGCCGCGGGCAGATCGGCCTCCGGTGGGCCGGCCGGCGGCGCCTCGGGTGCGCCGGGTGCCGGACGGCCGTCGGTGCGGTCGGTTCCGACCGGCATGTCCTCGGCCGCTGCGGCGACCGCGGTCGCCGTTCCCGGGCCGGCGTCGGGCGGGGCCGGGTCCGCGGCCGTCGCGAGGCCGGACGGCGGGGCGCCCCCGGCCGGACGGCGGGCCGCGCCCGAAGCTGCCGGGTTCGCGGACGCCCCGGCGGGCGGGGGCGTGTCCGTCACCCCGGCCGGCGGGGTCCCGGGTGCGCGGCCCGCCGCACGGCGGGCCAGGGCACGGCGCAGGAGGGGGCGGACGGCCTCGCCCGCGACCAGGGCGAGCGTCAGGTACAGCAGCGCGGCGAGCCAGAGGTAGCCCGGCCACGCGAAGGTCTGCTGAAGCCAGAAGGGCGCGTCCGCCCGGCTGGAGACGAACGCGCCGACGGTGAGCAGCGGCAGCACGATCACGGCCGCCGTGCCCGTACGGCGGGCCGCGCCGGGCCCGGCCGTCGTGTCGCGGATCAGGCGCCGCCAGACGTACCAGTGCACCGTCACCAGCACGGTGACGACGGCAGCGATCACAAGCAGGACGACCAGCACGGCACCGTTCCCCTATTCGCGGTCGCGGCGCAATGCGCGTACGCCACGCAACCCGATGACCCCGACGGCCGTCCCCAGGAGCAGGGACGTGACGGCGAGCAGCAGATGGACCCAGAAGTACGCAGTCGGGTCACCGGCGTCGTCGAAGGCGAGGCCGCTCGCGTCCTGCCACAGGTTCTTGACGAAAGTGACCCAGATGACCCAGCTCCACACCCCGAACGCGAGCAGGAACCAGGAGACGGGGCGACTGAGCTTCATGGACTCAGTATCGCCGCAGTCGCCTGCGCCGGAGCGGCGGGGTCCGGTGCAGGCGGGAGCCGGTTCCCCGCCCGCGGAAACCGGAGCCCTGGCATCCGCATCCGGCCCGGCTGGGCTGTACCGGCGGAGCTCGCGGCGGGTCACCCGGCCGGTGTCGGAGCCGTCGTCGACTCCATGTACGTTCTCGTCCGTGTCTGCCTTGAGGAAAACCGCACTGACAGTCGCCGTCGCCGCGCTGCTGCCCGCGCTCACCGCCGCACCCGCGACCGCCGCCGCCAAGGCCGGCACCCGGGACGAGAAGGCCCCCAACCCGCCGTCGGTGATGTCCACCGTCGGCGGCGCGCAACTCGGCAGGCCCGGCACCCAGGTCAGGCTCGCGGCGGGCGCACCCGTCCTCCCCAAGGAAGTGACGGGCCGGTCCTGGATCGTCGCGGATGCCGAGAGCGGCGAGGTGCTGGCCGCGCACAACGCGCACTGGCGCCTGCCCCCCGCCTCCACGCTGAAGATGCTGTTCGCGGACACGGTGCTGCCCAAGCTGTCCAAGGACCAGAAGCACACGGTCACCCGGGAGGAGCTCGACGGCGTCGGCGTGGGCAGCAGCCTGGTGGGCATCAAGGAGAACCAGACCTACTCCGTCCACGACCTGTGGCTCGGGGTGTTCCTCCGCTCGGGGAACGACGCGGTCCACGTGCTGTCCGAGATGAACGGCGGCATCCCCCGGACCGTGCAGGAGATGCAGGAGCACGCGGAGGAACTGCAGGCCCTCGACACCCGTGTCGTCACGCCGGACGGATACGACGAGAAGGGCCAGGTGTCGAGCGCGTACGACCTGACCCTGATCGCCCGGAGCGGTCTGCAGAAGAAGGACTTCCGGGAGTACTGCGCGACCCCCCGCGCCCAGTTCCCGGGCGAGCAGAAGCCGGGCAAGAAGCGCGAGTCGTTCCAGATCCAGAACACCAACCGGCTGCTGACCGGTGACTTCGGCGTCGCCCCGTACCAGGGCATCGCGGGGGTGAAGAACGGCACCACCACGCTCGCCGGATCCACCTTCACCGGGGTGGCGGAACGCAACGGCAAGGTGCTGCTGGTCACGGTGATGAACCCGTCGTCGAAGGAGGGCCACGCGGTCTACAAGGAGACCGCCCGGCTGCTCGACTGGGGCTTCGCGGCGGCCGGGAAGGTGGAGCCGGTCGGCGAGCTGGTGCCGCCGAGGTCGGCGGACACGGACGCGTCGGGCGAGTCCGGCGAACCGGCGCCGACCGGCGATGAGGGCGGTCAGAACCAGCGCGGCCCGGACGAGGCGTCCGCCGCCGCCCACGGCGAGTCCACCGGTGCGGGCATCGCCGTCTCGGTCGCCATCGTCGCACTGGTGCTGCTCGCGGTCGGCGGGTTCCTGGTCAACCGGCGCTGGCCGCTGCCCGATCTGGCCCGTCGTCTGCCTCGCCGCTGACGGGCTCCGCCGCCCCGGAGCCACTGCCCGTCGCCGTCCAGGCGGCGCAGTAGAGCAGCAGCTTGGCCGTGAAGTTGATCCACAGCAGCAGGGCGACGGGCACACCGAACGCGCCGTACATCGAGTTCGCCGCCACACCGGAGATGTAGCCGCTGAGCAGCAGCTTCAGCAGCTCGAAGCCGATCGCCCCGATCAGCGCCGCCACGATCAGCCGGCGGCGCGGGGGGTGGACTCCGGGCAGCAGTGTCAGGACGTAGAGCAGCATCAGGAAGTCGGCGACGACCGCGACGGCGAGGGCGGCGGTCTGCAGCAGCACGCCTCCCGCCCCGTCGCGGTCGATGCCCATCTGGTCCGCCGTCCAGCCGACGGCGCTGGACCCGAGCGCCGACGCGGCGAACGAGGCCAGCACCACGGCGCCGAGGCCGAGCAGGACCACCGCGTCCTTGCCCTTGCGGACCAGCGGGTTGCCTTCCTCCTTGTCGTCGAGGCCCCAGACGACCCGCAGGCACTCCCGCATCGAGCCGACCCAGCCGATGCCGGTGAGCAGCAGCAGCGCACCGGCGATCAGTCCGACGGTGCCGGCGTTGTCCACCAGCGCGCCGAGGTCCAGCTGGTCCGAGATGCCCGGCACCTGCTCGGTCAGCTTGTCCTGCAGGGACTTCAGCCGCTCCTTGCCCACGAGCGCGGCACCGATCGCGGCGGCGACGGTGATCAGCGGGAACAGCGCGAGGAAGCTGATGAAGGTGATCGCCGCGGCCAGCCGGGTCCAGCGCGCCTCGTCGAGCTTCTCGTACGAGCGCCATGCGTGCGTCCGCATCAGCCGCTGCACGAGCGGTCCGATGACGGGAAGCCGGGTCAGCCAGTCCATGGCCTACGCCTTCCCCCGAACGGCTCCGTTGATCCGAAGACGAGCGTCCGCGTCCCCCAGAAGCGCAGACAGGTCGCGAGGAGCATGCCCACGCCCAGACCTGCCACGGTGTCGGCACGGGCCGAGGTGAGGCCGAGGACGTGGTGGGAGACGGCGAGGCAGAGCAGTTGGACGACGGCGCCGGCCGTGTTGACCCCGAAGAAGGCGGCGAAGTCGCGCCAGGCGACCCGCCGGGCCCGCCCGCGCCCGCCGTAGGTGCCGAGCGCGTTGCCCAGGTAGGCGACGGTGGAGCCGGCGAGGAAGGACAGGGCCTTGGCCGTCAGCGGCTCCCAGCCGAACCGGCCGCGGAGCACCAGGAAGAGCACCAGGTCGACGGCGTAGGCGCAGCATCCGACGAACAGGAACGAGACGAGTTCCCGCCCGTCCGGCCCGCCCTTCCGGGCGCGGGGGCGGGGGAGCGGGTGGAGGAGGTGCGGCCGGTGCAGCGGCTCGGTCACAGGCCCGTGACCGCCATTCCGTAGATCGCCAGCCAGCCCAGTCCGATGACGGCGAGCGGCCGGTCGCGCAGCACGACGTCCTCGGGTGCGCCCGCGGCCCCCCGGTCGGCGAAGACCGCGTACCGCAGCACCGCCAGGATGAACGCGATCATCGAGAGCTGGCGCCACGGCAGCAGGGAGCCGTCGGCGCTCCCGCCGCCCTCCAGCGCCCAGAGGCAGTAGCCGAGGACCGCCACACCGGCCGCGAGCTGCCACACGAAGCGGAGGTAGCCGGTCGTGTACGAGGTGAGCAGGGCCCGGGTCGCACCGGCGGTGCCCTGCATCTCGACGGCCTCCGAGTAGCGCTTGGCGGCCACCATGAACAACGCACCGAAGCCGGTGGTGATCAGGAACCAGCGGGACAGCGGAATGGACAGCGCCACCCCGCCGACCACGGCGCGCATCAGGAACCCGGTGGTGACGATGGCGAGATCGACGACGAGGACGTGCTTGAGCCGGACGCAGTAGGCGATCTGCATCACCACGTACGCCGTCAGCAGCGCGGCCGTCATGGTGTTGCACAGGACGGCCGCCGCCGTGGTCGAGGCGACGGCGAGCAGCGCCCCGGCGCCGTAGGCGACGGGCACCGGCACGTCCCCGCGGGCCACCGGGCGCCGGCACTTCACGGGGTGCGCTCGGTCGGCCTCCGCGTCCAGGGCGTCGTTGATCAGGTAGACGGCGGAGGCGGCGGCCGTGAACAGCAGGAAGACGAGACCGAGTTGGCCGGCGGTCTGCCGGGACACCAGTTCCCCGGCCGCGGCGGGCGCCGCCCCGACGAGCACGTTCTTGATCCACTGGCGTGGTCTGGCGGTCCTGACCAGGCCGATCGGCAGGCTCAGCGGACGTCGCCGTCCGCGGCCGCCCCCGCCGGACGGCAGCGGCGGTCGTCCCGGCTCTCCCGGCTGCTCCAGCAGTGCGGTGCTGCGCTCAGACACGGCGTCCCCCGCCGGGCCGGCACCCTCCCGCGGCCCGCAGCCAGACCGTGCCTCCGTGTGCGAGCAACCCTCCGAGCAGCGCCCCCGCGGCCACGTCGGTGGGGTAGTGGACCCCGGCGACCAGGCGGGACAGGCACATGGCCGCGGCGAGCGGCGGGACCAGCACACGGCCGGCCGGACGCAGCACCCCGAAGGCCACGGCGGCGGCCGCCGCCGAGGTGGCGTGCGAACTGGGGAAGGAGTGCCGCCCCGCGGTGCGTACGAGGGGTTCGGCCGTGGGCAGCACGGGCCGGGGGCGCCGCACCACGCGCTTGACGCCCATGCTGGTCAGATGGGCGGCGGCGATCAGCGCGGTGCCCCGCAGCCAGCCGTCGCGCCGCTCGCGGTCGGCCGCCGCACAGACCAGGCCGCCCGCCAGCCAGAGAGCGGCGTGCTCACCGCCGTGCGAGAGCGCGCGGGCCGCCGCCGCGATCCGGGGCCCGTCGCCGCAGCCGCGCAGCACGGCCAGCAGCCGCCGCTCGGCGGCGGTCCAGCCGATCGGCTCCTGCCCGCGCCCGGGCCGCCGGACCTGCGGATCGTGCGTGTCCCGCGGGTCGATCGGATCGCGCGGGTCATGCGGGCCCCTCCGTTCCGGCCGGGGTGTGCCTTCGGTGTCTCGCATCTGCCGCCCCTTTCGATGCACCGGGAACGACTCTTCTCAACATGGGGCCGAATTTTGCGGTCATATTTTGTGACACCCGGTTAATCACCCGTTTCGGCGAGTCAGGGACATTGATGGCAAATCGTCTGTAATGGGCGATACCGTCGCGCGCATGTCTGCCGAGTGCGTCCCCGTCACCCCTGCCGAGCACGCCGCCCCGACCGCGCCCGCGGCCCCTTACGGCCGGGAGGACTATCTGCCGGTGCCGGTGACCGGATGGGGACGTACCGCACCCACCGCGGCGCTGCTGGTCCGCCCCCGCACGCACGAGGAGGCCGTGGCGGCCGTGCACCGATGCGGCAACCGCGGCACCATCGCCCGCGGGCTGGGCCGGGCCTACGGCGACGCGGCGCAGAACGCGGGCGGGGCCGTCCTCGACATGACCGGCCTGGACCGCGTCCGCACGATCGACGCCGAGGGCGGGGTCGTCGTCTGCGACGCAGGGGTCAGCCTCCACCGACTGATGGAGGTGCTGCTGCCGCTCGGCTGGTTCGTACCGGTCACGCCCGGGACCCGCTACGTCACGGTCGGCGGCGCCATCGGCGCGGACATCCACGGCAAGAACCACCATGTGTCCGGGTCCTTCTCCCGCCATGTGCTCTCGCTCGAACTGCTGACCGCGGACGGCGAGGTGCGCACGGTGATCCCCGGCACGGAGCTCTTCGACGCGACGGCCGGCGGCATGGGCCTGACCGGCGTCGTCCTCTCCGCCACGATCCGGCTGCACCCCGTCGAGACGTCGCTGATGTCGGTGGACACCGAGCGCGCCGGCGACCTCGACGACCTGATGGCCCGTCTGACCGCCCACGACGACCGCTACCGCTATTCGGTCGCATGGATCGACCTGCTCGCGCGCGGGGCGGCGACGGGCCGCGCGGTTCTCACCCGCGGGGAGCACGCGCCGCTGGACGCGCTCCCGGCGCGCGCTCGGCGCCGGCCGCTGGAGTTCCGCCCCCGGCAGTTCCCCCCAGCGCCCGCCCTCCTCCCGGAAGGGCTGCTCGGCCGCGCCTCCGTGTCCCTGTTCAACGAGCTCTGGTACCGCCGCGCCCCGCGCCTACGCCGCGGGCAGCTGCAGAGCATCCCCGGCTTCTTCCATCCGCTCGACGGTGTTCCGCACTGGAACCGCGTCTACGGCCGGAGCGGCTTCGTGCAGTACCAGTTCGTGGTCGGCCACGGGCAGGAGGAGGCGCTGCGCGAGATCGTGCGGCGCGTCGCCCGGCACGGGTGCCCGTCGTTCCTCGCCGTGCTGAAGAGGTTCGGCGAGGGCGACCCGGGCTGGCTGTCGTTCCCGATGCCCGGCTGGACGCTCGCCCTGGACGTACCGGCCGGGCTGCCGGGCCTCGGCCCGTTCCTGGACGGGCTCGACCAGGTGGTGGCCGACTGCGGCGGACGGGTCTATCTGGCCAAGGACTCCCGGTTGCGACCGGAGTTGCTGTCGGTGATGTACCCGGGCATCGACCGTTTCCGGGCGCTGCGCGCACGGCTCGACCCGCGCGGGGTGTTCGTGTCCGACCTGTCCCGCCGGCTGTCCCTGTGACCTCGGCCGGCCCAGCACCCATGTGACGCAAGGAGCACGCACCATGAAGGACGCCTTCGGCACCCCCCAGACCCTGCTCGTCCTCGGCGGCACGTCGGAGATCGGCCTGGCCACCGCGCGGCGGCTGGTGGCCCGCCGAACCCGCACGGTCTGGCTGGCCGGCCGCCCCTCCCCCGCGCTGGACTCCGCCGCCGACGGACTGCGTGAACTCGGCGCCGACGTACGCACCGTGGTCTTCGACGCCCTGGACCCCACCGGGCACGAGGAGGCCCTCGGCAAGGTCTTCGCCGAGGGCGACATCGACATGGTGCTGCTCGCGTTCGGCGTGCTGGGCGACCAGGCCCACGACGAGGCCCGGCCGCTCGACGCGGTCCGCGTCGCCCAGACCAACTACACCGGAGCGGTGTCCTCCGGGCTGATCTGTGCCGGCGCACTGCAGGCGCAGGGGCACGGCTCGCTCGTCGTGCTGTCGTCGGTGGCGGGCGAGCGGGCCCGGCGGGCCAACTTCATCTACGGCTCAAGCAAGGCGGGGCTGGACACCTTCGCCCAGGGGCTCGGCGACGCCCTGCACGGCACGGGCGTGCACGTGATGGTCGTCAGGCCCGGCTTCGTACGGTCGAGGATGACGGCGGGGCTGGCGGAGGCGCCCCTGGCCACGACTCCCGACCAGGTGGCGCAGGCCATCGAGAGGGGACTGCGGCGGCGCTCCGAGACCGTGTGGGTCCCGGGGGTGCTGCGGGTGGTGATGTCGGCGCTGCGGCACGTCCCCCGGCCGCTGTTCCGCCGTCTCCCGGTCTGAGCGGTCCGCGGTCCCACGGGGAGGCCCGGCCCGCCGCGGCCGGGGCCGTCCGCTCCGCCCGCTGTGCCGTGAACCGGGCCGCCCCCGCGGTCACGGGAACACGCCCCGGGGGAGCAGTGGTGCGTCCCGGCACCGGATCAGCGGTGCGTCGGGGTCGGTGCGTCGACCGGGGCGCTCTGCGGCGGGACGCCCGGCACGGAGCCGCCGCCGAACGCGTACTCGCGCAGCTTCCGCCACACGCCGTCCGCGCCCTGCTCGTAGAGGGCGAAGGAGGTGCAGGTCCACGCGGCCTCGTAACCGGCGAGTTCCTCGTACGCCCGGTCCATCGCCTCCTCGGCGATGCCGTGGGCGATCGTCACGTGCGGGTGGTAAGGCCACTGCAACTCGCGCACGAGCGGTCCCGAGTCGTCCCGCACCCGCTGCTGGAGCCGGGTGCAGGCCGCCGCGCCCTCGACCACCTTGACGAACACCACGGGTGACAGCGGACGGAACGTGCCCGTGCCGGACAGCCGCATGGGGAACGCCCGGCCGGCCGCCGCGACCCTCGTCAGATGAGCTTCGACCTCGGGAAGGACCGATTCGTCGGCCTCGGTGGGCGGAAGCAGGGTCACGTGCGTGGGGATGCCGTGCGCGGCGGGATCCCCGAAGCCGGCGCGCCGCTCCTGGAGCAGGCTGCCGTAGGGCTCCGGGACCGCGATCGAAACGCCGAGCGTTACGGTCCCCACGTCGTTCTCCTCATCCGGGTTCTGGGTGGTCTGCGCAGGCCAGTGTGACGCCTGCGGCCGTGGTCCCGCCAGGGCACTTGGCCCGGTGCCCGGCGGAACCGCCGTCCTCAGTGCTTGGCGGGCAGGAATCCCACCCGGTCGTACGTCTGCGCGAGGGTCTCCGCGGCCACCGCGCGGGCCTTCTCCGCGCCCTTGGCCAGCAGCGAGTCGAGCGTCTCCGGGTCGTCCAGGAACTCCTGGGTGCGCGCCCTGAACGGGGTGACGAAGTCGACCATGACCTCGGCGAGGTCGGTCTTGAGCGCGCCGTAGCCCTTGCCCTCGTACCTCCGCTCCAGCTCCGCGACGCTCGTGCCGGTGAGGGTGGACTGGATCGTGAGCAGGTTGCTCACGCCGGGCTTCTCGGCCGGGTCGAAGCGGATCACCGTGTCGGTGTCGGTGACGGCGCTCTTGACCTTCTTCGCGGTCGCCTTCGGCTCGTCCAGCAGATTGATCAGGCCCTTGGGGGTGGACGCCGACTTGCTCATCTTGATCTGCGGGTCCTGCAGGTCGTAGATCTTCGCCGTCTCCTTGAGGATGTACGGCTCGGGGAGCGTGAAGGTCCGGCCGAAACGGCCGTTGAAACGCTCGGCGAGATCGCGGGTGAGTTCGATGTGCTGCCGCTGGTCCTCACCGACCGGCACCTGGTCCGCCTGGTACAGCAGGATGTCGGCGACCTGCAGGATCGGGTACGTGAAGAGTCCGACGGTGGCCCGGTCGGTGCCCTGCTTGGCGGACTTGTCCTTGAACTGCGTCATGCGCGATGCCTCGCCGAAGCCGGTGAGGCAGTTCATGACCCAGCCGAGCTGGGCGTGCTCGGGCACATGGCTCTGGACGAACAGCGTGCAGCGCTCCGGGTCGAGTCCCGCGGCGAGCAGCTGGGCGGCGGCCAGTCGGGTGTTGGCGCGCAGCTCGGCCGGGTCCTGCGGGACCGTGATCGCGTGCAGGTCGACGACCATGTAGAAGGCGTCGTGGGTCTCCTGCAGGGCGACCCACTGACGGACCGCGCCGAGATAGTTGCCGAGGTGGAACGAGCCGGCGGTGGGCTGGATTCCCGAGAGCACACGAGGACGTTCAGAGGCCATGTCCAGCATTCTCTCAGGTGGCGCCGACAGGTCGGGAACCGATCGGCGGCGCGCGGTGCGTCAGGGGTGCGGGCATGCGGGAGGGGACCCCGGAGAGGGCCGCGCTCCGGCCCCGTCGACTCGGCGGCGGTGGTCGCGCGAGCACGTTCCGGGAAGCCCGAGGCGAATGCGGGCCCGGGTGCACTCGGGCAGCGGCGGCGCCGCGCACGGCGGTGGCCTGCGGCGCCGGCTCCGACGCGGCGCCGTCCGCCCTCCCGGGGGCGTGGCAGCCACCGGGTCGGCTCCGGGACGGCGCGGCCCGTCGGCCGTGGCTGCCGCGGATCGGGGGCGGTGAGACGAGGAACACAGTGCGGTCGGCCCCGCGGACGGGTGAGCTCGCCCGCCGGGAAGCCCGGCTGCCGGGCGCCAGGTACCGGACGGGGCCGCCCCCGACCGGATCGGGCCGGACGGCCCGTGGACGAGGACGGGGACGGCCCGTGGACGAGGAACGGCCCATGGACGGGGCCGGGGCGTGGGGTAGCCGGAACGGCATCCGGACGCGGCGGGGCCGGACCGCGTGCACCACCGCGCCGTCCGGCCGGCCCTGGGACGGCCGCACCGGCCGCACACTCCCGACCACGCGGGGAACGGACGTACAGGAGCGGACGCGGCGGAGGAGGTGCGGGACGGGATCGCCGGGGACGCGGGGGCAGTCGTCGGGTCAGGCCGGCAGGCCGGGCGCCGGGAAGGCCGACATCAGATCGCGGACCTCGGCCCGGATCGAGGCCAGGGCGTCCTCGTCGCCCTTGCGGACGGCGGCCACCCCGCGGTCGATCCAGTCCGCGACGGCCGGCATGTGCTCCGCGGTGAGGCCGCGGGACGTCAGGGAGGGTGTTCCGATGCGGATGCCGGAGGGGTCGAAGGGCTTCCGCGGGTCGTAGGGGACGGTGTTGTAGTTGACCACGATCCCCGCCCGGTCCAGGGCCTGTGCCGCGACCTTCCCCGGGACGTCCTTGGACGTGAGGTCCACCAGCACCAGATGGTTGTCGGTGCCGCCGGAGACCAGTTCGAAGCCACGGGCGGCCAGGGCCTCGGCCAGCGCCCCGGCGTTGGCGACGACGGCGTGGGCGTAGTCGCGGAAGGAGGGCTGGGCCGCCTCGTGCAGAGCCACGGCGATGGCGGCGGTGGTCTGGTTGTGCGGACCGCCCTGGAGGCCGGGGAAGACGGCCTTGTCGATGGCCTTGGCGTGCTCCTCGCGGGACATCAGCATGGCGCCCCGCGGGCCGCGCAGCGTCTTGTGGGTGGTCGTGGAGATCACGTCGGCGTGCGGGACCGGCGAGGGATGGGCGCCACCGGCGATCAGGCCGGCGATGTGCGCGACATCGGCGACGAGGACTGCGCCCGCCTCGCGGGCGATCTCACCGAAAGCGGCGAAGTCGATGGTGCGCGGCAGGGCGGTGCCGCCGCAGAAGATGACCTTCGGCCGTTCCTCGAGGGCGAGTTCACGCACCTCGTCGAGGTCGATGCGGCCGGTGTCCCGCCGGACGCCGTACTGGACGCCCCGGAACCACGTGCCGGTGGCCGACACGCCCCAGCCGTGGGTGAGGTGGCCGCCCATGGGGAGGGCCATGCCCATCACGGTGTCGCCCGGCTCGGCGAAGGCGAGGTACACGGCCAGATTGGCCGGGGAGCCGGAGTAGGGCTGGACGTTGGCGTGCTCGACGCCGAAGAGGGACCTCGCGCGGGCGACGGCGAGCCGCTCGACCCGGTCGATGTTCTGCTGGCCCTCGTAGTACCGGCGCCCCGGGTAGCCCTCGCTGTACTTGTTCTGCAGGACGGTCCCGGATGCCTCCAGCACCGCCCGGGAGACGTAGTTCTCGCTGGGGATGAGCCGCAGGGTGTCGGCCTGCAGCCGTTCCTCGGCGCCCACGAGCGCGGCCAGTTCGGGATCGGCGGCGGTGAGCGCGGGATGGCGGGCGGGCGTGGCGGGAACGGGCATGGCGTCCTCCGGGCAGATGGCGGGTGCGTCCGGGGTGCCCAGGCGGGCGGCACCTCGCAGGTTCTGCCGCACACGGCTCCCCCGCGGTTCGTTCCGCGTACGCCAGTCGCCGTGCGTACCGTCCACCCTACTGGTGGTGGCCCCGGGGCACGGCCACGGGTGCGCGAACGGCGGGGAAACGGGAAGGTCTCCGGCGGACCGCACCGGAAGCCCGATGTTTCTTCATCCGATGGGCGAGCGACGATAGAAAGGGGGCACGCAGCCCGGCCCCGGTCCGATCGGGCGACCCACGCCGCAGTGGACCCACGCCGCAGTACGAACGGAGACCCCGTGTCTGCAACGGAGAGAGCCATCGCCTCCGCGGAGGCGCACAGCGCCCACAACTACCACCCGCTGCCCGTCGTGGTCGCGACGGCGGACGGTGCGTGGATGACGGACGTCGAGGGGCGCCGCTTCCTCGACATGCTCGCCGGGTACTCGGCGCTCAACTTCGGCCATGGCAACCGGCGCCTGATCGACGCCGCCAAGGCCCAGCTGGAGCGGGTGACGCTGACCTCGCGGGCGTTCCACCACGACCGGTTCGCCGACTTCTGCACCCAGCTCGCCGAGCTGTGCGGCATGGAGATGGTGCTGCCCATGAACACCGGGGCGGAAGCGGTCGAGACCGCCGTGAAGACGGCCCGCAAGTGGGGGTACAGGGTCAAGGGGGTCCCGCCCGGCCAGGCGAAGATCGTCGTCGCGGCGAACAACTTCCACGGCCGTACGACGACGATCATCAGCTTCTCCACGGACGCGGAGGCCCGGTCGGACTTCGGTCCGTACACACCGGGCTTCGAGATCGTGCCGTACGGCGACCTCACCGCCCTGCAGGCCGCGTGCAGCGCGAACACGGTGGCGGTGCTGCTGGAGCCGATCCAGGGCGAGGCCGGGGTGCTGGTGCCGCCGGCCGGCTATCTCGCCGGTGTACGGGAGCTGACCCGCGAGCGCAACGTCCTGTTCATCGCCGACGAGATCCAGTCCGGTCTGGGGCGCACCGGACGGACGTTCGCCTGCGAACACGAGGGTGTCGTCCCCGACATGTACGTCCTCGGCAAGGCCCTCGGGGGCGGTGTCGTCCCCGTGTCGGCGGTGGTGTCCTCCTCCGAGGTCCTCGGGGTCTACCGGCCGGGCGAGCACGGCTCCACCTTCGGCGGCAATCCGCTGGCCTGCGCGGTGGCGCTCGAGGTGGTCACGATGCTGCGCACCGGCGAGTTCCAGCAGCGGGCGAGCGAGCTGGGCGACCATCTGCACCATGAACTCGGGCTGCTGGTGGGGGGCGGCGCGGTGGAGGCGGTGCGCGGGCGCGGGCTGTGGGCCGGTGTCGACATCGCTCCCTCGCACGGCACGGGCCGGGAGGTCTCCGAGAAACTCATGGACCGCGGTGTCCTGGTCAAGGACACACACGGCTCGACGATCCGGATCGCGCCGCCGCTCGTGATCAGCAAGGAGGACCTGGACTGGGGCCTCGACCAGCTGCGCGCGGTGCTGGCGGGCGAGTGAGCGGGGCGCCGGAGCGCAGTCCGGGAGGCGGCGTGGCCTGACCGGGACGTGAGCGACGGGCGGTGGACCCGGGCCCTGCCGGCCCCGGACCACCGCCGCGTTCGGGCGGCGCCCTCGCCCACGGACCGGACGGCTCCGCCCGTCGGGGGATTCCGTCCGGGCGGCCGCTTCCGCCGGCCGGAGAGTTCCTCCCGGCCGGTGCCTCGGGCGGTCAGAGGATCACATGCGGCAGGAAGCGCGCGTACTCGTCCGTGACCAGCCCGGCGGACTCGCGGATGCCGAGTCCGGCCGCCTCGTTCTCGACGACCCAGGCGCCGAGCACCACGCGGTTCCCGCCGCCGGAGCCGTCGCCCTCGGGTGCCGTCAGATCGGGGAGCGGGGCCAACTGCTGGTAGCAGCAGGGCTCGTCGCGCACTTCGGGCGCCGTTCCCGGCTCGTGGACCGTGATGCCCGAGCCCTCACGGCCCAGGAGCGGTTTGGCGACCCAGCCGGTGCCGGCGGCGAGTTCGCGCGGGCCGTCGAGATAGGCGGGCAGCAGGTTCGGATGCCCGGGGTGGAGCTCCCACAGGACCGCGAGCAGCGCCTTGTTGGAGAGCAGCATCTTCCAGGCGGGTTCGATCCAGCAGGTGCTGCCGGTGCCGCCGCCGTTGTCCAGGGTGTCCAGGACGTGCGGGCCGAAGCGGTCCGTCGTCAGCCACTCCCAGGGGTAGAGCTTGAAGCAGCTGCGGATGAAGCGGAGCCGGTCGTCCACGAAACGGCCCGACAGCCGGTCCCAGCCGATCTGCTCCACGGACAGCGCCTCGGTGGTCAGCCCGGCCTGCTGGGCGGTCTCGCGCAGATACGCGACCGTCATCAGGTCCTCGCCCAGTTCGTCGCCGTCGGAGTGCACGAAGTGCAGCGGTCCGGGCGGCAGCAGCGGGGCCTGCCGCCTCCAGGCGTCGACCAGGCGCTCGTGCAGCGAGTTCCACTGGTCGGCATCCGGGAAGCGGTCCTCCATCCAGAACCACTGGGGGCCGGCCGCCTCCACCAGTGACGTGGGGGTGTCGGCGTTGTACTCCAGCATCTTGGCCGGCCCGGAGCCGTCGTAGCGAAGGTCGAACCTTCCGTACAGGGAGGGGAGTTCGGCGCGCCGCTGCCAGGACTCGGCGACGAGGCGAGCAAGTCGGGGGTCGGTGATGCCGAGGTCCGCGAAGCGGTCGTGCTCCACGATGTGGGCCGCCGCGGTGAGACACATGGCGTGCAGTTCCTCGACGACCTCCTCCAGCGCCTCGACCTCCGCCAGCGAGAACGCGTAGTAGGCGCTCTCGTCCCAGTACGGCCGCAGTGAACCGTCCGGGTAGCGGGTGAGGGGGTAGACGAGCCCCTGCTCCTCGACGATCCGCTGCCAGCCGGGGCGGGGTTCGACGGTGTGCCGCTCCATGCCGCCGGGCCCCTCAGCCGCCGCCGGAGCCGGAGCAGCCGAAGCCGCCGCGCTCCACCGCGGCCTTGTCGAAGCTGCCGCCCGACACCCTGCCGCCGGACTTGCTGCCGCCGTAGTAGTAGGTGCCGCTTCCGCTGGTCCTGTCGTCGCACTCGTAACTCGGCAGCACCTCGCGGGTGACGGGGTCGACGCAGCGCTTGTCGGGCTCCGAACCGCACGACGTGATCGCCGTCGCGAGCACTCCCATACCGCCCAGCACCACCGTGCTCGACCTCAGCCTGCGACGTGCCATCCTCCGGGCCTCCCCCTCGGCGTTCGGACGTTTCCAGCCGGACGACCGGCCGCCGGACAGACTAGAGGGCGGCTTCGGAAGTCCGTAACCGGGTCCGCGAACCCTCCACGTCTAGAGTCGTTTTGTGATCTTTGGAATGCTCTGCGCCCTGGGTGCGTCGGTCTGCTACGGCACGGCCACCGTCCTCCAGGCCGCGGCGGCCCGGGCGGCCGCCGGCCAGGACGAGGGGGCGTCCCACGCGGGGGTGGATGTCGCACTGTTCGTGCGCGCGGTGCGCCGGTGGCGCTACCTCCTCGGACTCGGGCTCGACGGGGCGGGCTTCGCGCTGCAGGTCGTGGCACTGCTGCTGATCCCCATCTACGCGGTCGGCGCGGCGCTGGCGGCGAGTCTGGCCGTAACCGCGGTACTGGCCACGCGTGTGCTGGCGGCACGGCTGAGCCGGACGGAGTGGACGGCGGTCGTCGCGGTCTGCGCGGGGCTCGCGATGCTGGGGCTCGCCTCGGGGCCGGAGGGCAGGGCGCCCGCACCACCGTGGCTGGGATGGGCACTGCTCGGCGCCGGGGCCGGCGTGCTGCTGTGCGGCGCCGCCGCCGGCCGGCTGCCCGGCCGTTCGCGTGCGCCGGTACTGGGGGTGTGCGCGGGTCTGGGCTTCGGGGTACCGGAAGTGGCGGTCCGGTTGCTGGAGCGGCCCTCGCCGGCCGATCCGGCGCTGTATGCGCTGCTGCTCGGTGGCGCGGCGGCGTTCCTGCTGCTCACTTCGGCGTTCGCCCACGGCTCCGTCACCACGGCCACCGCCGGGATGGTCCTCGCGGAGACCGTCGTCCCGGCAGCCGTGGGGGTGGTCTGGCTGGGTGACCGCACCCGCGAGGGCCTCGCCTGGCTCGCGGTCCTGGGCTTCGCCGTATCCGTGGCCGGCGCGCTGGCGCTGGCCCGCTTCGGCGAGATCCCGGCCGCGGTGACGCCGTCCGGCCCCTCCGGGGCCCGGCCCGGCGACCGCGGCTGACCCGGTCCCGGACGGCGCGGAGGCCCGCACCCGGCCGTGCACGAGGGGTGTCGGGACGCCCGTCGGGATCAGGCGGTCAGGAGCTCCACCGGGCCGTCGTGCGCTCCCGGTGCGCCGGCGGTCCGACCGGTCCGGGGCGGTCGGGCCCGGGCGGTGCGCCTGAGAGGGCGTCAGGGAAGCACCCGGCACAACGCGTCCAGCGCCCCCGACCACGCACTGTCCGCCGGGGTGCCGTAGCCGACGACGAGAGCGTCCGGACCCGGTGGGGCGGACGGGTGACGGAAGCGGCCGAGCCCCACCACGGCGAGGCCCTGCCAGGCGGCGGCCTGGACGATCGCGCCTTCGGTACCCGGCGGGAGTTCCAGCACCGCGTGCATGCCGGCCGCGATGCCGCTCACCCGGATGCCCGGCGCGCGTTCCGCGAGCGCGTCGACGAGCTGGTCGCGGCGGCGGCGGTAGCGCAGCCGCATGGCCCGCACATGGCGGTCGTAGGCACCGGAGGAGATGAACTCGGCCAGGGTCAGCTGGTCCGGCGAGCCCGAGGACCAGTCCGACACCCCCTTCGCGGCGGCCACCTCACCCACCAGCGCCTCCGGAAGGACCATCCACGCCAGCCGCAGCCCCGGAGCCAGGGACTTGCTCGCCGTACCGAGGTACACGACCCGCTCGGGGTCCAGTCCCTGGAGGGCGCCGACGGGCTGGCGGTCGTACCGGAACTCCCCGTCGTAGTCGTCCTCCAGGATCAGGCCGCCCGTTCCGTTCGCCCAGTCGACCACGGCGGTGCGCCGGTCCGGAGGCAGCGCGACCCCCATCGGGAACTGGTGGCCGGGCGTCAGCAGCACCGCTCCCGCTCCCCTGGAGGAGGCGAGATCGGCGGTGCGGGTGCCGCGCTCGTCGAAGCGCAGGGGGGACAGCCGCAGGCCGGCGTCGGTCAGCCGCCTCCAGTGGATGTCGAGCCCGTACGCCTCGACCGCCACCTCCCTCACCCGGCCCCTGAGGCCGGCCGACGGCGCGCCGGCCCGCAGCACCGACCCGAGCAGCATCAGTCCGTGGACGTATCCCGAGCAGATGACGATGCGCTCCGGGTCGGCGTACACGCCACGGGCCCGCGCCAGGTAGTCGGCGAGGGCGGTGCGCAGCTCCACCCGGCCGCGTGGATCGCCGTAGCCGAAGGCCTCGTGCGGGGCGGCCGTGATCGCGCGGCGGGCCGCCCTCAGCCACTCGGCACGGGGGAACGACGCCAGGTCCGGCGATCCGGGCATCAGGCTGTACGTGGGGCGGCCGCGCGCCGGGCCGGGGCGCGGCGGCGGTGCCGGCCTGCTCGGGGCGGCGCGCCGGGCCACCCTCGTGCCCGAGCCCTGCCGGGCGGTGAGCCATCCCTCGGCGACGAGTTCCGCGTAGGCGTCGGCGACGGTGTTGCGGGCGATGCCGAGATCGGCGGCGAGCGTCCGCGAGGACGGCAGGCGGGTTCCGGGGGCGAGCCTGCCGCTGCGAGCGGCTTCCCGCAGGGCGTCCATCAGCCCGGTCCGCAGGCCGGTGCCGCGCAGCTCGACATGGAGGTCGGCGCCGGCTCCGGAGCGAAAAGTGGCCCAGTCGTTCGTCATGGAAATGGACCATAGCGATGCGCCAAGTTCCGCGTACCGTCGATCACATGCCTGAGATCGAAAACGACTTCAACCACGAGCACAGCCCGCGCATGCAGTGGGCCGAGCACGCCCCCGCGGTGTACAAGGCCATGGTCAGGCTGGACGCGGCCGCCCGGCAGGGGGTCGACCCCAAGCTGCTGGAGCTGGTGAAGATCCGCGCCTCCCAGCTCAACCACTGTGCCTTCTGCCTCGACATGCACACCAAGGACGCCCTCGCGGCGGGCGAGTCCGTGGACCGGATCATCCAGCTGAGCGCCTGGGAGGAGTCTCGGCACTTCTACACGGCCCGGGAGGTCGCGGCGATCGAGCTGACGGACGCCGTGACGGTCCTGACGGACGGGTTCGTCCCGGACGAGGTGTACGAGAGGGCCGCGAAGCACTTCGAGGAGGCGGAGCTGGCGCAGCTGATCGCGGCGATCGCAGTGATCAACACGTGGAACCGCTTCGCCGTGACGACGCGGATGGCGCCCGGCCACTACACGCCCGGGCAGTACAAGCGCTGAGGGCCGCGATGTCCGTGGAGGACTTCCGCGACCTGCACCACGGGCGGGCGCCCGAGGACCCCCTGGTGCTGCCCGGACCGTGGGACGCGGCCGGCGCACGCGTCCTCGCCGACGCCGGCTTCCCCGCACTGGCCACGCCGAGCGCGGCCGTGGCCGCGTCACTCGGGTACGAGGACGGGCGGACGCCGCCGGACGAGATGTTCGCGGCGATCGCCCGGATCGTCCGGGCCGTGGACGTCCCCGTCTCCGCGGACGTGGAGGCGGGGTACGGCCTGCCGGCCCGGGAACTCGTGGCGCGCGTCCTGGAGACCGGCGCCGTTGGGATCAATCTGGAGGACTCCGGGCCGGGCGGGACGCTCGTGGACCCGCGGCGGCAGGCGGACCGGCTGGCGGAGGTCCGGGCGGAGGCGGGCGACGCGCTCTTCGTCAACGCGCGCGTCGACACCTTCCTGCGCGGGGTGCCCGGCCCCGGGGCCGCGATCGAGCGGGCCCGGCTGTACGTGGCGGCGGGAGCGGACTGCGTCTATCCGATCGCCGCTCCGGCGGACGCCCTGGCGCGGCTGCGCCGGGAGGTCGCGGGCCCGATCAACGCGCTGAAGTCCCCCGGCGGCCCGAGCGTCCCCGCCCTGGGGGGTCTGGGAGCCACCCGCGTCACCTTCGGCCCCGGCCTGCTGCTGCGGACGCTCGACGTACTCCACGAGTGCGCGGCGGAGCTGCGCGGCTGAAGGCCGGCGCGCGCACGAGGCGGAAGCGCCCGACGCGGGCCGACCCGGGCGGGCCGGCCCCGCGCCTCACCGGGTGGGACCGGACCCCGGGCGCGGTGGGCGGGCCGGAGCGCGCCCGGGCGCGGTGCGCGGGCCGGAGCGCGCCCGGGCGCGGGGGGCGGGCCC